>NZ_JBHWJK010000017.1:0-171289 GCF_042731455.1 Streptomyces sp. NPDC059852 | reverse complement strand
GGCCTCCACGAGCGGCCCGCAACGCCCCCTGTCCATTCCCCTCCTCACCACTCCCTGTCCGTCGTCGGTGGCTCCTGTTTGAATGAGCCACCGACAGGGATGTGGGGGTGAGGGCATGGTGTCCACCGACCGGATGCTGGCGTTCGCGGCGATGTCGCTGCTGGTGATCGTGATTCCGGGACCCAGCGTCCTGTTCGTCATCGGCCGCGCCCTGGCGCACGGGCGCCGCACCGCCGTGGCGACCGCGCTGGGCAACGTCGTCGGCTCCTATCTGCTGGTGGTCGCCGTCGCGGTCGGGATCGGCTCCCTCGTGGAGCGGTCCGTGACCGTCTACCTCACGGTGAAGCTGGCCGGTGCCGCCTACCTGGTCTGGCTCGGGGTCCAGGCGTTCCGGCACCGCAAGGAGCTGAAGGCGTCGGCGATCGGCACCGGGGCACGAGAGCCGGCGCGCGGCGATCTGCGCACCCTGCTGGACGGTGTGCTCGTCGGCGTCACCAACCCCAAGGGGGTGGTGTTCTTCGCCGCGGTGCTCCCCCAGTTCGTGGACCACTCGGCGGGTCGGGTCCCGTTGCAGATGCTGGTGCTCGGTCTGGTCCCCATCACGATCGGCCTGGTCACGGACACCCTGTGGGGCCTCACGGCCTCCGCCGCCCGCACCTGGTTCGCCCGCTCCGACCGCCGGCTGTCCCTGATAGGCGGCGCGGGCGGCTGCACGATGATCGGCCTCGGCGTCACGGTCGCGGTGACGGGCCGCGCGGACTGAGCCCTGGGCCGCCGCCAGGTGTCCGGCAGCGCCCTCGGCCGGGTCGGCCGACCGTGCGAACTCCCGTCCCCCGGTGGGCTGTCCCGGCTTCTGTGCCCGGGCACGCACACAGCGTGAGACCTGTTACGATCATCTTACTTTCGGCAGACTGACGCGGCGTCATGCCGCGCGCGGGGGGACAGTCGCCTCCAGGACCCCATCGCGAAGGAGTCGCTGTGGACCCGTGCACCCGGCCCGACGGGCGGGCGAGCCGACGGCCCCGGAAGGAACCAGGCTGTCCCGCCGTCGTCGCCCCGCAGGCCGGCGTCCTCCACCACCGATGAACCCGCCTCGCTGAACAGCAGGCAACATCCGTCCACAGAAGGCGTGTTGGCCTTGCGGAGGAACGGTGGCGCGCTCTCGGGCGCCGTCACGCCGGTGATAGCATCCCCGCATCTGCGACCTTGATCCACTTACTTCAAGCGTTGACTTGGGGTCCGCACGCTCAGCAGCCACAGAGCTCGGGTAGGCGGCATGGTTTGTCGTGGGTGCGTACTCGCGGGGGAGTTATCCGTCTACGTCCGCATTTCATGCGCCGGGAAAGGTTTCCATGTCTCGAGACGCGCTTGCGTGGTGCCTGGTTGCGATGACGGCCATAGCCGTCGCAGCGATCGTGGCACTCGTCGTCCGCAACAGAGCCCTGGGGAGGAGAAAGCAGCAGGCCGAGCAGGCGCTGAAGGCGGAGCTCGCTCAGTCGCAGGGCCACCTCACCTCGGTGCAGGCCGAATTGGCCCGGTACAAGCACCAGTTCGACACCACCATCCGGCAGGCGGAGGAGGCGGCCGAGGACAGCACCAAGGCGGTCCTCAAGGGTTCCGCCCGCTTCCTGCAGAGCCTGGCCGCCGAGCAGATGACCGTCCTGGAGGGCATCCAGGGCAAGTACGGCAACCACCCGGTCCTCGCCGAACTCCTCGAAGTCACGCACGCCAACGCGCAGATGCAGCGCAAGGCCCAGGGCATCGCCGTGCTGTGCGGCGCGCCGGCCGGCCGCCGCAACCGGCCGGGCAGCGTGTACGACGTGGTGCGCAACGCGCAGTCGCAGATCCGCAACTTCCGCCGGGTCGAGATCATGCAGCAGACCGGTTTCGCGCTGAAGGCGTCGGCCGTCTCGCCCGTCGCGCTCGCCGTGGCGGAGCTGCTCGACAACGCTGCCAGCTTCTCCCAGCAGGACGCACCGATCGAGGTGACGTTCCAGCGGATCCAGAAGAACCTGTGCATCGTCATCGACGACGCCGGTGTCGGCATGAACGACGAGGAGCGCCAGCGGGCCACCGCCCTGCTGTCCGGCGACTTCGTCCCCCGGCTCTCGCAGCTGGGCAACCAGCCGAAGTTCGGCTTCCCGCTGATCGGCCTGCTCGCCCGCCAGTACGGCTTCCGGGTCGACGTCACGGGCATCTCCCGGTACGGCGGCGTCCGTGCCGTGGTGCTGCTGCCCGAGGAGCTGTGGACGGAGGAGCAGCCGGCCCCCGTGGAGGAGGCTCCGGCCCCGGTGAGCATCGTGCGCGACGACCAGTCCGCGCCGAGCCGGCCGCGCACCGTGCACGGCCTGCCCAAGCGCGTGTCCCGGGCGACCGCCCCGGACGACCCGCGCCAGCCGTCCCGGGCGGCCCAGGACACCGGACGCCTCTCCGGACGCAGCCGGGGTGCCCTGGGCGCCCTGCAACGAGGCACCATCTCGGGCCGCACGTTCGATTCCGCAGCCACTGAAGGGCCCCAAGACGCATGACCACCGACCTGTCGTGGATGCTCGAAGACATCGTGACCAACGTGCCCAAGGCACGGCACGCCGTCTTGCTCTCCGCTGACGGCATCTCGCGGGGGGCCACCCAGGGTCTCGTCGACGACGACCTGAGGACCATCTCGGCCGCCATGGCCGGCATGCAGGCGCTGAGCCGTGCCGCGGCCCGTTTCATCGAACCGGTGCAGGACCCGCAGTGGCACCAGACGATCATCGAGTTCTCGCACGGGTGGATCTTCCTCATCGGGGCGGGTCAGGGGGCCTATCTGGCCGCCGCGGCGGAACTCGACGTCGACATCCAGCAGATCTCCTTCCGGATGCACCGGCTCGTGGCGCGTCTGGGCAACAACCTGACGACCCCGCCCCGGGTCGACGCCGAGGAACCGTCCCTGCACGGGGCGGGCTCCTCCAACGGGGCGGAGGAGGGCGGCCGTTCCGGCACGGTGCTCGCCGACCTCGACGAGGTGATCTCCGGAGTGCACGGTGCCCGGCACGCCGTGCTGCTGGGCGCGGAGGGCCTGCCCCTGGGGGCGACCAGCGGGATCGACCGGGACCTGGTCGACACCATCTCCGCCGCCATGATGGGCATCCACGCCTACAGCCGGGTCACGTCCCAGTTCGCCGGGGCGCAGGCGGGCGCGGAGTGGCGGCAGACCGTCATCGAGTTCCAGCACGGCTGGATCTTCCTGATCGCCGGTGACCACGGCCGCCTGCTGGCCGCGGCGGCCGAACACGACACCGACATCGAGGAGTTCACCACGCGCCTGGGCGAGGTGGTGCCCCGGCTGACCGAGGAGCGCGTACCGCGACAGGAGGCGCCGAGCGATGTCTGACGCACACGACTCCGACCCGGAAGTGGAACTGACGTCCGCGTTAGTCCCGTTCTTCGTGATCACCAACGGCCGTGCCCTGCCGCCGGACCAGCAGTACGAGCGCACCGCCCTGGTGACCGCGCACAAGGACACCGCCGCCACGGCCCGCACCCTCGCCCCGGAGGAGCAGGCGATCATGGATCTGGTCGCCAACCGCATGCTGGCCGTGGCCGAGATCGCCGGCCGTACGCACCTGCCGCTCGGCATCGTGCGCATCCTCCTGGCACAGCTGGAGGAGAGCGGTCTGGTCCTCGTCCGCAAGCCCGCCCCCCGGGCCGACAGCAAAGACCGAGAACTGCTCAGTGCCGTCCTCGAAGGCCTGAAGAACATCGGAGCGTAACCCGTGTACCTGGACGCAGACGACGTGCGCTCGGTGAAAGTCCTCGTCGTAGGGCCCTTCGGAGTCGGCAAGACCACCTACATCGGCAACATCTCCGAGATCGAGCCCCTGCAGACCGAGGAGGAGATCACCGAGGCGAGTGTGGGCTACGACGACCTGTCGCGCACACCCGACAAGACGACCACCACGGTCGCCATGGACTTCGGCCGGCTCACGCTCAGCGACGAACTGGTCCTCTACGTCTTCGGAACGCCCGGTCAGGAGCGTTTCAAGGAGATGTGGGAGGAGCTGTCCCGCGGAGCGCTCGGCGCCCTCCTCATCGTCGACCCGCAGCGGCTCGACGAGTCCTTCCCGGTCCTGGACCTGGTCGAGCGCTTCGGTCTGACCTACGCCATCGGCGTGAACCACTTCGAGGGGGCCACCACCTACCCCCTCGACGAAGTCCGCGAGGCGCTGAACCTGCACCCCGACACCCCCGTCGTGGCCTGTGACGTGCGCGACCAGAAGTCGGCGCTGCAGGCCCTGATCGCCCTCGTGCAGCACCTCATGTCCCTGCTCGACTAGGAGCTCGCCATGCAAGAACCCCACTCCCCGCGGGGCATACCCGCCGGGTGCCCCGCGCACGGCAACGCGCAGCTGTACGGCCCCGAGTTCGCCGCCGACCCCGAGGCCACGTACGGCCATCTGCGCTCCCTCGGCCCGAGCGCGCCCGTCGACATCGCGCCGGGCGTCGAGGTCGAGCTGGTCACCAGCTACGACGCCGCGCTGTTCATCCTGCAGAACCCGGCGTCGTTCGTCCGTGACTCGCGCCGCTGGAACGCCCTGAACGAGGGGCGGGTGCCCGCGGACAGCCCGGCGCTGCCCATGATGGGCTACCGCCCGAACGCCCTGTTCAGCGACGGGGCGGCGCACGCGCGGCTGCGGCAGGCGGTCGTCGACAGCCTCGCCACCGTCAACGAGCTGCATCTGCGCCGCAAGGTGCAGCAGTCGGCGGACTACCTGGTCAGCCAGTTCGGCTCGGACGCGTTCGGGCACGCCGAGCTGATGGCCGCGTACGCCATGCCGCTGCCGCTGCTGGTCTTCAGCGAGCTGTTCGGCTGCCCGCCCGAGCTCGGTGACCGGGTCATCGCCGGCATCAGCGGCATCTTCCAGGGCACTCCGGGCGCCGACGAGGTGCTGGGGGGCGCGCTGGCCGAGCTGATCGCCCTCAAGCACCGCCGGCCCGGCGAGGACCTGACGACGAAGCTGATGCAGCACGCGGCGCGGCTCAGCGACGAGGAGGTCCTGCACCAGCTGGTCACCCTGCTGTCCGGCGGCACCGCCCCGCTGGCCGCCGCCATCGGCACCAGCACGGCCCTGTATCTGAGCGAGGACGCGCAGGCCGCGCTGCCCGTCGAGGACGCGGTCGCGCAGACGCTGTGGAACTTCGCGCCGATCGCCAACTACGCCGGTCACTACCCCACGCACGATGTGCAGCTGGGCGGCAGGATCCTCCGGGCGGGCGACCCTGTCCTGATCTCGTTCGCGGCGGCGAACACGGATCCGAAGCTGGCGCAGCACCGTGAACAGCTCAGTGCCAAGGCCCACTTGGCGTTCGGAGCCGGTCCGCACGCGTGCCCCGCCAAGGACCCGGCCTTCATGATCGCGGTGAGCGCCGTCGAGTGCCTGCTCAACGGGCTGCCCGACCTCGAGATGCGCGTCCCCTTCAAGGATCTCAACTGGGGGGAGGGGCCGTGGAGCCGTTCGCTGGCGTCGCTGCCCGTCCGGTTCACACCGCGCCCGGCCGGCCCGTCCCCGGCCGAATCCGCTCGCTCTGCGGCGCCGCAGCCGGCTGTTTCGGCGCCGCAGCACACGACGACCGCACGTTCTCAGCCAACCACTCAACAAGCCCACCCGCGTGGCCTGTTCTCCCGCTTCCGGGCCTGGCTCGGCGGCGAGTGACGAAGGTAACCCTCACCTGACCTCCACAAGTGGATGCTTCAATCACCGCATGGGTACGTATGGCGGCTGATCTCCCAGGAAGGAGCCGCCATCGTGGTGGTGGACGCTCGCCCGTCACACGACCGTCGTTCGGCTGTCAGCCTCTTCGCCCGTCTGCGGACGGCGGAGGGGCAGGCCGATCCTTTTCCCTACTACGCCCGGCTCAGAGCCATGGGCCCGGTCACACCCGCCCCTTGGGGCAATGTGATCGTCACGGGTTTCGACCTGTGCGACCAGATACTGCGCTCGCGTGACTGGCTCGAACCGGACAAGCGCTGGCGCGCGCAACAGGGCCCGGGCACCCGCTGGAACGCTCCCTCCTCCCAGGAGATGAGCAACACGCTGCCCGCGCTCAATCCGCCGGACCACACCCGAATACGCAGGGCGGCAGGAACGTTCGGCCGCAAGACGTTGGAGCGGATCGGACGCACGGTCGGGCGTACCACCGACCGCCTCCTGCTGTCCTTCACCGAGCAACTGCGCCACGGTACCGCCGACTTCGTCCCGCTCGTGAGCGAAGAGCTGCCGGTCGCCACGATCGGCGACTGGCTCGGCCTGCCCGCGGCCGACTGGCCCCGGCTGCGCGAACTCACCCACGAGCAGGTGTTCACCCAGGAACTCCTCCCGACGGCCAGCCAGTTGGCCCGGTCCGACGCGGCGACGGCCGAACTGCGCGCGTACTTCATGGAGCTGGTCCGCCGGCGTCGCGCAGAGCCCGGCGACGACCCGGTGTCCCTGTGGATCCACACCTTCGACACCCTGGAACCCGACCGGGACCAGGCCGACGAATCCGTGTACTTCCTCGCCCTCTTCGTGCTCCTCGCGGCGCTGGAGACCACGTCCACCCTGCTGTCCACCATGGCCCTGCGGTTGCTGGAGCAGCCGCTGCGCCGGGATCTGCTCGCCGCCGACCCCACCCTGGTGCCCGCCTTCGTCGAGGAGACACTGCGCCACGACCCGCCCACCCATGTGATCAGCCGTGTCGCGGCCGACGACACCGTTGTCGGGGGCGTCGAGGTCCCCAAGGACGCCATGGTCCACCTGATGGTGGGCGCCGCACACCGCGATCCGACCCGGCACGCCGACCCGGACCGCTTCGACCCCGAGCGGCCCCGCTCCGACCATCTCGCCTTCAGCAACGGCATCCACTACTGCCTCGGCGCGCCCCTCGCCCGGCTGGAAGCGCAGACCCTCCTCCATCACATGATCAGCCGTCTGCCCCGCCTCACGCTCGCCCGGCGCCCCACATGGGAGCCCCGGGTGGCCTTCAGGCGCCTGTCGAACCTGGACGTCGCCCTCGCATGACCGAGACCCCCTCCCCCCTCACCCACCGCGCGCTCAAGGCCGTGGCCGTCGACGAGGACGGCCCGGTCCTGCACGTACGCCTCAACCCCGAGCAGGGTGACGACACGCTCGGGGTCGCCGCCCTGGACGATCTCCTGGCCGTCCTCGACGGCCTGCACGAACGGCCCGACCTGCGCGTCCTCGTCCTGTCGTCCGACGGCGAGGACTTCTGCCTGGGCGCCGACCGCTCCGAGTACCAGCAGTCCCTCGCCGCCGACCCCACCGGCGGCGACCTGCGGCGCGTCGCCGACAAGGCGCAGCGGCTCTGCCAGGCGCTGGAGACGACCCACGTCGTCACCGTCGCCCGGCTGCACGGCAAGGTCGTCGGCGCGGGGCTCGCCCTCGCCTCCTACTGCGATCTGCGGGCCGCCGCCGACACCACCCGGTTCCGTATGCCCGAGGTGGGGCTGGGCCTGCCGCCCGCCTGGGGCGGGGCCATGGGCCGTCTCGTCGCCGAGGCCGGCGCGGCCCGGATCCGTGAACTGATGCTCACGTGCGACATGTTCGACGCGGCCACCGCGCAGCGGCTCGGCCTCGTCCACCGGACGGCCCCCGCCGACGGGCTCGACCAGGTCGTCGGCTCCTGGGTGAGACCGCTCCTGCGCAGACAGCCGGAGGCGCTCGTCCTCACCAAGCGGATGCTCGCCGGCTACGCCCGCGCCGACCGCACGGCCGATCTGTCCCTGCTCGACTCGCACCTGCTGACGGCGCGGCTGACCGCCCCGGCCGCGCGCCCCTAGGGTCATTCGTTTGGATCAGGCCGGATCAGGGAGCGGGGTCTGATCCAAACGAGGCGCCCTAGCCGCAGCCTTCACGCCCCCGGTCCGCCCGCCCGACCCGTCGGGGTGGGCGGACCGGGGGCGTCCGCGTGCCGGTCAGGGGATGACGGTGCCGAAGCGGACGTCGTAGGAGTCCCGCGGGTGCAGGACGCCGAGCACGCGCTCCGCCTCCTCGGTCACCTCGGCGCGCTCGGCCCGGCCCAGGCCGGAGAACGGTTCGATGACGAGGGCGTCGCCGATGAGGCGCCAGACGCCCGCGAGGAAGCCGTCGACCAGCAGCGGGCAGTAGAAGGTGTTCGCCTGCCAGGTACGGCCGCGGTGGGCCGGCGGGATGACCCGGCCGCGGTCGGCGTGGGAGAGCAGGAGGTTGTCGAACTCGGGCAGCAGGCGCGGCGGCGCCGGGGTGTCCGGGTCGGGGCGCGGGGCGTCGGGCAGGTCGAACAGCTCGACGCCGTTCTCGTCCCGGAAGGTGACCAGGTCGGGCCGCAGCCGCTCGAAGACGGCGCGCATCCGGGTGAGCCCGGCCCAGGTCTGCATGTCCTTCACGGACGCCGGACCGAAGGCGGCCAGATAGCGCAGGACCGTGTCGTCGGCGGAGGCGGCCGGCTCGGCCGGACGTCCCAGCCAGTGTTCGAGGGTCGTCAGGGTCACCTGGGCGCTGCGGCCCCACTGGCCGCGCGGGGTGATCTGGACCAGCGGGAGCCGGCAGCGGGCGGCCACGGCCAGCGACTGCGGGTCGGCTTCCGGCCACTCGGCGCTCAGGGCCTCGCGCAGCTGCTTCATCGTGCGGGGCGCCTCCTCGACGAGCTCGCGGGCGAGCACGGCGAGCCGGTCCAGGTCGACGTCCACGAGGCCCTTGCGGAAGTAGGTGATCTCCCGTTCCCGGGCGGGCTGCACGAGCGGACGCAGCGTCAGGCCGTCGTCGGCGGTGTGCAGATGGATCGTGGAGCGCATGGTGACCATGCGGACGAGCGACCGGTCGCCGAGCGGTGCGGACAGCGCCTCGGGCGTGAACCCGTCGAGGCGGGCGGCGAGCGCGTAGTACGGCGGCTTCACCTCCTGCGCCTGGAGGCCGACGAGATGCGTCACCGCCTCGGGGACGGTGAGGGGTGAGCGGCGCAGCAGCAACTGCCGTTCCAGCGTGGCGCGGTTGAGGGCGCGGGTGCTCAGGACGGGGTCCGTGCCGCTCATCGCCCTCGCCGCCTTCGTCGTGGTGGAGGTCCGCTTCATGCTCCGCAGGGTACGGAGGATCGAGGACGGATCCTGTCCTATTCGACGGGCTCGAGGCCGGGCCGACTGGCGGTGCCGGGCTACGTCATTCGGTGGCCTTTGACCGTCCCGGCGTTATTCATATCAGCCGATTTCCTATTCATTCCACTATCCGGCTCATGGTGCTGACCCGCCGTCACGAGGCCCTGAACCCAGTCGAGGAGAGTGGAAGATGAGGACACCGCCGAGATGGCGATCCGTCCTGGCGCCCGCCGCCATGGCAGCCGCGCTCGCCGCAGCCGCCCTGGCCAGCACGGGCTCCGCCCTTGCCGATGATCACGCCCCGCCGCACTCGCCGTACCCGGCGAAGCCGGCCCAGGCCCCGGCCCCGGCTCACGGGCCTCAGCCGGCGTACCCGGCGAAACCGGGCCACCCGGAGAAGCCGGGCCAGCCGGTGCACCCCGCCAAGCCGGAATACCCGGCGAAGCCGGAGCAGCCGGTGCACCCGGCCAAGCCCGAACACCCGGTCAAGCCGGAGCAGCCGGCACACCCCGCGAAGCCGGTCAACCCCGAGTACCCGGCGAAGCCGGCCCACCCGGAGAAGCCCGCGTACCCGGCCAAGCCCGCCAAGCCTGAGCAGCCGTCGAAACCCGCGTACCCCGCCAAGCCCGAATACCCGGCCAAGCCCGCGTACCCCGCCAAACCCGCGAAGCCGGAGTACCCGGCTAAGCCCGCGTACCCGGCCAAGCCCGCCAAGCCCGAATACCCGGCTAAGCCCGCGTACCCCGCGAAGCCTGCCAAGCCTGAGTACCCGGCCAAGCCCGCATATCCCGCGAAGCCCGCCAAGCCTGAGTACCCGGCCAAGCCCGCATATCCCGCGAAGCCCGCCAAGCCTGAGTACCCGGCCAAGCCCGCATATCCGGCGAAGCCCGCCAAGCCCGAACTTCCCAGCAAGCCGGCCTACCCCGCCAAGCCTGCGAAGCCCGACTACCCGGCGAAGCCCGAACTTCCCAGCAAGCCGGCCTACCCGGCCAAGCCCGCCAAGCCGGCCCACCCGGAGAAGCCCGCGTACCCGGCCAAGCCCGCCAAGCCTGAGCAGCCGTCGAAGCCCGCGTACCCCGCCAAGCCTGCGAAGCCTGAGTACCCGGCCAAGCCGAGCAAGCCCGAGCGGCCGTCCAAGCCCGTGTACCCGGCCAAGCCCAGCAAGCCCGAGCACCCGAGCAAGCCCGCCTACCCGAGCAAGCCGGCCAAGCCCGAGCACCCCAGCAAGCCCGCCAAGCCGGACCACCCCTCCAAGCCGGCTCACCCCTCGAAGCCCGATCACCCGGAGAAGCCCGCCCACCCCGACAAGCCCAGCAAGGGTGAGCACAAGGGCAAGGGAGGGCACGACGGGCATGACGAGTGAGGTGGGGCTGACGCCCTGAACCGTGCCCGATGAACGGCCGGTCCCGGATCACCGGGGCCGGCCGTTCCACGGACCCGTCCGCCGTCGGCCGTCGGCCCTACAGCCGCCCCCGGAAAACCTCCTTTGACATAGCTATCTCTTCATACATACGCTTCCGGTATGCCCGCCCCCAGCGCGTCCGTCCAGGACATCGACGAGGTGGCCGCCGCACTCGTGGCGTGCCTGCCCGCGCTGCACCGGGCCCTCGACCGGCAGGTCGGTCAGGAGTTCCCGCACCCCAAGCCCCCCGAGGCACAGCTCGCCCTGCTGCGGCATGTCGAGGCCCACGACGGGGTCACCGTGCGGGAGGCGGCCGAGGCGCTGCGCATGAAGCCGAACAACGTGAGCGCGCTGGTGACCCAGATGACCGAGCAGGGGATGCTGGAGCGCCGCCAGGACCCCGCGGACAAGCGGATCGCGCATCTGCACCTGACGCCGACCTCCCGGGAGCGGCTGGCCGAGGTCACGGGCCTGATGGGCCGGCACCTCGCGCGGGCGATGCGTGCGCTGACCGACGGCCAGCGGGACGCCCTGGGTTCGGCGCTCGGCGCCTTCGCGGCACTCACCGAACTCACCGAGCGGGCCCACGGCGGCGCCACGCGCTGAGCGCGCGCCGCCGACATCGCCTCCGGCCGCATCCCGTCGTATCCCTCACGTCTCAAGGACTCGTACCCTCATGCCCTCCGTGGCCACCGACGCCTCCGCCCTGCCCGCCTCCGGGCTCCCCGCCGACCCGCCGCGCGGCCGGCGGGCCAACCCCTGGCTGACGCTCCTCGCCGTCGCCTTCGGCCTGTTCATGGTCGGGCTCGACGGTTCGGTCGTCTCCATCGCCAACCCGGAGATCGGCCGGGACCTGAACGCCTCCACGGCCGATCTGCAGTGGGTGACCAACTCCTATCTGCTGGCGCTGGCCGCCGCGCTGATCCTCGGCGGCAAGCTCGGTGACCGGTTCGGGCGCCGCACCTTCTACCTGGCCGGCGTCGCCGGCTTCACCCTCGCGTCCGTCGCCATCGGGCTCGCCGGGTCCATCGAGGGCGTCATCGCCTTCCGTGCGGCGCAGGGCTTCTTCGGTGCCCTCCTGCTGCCCAACACGCTCGGCATGCTGCGGGCGGTCTTCCCGCCCCGGAAGTTCGGCATGGCGGTCGGCATCTGGGCCATGATCTCCTCGGTGTCCACGGCCCTCGGCCCCATCGTCGGCGGGCTGCTGGTGGAGCACGTCAGCTGGGAGTCCGTGTTCTACATCAACGCGCCCATCGGGGCCGCCGCCCTCGTCTTCAGCGCCCTCGTGCTGCCGCAGACCCGCAACGCGGCCGCCGCGCACGACAGGTTCGACATCGGCGGCGTGGTCCTGCTGGCCGTGGGGCTGCTCGCCGTGGTGTTCGGCGTCGTCAAGGGCGAGTCGTGGGGCTGGGCCTCGGCCGGCACGCTCGGCTCGATCGGGGCCGGGGTGCTGGTCCTGCTGGTGTTCGGGGTGTACGAGACCCGGACAGCCGCCCCGCTGCTGCCGATGCGGCTGTTCCGCAGCCCGGCGCTCACCATCGGCACCGTCATCACGGCGCTGAACTTCTTCGTGCTGCTCGGTGTGATCTTCTTCGTCATGCTGTACCTGCAGAACGTGCGCGGCTTCTCCCCCGTGGAGGCCGGTGTGCGCACCCTGCCGCTGAGCCTGGCGTCGGTCGTGGCCTCGCCCCTCGGCGCGGCGCTCACCGGCCGGTTCGGGCCCCGCTTCACGATGCCGCTCGGCATGGCGCTCCAGGGCGCGGCCTGCTTCACGATGCTCAGCTGGAGCGCGGAGTCGTCGTACGCCACGATGTGGCCGCCGTTCGTCGGACTCGGTCTGGGTGTCGGCATGGTGATGGCCTCCTCGTCGGACGCCATCGTCGGCAACGCGCCCGTCCAGGACGGCGGGGTCGCGGGTGGTCTCCAGGGGACCGCCCTGCAGATCGGCGGCGCGCTCGGCACGTCGGTGCTGGTGTCCCTGATCAGCAGCCGGGTCGGGGCCACCCTGACCGGCGAGCTGACCTCGGCCGGGGTGCCCGCGGCGGCGGCCGGGGGCCTGGGCGGCGCCAAGGACGCGGTGGCCATGGGGGTCGCCCCGGTCACCGCCGACATGCCGGAGCAGCTGAGGGCGGCCGTCGCCGAGGGGAGCCGGGCGGCGTTCATGAACGGGGTGCACACCTCGGTCCTGGTCGCCGGGACCCTGTGTGTGATCGGCGCGCTGGTCGCCGCGGCCGGGGTGCGCGGCACGCCGGTGGCGGACCGCCCCTGAGGGCGGCGGTCAGGGAAGTTCCTGCTCCGCCCAGATGATCTTCCCGCCGGGTGTGTAGCGGACGCCCCAGCGGTGCGCGAGCTGCGCCACCAGGAACAGGCCCCGGCCGCCCTCGTCCGTGCTGCGGGCGTGGCGCAGCCGGGGCGCGGTGCTGCTGGCGTCGGCGACCTCGCAGGTCAGCCGGGCGTCGCGCAGGAGCCGCAGGCGCACCGGCGGTTCGGCGTAGCGGATCGCGTTGGTGACCAGTTCGCTGACGATCAGTTCGGTGGTCATGGCGAGGTCGTCGAGGTGCCAGGCGGCCATCTGCCGGGTGGCCAGGGCGCGTGCCTCGGCGACGGCGGCCGGGTCGGCGGGCACGTCCCAGGAGACGACGTCGCCGGGGTCGAGTGCCCGGGTGCGGGTCAGCAGCAGGGCGACGTCGTCGGGCTGCTGCTCCGGCACGAGGTCGCGCACCGCGGACGCACAGAGCGTGTCGAGGTCGAGACCGCGGCGGGAGAGCAGGTCGCCCAGCCGGGTCATGCCGCTGTCGACGTCGGCGGTCTCGCTCTCGACGAGGCCGTTGGTGTAGAGGCCGAGCAGGCTGTGCTCGGCGAGTTCGATCTCGGCGGACTCGAAGGCCAGGCCGCCCAGGCCGAGCGGCGGCCCGGCCGGTGGCTCGGGATAGGACACCTGTCCGTCGGGAGTCACGACGACGGGCGGCGGGTGCCCGGCGCGCGCCATCGTGCAGAGCCGGGTGACGGGGTCGTAGACCGCGTACAGGCAGGTCGCGCCGAGGAAGCCGGCCCCGCCCGCGTCGGGCTGCTCCTCGCTGAGCCGCAGGACCAGGTCGTCGAGGTGCGCGAGGAGTTCGTCGGGTGGCAGCTCCATGTCGGCGAGGGTCTGCACGGCGGTGCGCAGCCGGCCCATCGCGGCCGCGGCGGCGATGCCGTGCCCGACGACGTCGCCGACGACGAGCCCGACCCGGGCACCCGACAGCGGGATGACGTCGAACCAGTCGCCGCCGACGCCGTCCGTGGGGTCGGCCGGGCGGTAGGCGGAGGCCACCTCCAGGGCCGTGCCGCCGGTCAGTGCCTGCGGCAGCAGACTGCGCTGGAGGGTGACGGCCGCGGCGTGCTCCCGGGTGTAGCGGCGGGCGTTGTCGACGCAGAGCGCCGCGCGGGCCACCAGTTCCTGGGCGACGAGGACGTCGTCGGACCGGAAGGAGGCGGGGTTGCGCGAGCGGATGAACGTGGCGAGGCCGAGCGCGGTGTCGCGGGCCCGCATGGGCACGCAGATCAGCGAGTGCAGCCCGTGGGCGCGCATGCTGGCCGCCCGGCGGGGCTGTTCGGCGGCCCACCGGGAGTCGAACGGGTCGAGGACCGGGATGAGGACGGGGCCGCCCTGGCCGAGGAGGTGCTCGTCGTGGGGCGGCGGGACGAAGTCCACCGCGTCGCCGACGTGTGCGACGGCCTCCGGGGCGCCGTCGTGGACCGACCGCAGACCGGCCCGGCGCATCGTCGCGCCGACGAGGGCCGGGCCCGCGTCGGTGAGCCAGGCGCCGTGCCCCTCGGTGCTGAGCACCGGGTCCAGCAGATCCACGGCGACGAAGTCCGCGAACGCGGGCACGGCGAAGTCGGCGAGTTCCTGCGCGGTGGTCAGCACGTCGAGGGTGGTGCCGATCCGGGTGCCGGCCTCGTTGACGAGGGTCAGCAGCCGGTGGGCGGTCCACCGCTCGGTGATGTCGAGGACCATGTAGCAGACGCCGCTGACCGTGTCGTCGGGGTCGATGAGCGGGAAGAACGACGTCGAGTACGCGCGCTGGCGGTGCGGGTCGGACCAGCTCCAGCCGACGTACTCGTAGTCGGTGACCGGGACGCGGGTCTCCAAAACCTTGCTCATCAGGCCCTCGATGGTCTCCGCCTCGAGGCCGGGCAGCAGGTCGCCCAGCCTGCGGCCGAGCCGCTGCCCGCGCGGGACCCCGCCGAGGCGCTCCAGGGTGTCGTTCAGCCAGACGTAGCGCAGCCGCCGGTCCACGACGGCCATGCCGACCGGTGAGCGGGTCAGGAAGCCGTTGAGGACCGACTCGCCGACGATCCACGGCGGGGGCCGGTCCCGCGCGGAGACCAGGTAGCACTCCTCCTGGCCGACGCGGAAGCCCGGGGAGACCCGTACGTCGACGTCGACGGTGTGCCCGTCGCGGCGCCGGACCGGGAACCGGCCGCTCCAGCCCGAGCCGGACCGGCAGCGTTCGGCGACGGCGACCGCCCGCGCGCGGTCGCCGGGCGTCGCCAGCAGGTCCAGCCCCCGCGTGCCGACGACGTCGGCCGCCGGGAGTCCGAGGAGGTCCTCGGCGGCCCGGGTCCAGGCGAGCACCAGCCCGCCCGCGGAGACGACGGCGGCGGCGTCGCCGGCCGCGTCGAAGGGCTCCCGCCGGGCCTCGGCTCCGGGGGTGTCCGGGGTGTCTCGCGGGGCGTCCATGGCTCCTCACGCAGTGTCCGTGGTTCCCGTCCTCACAGGACCCATGTTCCTGCTTGCGTCTGCGGCGCGCACGGGACGGCCCGCCCGGTGCGCGCCGGGCGCGGTGGAGAGAGCATGGAGGTGCCGGCCCCGCGTCGCCGTGTCCGGGGGCGCCCGCGGCCGGTGAGCCCACCCGGGGGTGGAGGAGGCGCCGCGATGACAGCCGGATCCCTGGAGTCCGACGCGGGTGGCCGTGGTGCCGAGCCGCCCCGGCCGACCGGACTGCTCGACGTGCTGAGCGTGGCCGCGGTGGTGCTGGACGCCGACGGGCGCATCGTCTTCTGGACCCCGCAGGCCGAGGAACTGTTCGGGTACTCCTCCGAGGAGGCGCTGGGTACGCACGCGGCCCGGCTGTTCATCCACCCCGAGCATCTGCCGTCGGTGACGAAGCTGTTCGCGGAGGTGCTGCGGACCGGCCAGAGCTGGGCCGGCACGTTCCCGGTGCGGCACAAGGACGGCAGTACGCGGATGACGGAGTTCCGCAACATGCGGCTGCTGGACGACCTCGGGGACGTGTACGCCCTCGGCATCGCGGCCGACCACTCGCTGCTCCAGCGGGTCGAGACGGATCTGGCGCTGTGCGAGCGGCTGATCAACCAGTCCCCCATCGGCATCGCGCTGGTCGGCCCGGATCTGCGCTTCCTGCTGGTCAACCCGGCGCTGGAGCGGGTCGACAGCACTCCGGCCGGCGAGCACGTGGGCCGTCGCCTGCGGGAGACGCTGCCGCTGTCCGACCTGGACACCATCGAAGCGTGCGTACGTCAGGTGATGACGACCGGGACGCCGCTGCTGGACCAGTACCACGTGGGCCGTCCACCGGACGAGCCGGACCGTGAGCGGGCCTGGTCGCTGTCGTTCTACCGGCTGGAGGACTCCGGCGGGCGGGTGCTGGGCGCCGCCCTCTCGTTCGTCGACGTCACCGAGCGGCACCGGGCCGCCGCCGCGGCCGACCGGGCCCGGCGCCGGCTCGCGCTGATCGCGGAGGCGTCCACGCGGGTCGGCACCTCGCTGGAGGTGGAGCGGACCGCCGACGAGCTGGCGGACGTGGCCACGCCCGAGCTGGCTGACGTCGTCGCCGTGGACGTGCTGGACTCGGCGCTGGCGTGCCGGCGCACCCGCAGGCCGGAGAAGGGCCCTGAGCTGTTCCGCGCCCTCGCGCTGAAGTCGGCCTATCCGAGCGCCGCGCTCCGGGCCGCCGACCCACCCGGTGATCTCGCCGCGTACGAGGGGGACCGGCTGGTCACCCTGTGCGTGCACACCGCGCGGCCGGTGCTGGTGCGGCACGTGGGCGAGGCGGATCTGCCGCGGATCGGCCGGGACGCGCAGGCCACGGAGCTGCTGGCGCGGGCGGGCGTGCACTCGTACCTGGCGGTGCCGCTGATCGCGCACGGCGAGGTGCTCGGGGCGCTCGACCTGAAGCGGACGCGCAATCCGCTGCCGTTCGACGAGGACGACGTGGTGCTCGCCGGGGAGCTGGCGGGGCGGGCCGCCGTGGCCATCGACAACGCGCGCTGGTTCCAGAGCGTGCGCAACACGGCGCTGACCCTGCAGCGCAGCCTGCTGCCCGACCACGCGCCGCACCACACGGGTCTGGAGCTGGCCTCCCGCTACCAGCCGGCGCAGGCGACCAGCGAGGTCGGCGGCGACTGGTACGACGTGCTGCCGCTGGAGGACGACAAGACCGCGCTGGTCGTCGGGGACGTGATGGGCAACGGCATCGACGCGGCGGCCACGATGGGCCGGCTGCGCACGGCGACCTGCGCGTATGCGGACCTCGACCTCGATCCCGGCGCGGTGCTCCACCATCTGGACAAGATCACCTGCGATCTGGAGCACTACATCGTGACCTGCCTGTACGCGGTCTACGATCCGCGCACCCGGCGGTTTCAGGTCGCGAACGCCGGGCACATGCCGCCCGCGCTGTCGCGTCCGGGCCAGAACCCGCGGCTGCTGCGGCTGCCGTCGGGCGCGCCGCTGGGGGTGGGGGGTGTGCCGTTCGAGACGACCACGGTCGAACTGGTGCCGGGCGACCTGCTGGTCCTGTACACGGACGGGCTGGTGGAGACGCGGCACCACTCCATCGACGACCGGCTGGACGTGATGCTCGGCTTCCTGGACGAGCCGCGCCGGCCCCTGGAGGAGACCTGCGACCTGCTCCTGTACGACCTGCGCCATCCCGACGACCACGACGACGTGGCGCTGCTGGTGGCGCGGATGGTGTGACCGGGGTGCCCCGGACCCGGACCCGCCTTGCCGGGGGCCGTGGCGGGGCGCACCCTGGTTGCTATGGGTGCTGCTCCGAACGGTCCCACCCTCATCGGCTCCGTCCAGCGGGCGTTCCGGCTGCTGGAGGCGATGAGCGCGCACGACAACGGCGCGCCCGCCAAACAGCTGGCGCGGGAGACGGAGCTGCCGCTGGCGACGACCTACCACCTGCTGCGGACGCTGGTGCACGACGGCTATGTGCGCAAGCTCGACGACGGCGGGTTCGTGCTGGGCGACCGGCTGGGGACGCTGCGGACCTCCTCGGGCCGGGCCCAGACGCTGCTCAGCCGGGTACGTCCGGCGCTCGCCGCGCTGCGGGACGAGCTGTCGAGCGCCGCCTATCTGACGTTCTACGAGGACGGGGAGATCCGGGTCGCCGAGATCGTCGACGGCCCGCGGGCCCCGCGTGTCGATCTGTGGGTGGGGTTCGAGGACGCCGGGCACGCCACGGCGCTCGGCAAGTCGGTTCTGCGGGAGATGGACGAGGAGGCGCGCCGGGAGTACCTGTCGCGGCACCACCTGGCCGATCTGACGCCGAGGACGATCACGGACCCGCCCGAGCTGCTGCGCCGGCTGGACACCTCGCCGCTGGCCCCCGCGGTCACGGACATGGAGGAGTACGCGCTCGGCACGGTCTGTGTCGCGGTGCCCGTGTACAGCGGCGGCACGCTGGGCTCGCTGGGGGTGTCGCTGCGGGCGGACCGGCGCGGGCGGCTGGAGGACGTCACCGCGCTGCTGCTGCCGACCGCGGACCGGGTGACGCGGAGCCTGTCGCTCACTATCTGAAATCCCGCCGCTTGCCCGGACGCACCCCGCACCGGTTTCCTCATAAGTAGGACATATCCGGTTTCCGGGGTGCTCTTCGCTCCGGGCGCACAGACGAGGACAGCGGACAAGGATGAGCCGGGCCCCCGAACACGGACCTGACCACTGGTCGCGGCGATGGGTCGTCGCCGTGGCCGTACTGCTGATACTGATCGTCACCGGGCTCGCGCTCGCCGACCTGCTCGGCGGCTCCAGGGCGGCCTGGGTGCCCCTGCTCGCCACGGTGCCGGCGCTCGCCGCCACCGCCGGTGGTCCCCGCACGGTCCTGTGCGCGGGGCTGTTCGCCGGCGCTCTCGGGGTGGCCCTCGGCCTCCATCACGGCGCCCCGGGCCGCGTCCTGGGCACGACGCTGGTCTCCCTCGCGGTCGTCACCCTGGCCTGCGGGCTGACCACCGTGCTGGGCGGGCGCCGTGAACGGGTGCTGGAGGCGGTGCGGTCCGTCGCCGAGGCCGCGCAGCACGCCCTGCTCCAGCCGGTCCCGTCGACCGTCGGCCCGTTCCAGGTGGCGGTGCGCTACAGCGCCGCGGCGGCGGAGGCGCGGATCGGCGGCGACCTCTACGCCCTGGTGTCCACGCCGCACGGGGTCCGGATGATCGTCGGCGACGTCCGCGGCAAGGGCCTGCCGGCCGTGGGCATGGCCGCCCTGGTCGTCGGGGTGTTCCGGGAGGCCGCGCACGACGAGCCCGACCTGCTCGACGTGGTCGCCCGCATCGAGCGCAGCCTGGCCAGGAACCTGGAGCCCGACGACTTCGTGACCGCCGTGGTGGCCGGGTACCCCCGGCCCGGGGAGCTGGAAGTGGTCAACTGCGGACACGCCCCGCCCCTGCTGGTGCGGGACTCGGCCGTCGTACCGGTCGAGCCGGCCCGTCCGGCCCCGCCCCTCGGGCTGCGCGCCCTGTCCGGCGAGACGCCCGGGCTGCACGTGCTGCCCTTCGCCGACGGCGACCAGCTGCTGCTCTACACCGACGGGGTCACCGAGGCGCGTGACCACGACCGCGAGTTCTATCCGCTGGCCGAGGGCCTCGCACGGCACACCTGCGACGACCCCGCGCACACCGTCACCGCGCTGCACGACGAACTGCTGCACCACGTCGGCGGGCATCTGCACGACGACGCGGCCCTGCTGCTCCTGCGCAAGCCGGTCCCGGCCGAGCGGAACGCCTCCGCGCCCGCAGCCCCGCGGGACCCCGGGCGCGTCAGCAGCCTGCCGGCCTGAACGACGCCGGCCCCTTTCGCCGCCGCCCCGCTCCGGGACGGCGGCGAAACGCCTGTTCAGGGACTATGACCCCCGCTATACACCGCGCGTATACACGCTATGTATAGTCCGGGCATGCGCCTACTGCCCCGGAAGATGAGAAAAACCTGGATCTGGTTGTCCGCCGCCGTCGTCGTGACGGCGGCGGCCGGTCTCATGGCCTTCGACCAGTACGTACGCCTGGACACCACGTCACCCGCCACCGCCCGCGCGCGCAGCACCGCCCACGCCCCCTTCGGCGGCGTCGACTGCCGGGAGGCCAAGTGCGTCGCGCTGACCTTCGACGCCGGGCCCAGCGAGCACTCCGCGCGCCTGCTGGACATCCTCAAGGACGAGAAGGTCCCGGCGACCTTCTTCCTCCTCGGCAAGCGCCACATCGAGAAGTACCCGGACCTGGTCCGGCGGATGGCGGACGAGGGCCACGAGATCGCCAACCACACCTGGGACCACAAGCGGCTCACGGATCTGGGAGCGGACGAGATACGCGAGGAGATAGAGCGGCCCAACAAGGAGATAGCGGCCCTCGTCGGGCGGCGCCCCACCCTGATGCGCCCACCGCAGGGACGCACGAACGACACGGTCCACGACATCTGCCGCGAGCTCGGCATGTCGGAGGTCCTGTGGACCGTGACGGCCAAGGACTACAGCACCGACGACTCCGCCCTCATCGAGCAGCGCGTCCTCGAGCAGACCGAACGCGACGGCATCATCCTGCTGCACGACCTCTACGACGGCACCGTGCCGGCGGTCCCCGGGATCATCGAGGGCCTGAAGAAGCGCGGGTACCAGTTCGTGACGGTTCCCCAGCTGCTCGCCCCGGGACGGGCCGAGCCGGGCGAGGTGTACCGGTGAGCCGGGCGTGACCAGCGCCGATCGGGCGAGGACGTTCCGTAGGATCGCCCCGTGGCCACCTTCCTCCTCCAGCGCACGGTTCCGCTCCCCCTCGACGAGGCGTGGCGCCGCCTGACGGAGTGGCATCGCCACGGCGACGTCGTCCCGTTCACCCGGATCCGCGTCGTCACCGCGGGGCCCACGCGGGTGGGCACGCGCTTCGTCGCCCGTACCGGGCTCGGCCCGCTCGGCTTCGACGACCCGATGGACGTCACCCGGTGGGAGCCGCCCGGGACCACCGCGCCGGGCCGGTGCCGGCTGGAGAAGCGGGGCCGGGTGATGACCGGCTGGGCGGAGATCGAGGTGCGCCCGGGACCCGGCGGCCGCACCCGGGCAGTGTGGCACGAGGAGGTGTGCGTCCGGTTCGTGCCGCGCCCCCTGGACGGTGTGGTGGGGCTGGCGGGCCGGTACCTGTTCGGACAGGCGATGAACCGGCTGCTGCGCACCCCCTGAGCCGGCCGAACGTCCTTGCCGCTGCGTAGGGTTGGCGGTCGGCGGAGACGAGGGGGGACGGCGGCATGACCACTGCGGACGTGGAGCCCGCGACGGCCGGCGAGGCCGAGGCGCTGGCCGTGGACGGGCTGCGCTGGCTGATCGCTGCCGGGCGCAGGACCGGCGACGGCGACGGGCTGGGGTGGCCGGTCCGGCCGTCGGACGACGCGATCGACCCGATGCTCTACAACGGCACGGCCGGGGTCGTCCCCACCCTGCTGGAGGCGTGGCGGCACTTCGGGGACGACGTCTACGCGGACACCGCCGTGCGCGCGGCCCGCGCCCTGGAGGAGTTCGCCGGGTCGTGGGAGGACCACTCCCTGTACTTCGGCCGCACCGGCATCGCGCTCGCCCTGCGTGCCGTCCACAGCGAGCTGGGCGACGCCCGGGCCGGAGCCGCCGCCGAACGGGCCCTGGAGGGCGTGCGGGCGGCCTTCGACGGGGAGCGCTGGGGCGAGCTGTACGAACTGATGGGCGGCAACGCGGGCATCGGCCTCGGCGCCCTGATCGCCGGACGCGACGACCTCGCGGTGCTCGCCGTGGAGCCGTACGCGCGCACGGCCGAGCCGACGGCCGCCGGTGTGCGGTGGCCGTTCCGTCCCGGCGTCGAGGGCCGCATGCACCACGTGTCGCACGGCACCCTCGGTGTCGTGTACGGACTGGCCGCGGTCGGCGGGGCGACAGGGCGCTCCGATCTGCTCGACCTCGCCCTCGCCGGGGCCGCCGACGTGGTGGCGCGCGACGAGGACGGACCGGACGGCTTCCTCGTCCCCCACTCCGACCCGCCCCACTTCCCCGACGTCACCCCTCGGTACAGCTACGGCTGGTGCCACGGGCCGGCCGGCGACGCACAGGTGTTCCGGCTGCTGCGGGACGTCACCGGCGACCCGGCGTGGGCGGCGCTGGCCGACCGCTGCTGGCACACCGTGACCCGGTCGGGACTGCCGCGCCGGCTGCGCCCCGGCTTCTGGGACAACGACGGGCGCTGCTGCGGCACGGCGGGCGTCCTGGCCCTCGCCGGCGACCGGATCGCCGAGCGGGGCGACTCCCCCGCCTTCGCCCGTACGCTCGTGGCCGCGCTCGGCGCGAACGCCGTGCGGGACGCCGACGGCGCCCGCTGGTCCCACGTCGAGCACCGCGCCACGCCGAGCGACCTGGAACCCGAGTGCGGCTGGGCGATGGGCAACGCGGGCATCGTGCGCGAACTCCTGCGCCATGCGCGGATCGTGCGCGGCGGCGACCCGGCGTACGCCGTCGCCTGGCCCGACCAGCCGGCGCCCCGGACTCAGGCCACCGACCCGATCCTTCCGGCGGGTGTGGACGCGGTGTCGTGATGGATCGGCGTGTGCGCCCCGGTCAGTGAGACCCCGCTGCCGCCGCGCCGGTTCGCGACGATCTCCGCCGCGATCGACAAGGCCGTCTCCTCGGGGGTGCGCGCGCCGAGGTCCAGGCCGATCGGCGAGCGCAGCCGGGCCAGTTCCAGTTCGGTGACGCCGACCTCGCGCAGGCGTTCGTTGCGGTCCAGGTGGGTGCGGCGCGAGCCCATCGCGCCGACGTAGGCGACCGGCAGGCGCAGGGCGTGCCGCAGCAGAGGCACGTCGAACTTGGCGTCGTGCGTGAGCACGCACAGGACCGTGCGGGCGTCGGTCTCGGTGCGCTCCAGGTACCGGTGCGGCCACTCCACGACGACCTCGTCGGCCTCCGGGAAGCGGGCCTTCGTCGCGAAGACCGGGCGGGCGTCGCACACCGTGACGCGGTAGCCGAGGAACGCGCCGACCCGGACCAGCGCCGAGGCGAAGTCGATCGCGCCGAAGACGATCATCCGGGGCGGCGGCACGGAGGACTCCACCAGCACGGTCAGCGGCTCCCCGCAGCGCGAGCCCCGCTCGCCGATCTCCAGGGTGCCGGTGCGTCCGGCGTCGAGGAACGCCGCCGCCTCGGCGGCCACCGTGCGGTCCAGCTCGGGGTGGCCGCCGCAGCCGCCCTCGTGGCCGCCGTCGGGACGGACCAGCAGCGCGCGGCCCACCAGGTCGGCGGGTCCGGACACGATCCGGGCCACGGCGGCCGCCTCGCCGGCCGCGGCGGCGGCCAGCGCCGCCGCCACCACCCGGCGGACCGGGTCCTCGGCCCGGACCGGCGTGACCAGGACGTCGATGACGCCGCCGCAGGTCAGGCCGACCGCGAAGGCGTCGTCGTCGCTGTAGCCGAAGCGCTCCAGGACGGTCTCGCCGTCCCGCAGCGCCTGCTCGCACAACTCGTACACCGCGCCCTCCACACAGCCACCGGAGACCGAGCCGATCGCCGTGCCCTCGGCGTCCACCGCGAGCGCGGCGCCGGGCTGACGGGGCGCGCTGCCGCCGACCGCCACCACGGTGGCCACGGCGAAGTCACGTCCCTGCTCGACCCACCGGTGCAGTTCCTCGGCGATGTCCAGCATCTGTCGGTCTCCTCAAGACGGTTGTGTGGGAAGGGGCGCGGGCGCGCTAGTGCACGCCCATCCAGCTCTCGATCGGGTTGAGGGCGAAGTAGACCAGGAAGACGGCGGTCAGGCCCCACATGAAGGCCCCGATCTCCCGGGCCTTGCCCTGGGCGACGCGGATCGCGGCGTACGAGATGACCCCGGCGGCGACACCGGCCGTGATCGAGTATGTGAACGGCATGATCACGACGGTGAGGAAGACCGGGATCGCGGTGGCCCGGTCGGACCAGTCGACGTGCCGGGCGTTCATCATCATCATGGCGCCGATCACGACCAGGGCGGCCGCCGCCACCTCGCCCGGCACGATCGCCGTGAGCGGGGTGAAGAACAGGCAGGCGGCGAAGAACAGTCCGGTGACCACGGAGGACAGGCCCGTACGGGCGCCCTCGCCGACCCCGGTCGCCGACTCGACGAACACGGTCTGGCCCGAGGCGCCGGCCGCCCCGCCGATCGCGCCGCCCGCGCCGTCGATGAACAGCGCCTTGGACAGGCCCGGCATCCGGCCCTTGTCGTCGGCGAGCTTCGCCTCGGTGCCCACGCCGATGATGGTGGCCATCGCGTCGAAGAACCCGGCGAGCACCAGCGTGAACACGATCATGCCGACGGTCATCGCGCCGACCTCGCCCCAGCCGCCGAACTCGACGTGCCCGAAGAGGGAGAAGTCCGGCATGGACACCGCGCCGCCGTGCAGTTCGGGGGCGCCGCCCGCCCACTGCTTCGGGTCGACGGCGTCGAGCGCGTTCAGGACGACGGCGAGGACCGTGCCGCCCACGATGCCGATGAGGATGGCGCCCGGGACGCCGCGCGCCTGGAGCATGAAGATGGCGAGGAGGGTGACGGCGAACAGCAGCACCGGCCAGCCGGCCAGTTCACCGGCCGGGCCGAGGGTGACCGGGGTGGCCTCGCCCTGGTGCACGAAGCCGGCCTTGTAGAAGCCGATCAGGGCGACGAACAGGCCGATGCCCATGGTGATGGCGTGTTTGAGGGCGAGCGGGATCGCGTTCATGATCAGCTCGCGGAGACCGGTGACGACCAGCAGCATGATGACGACGCCGTACATCACGCACATGCCCATGGCCTGCGGCCAGGTCATCCGCGGCACGACCTGCGAGGCGAGCACGCCCGAGACGGAGAGGCCGGCGGCGAGGGCGAGCGGCACCTTGCCGAAGAAGCCCATCAGCAGCGTGGAGAAGGCCGCCGCGAACGCGGTCGCGGTGATGAGCGCCTGCTGCGCGAGGGTGTCCCCCGCCGCGTCCTTGCCGGACAGGATCAGGGGGTTGAGCAGGAGGATGTACGCCATCGCCATGAAGGTCGTGACGCCACCGCGCACCTCGCGCGCGACCGTGGATCCTCGGTGGGATATGTGGAAGTACCGGTCGAGCCACGACCGGCCGGCCGGGACGCGGGTTCCTTCACCCGCGTCGTCGGCGGTGACCGTGGGCTTGAGCGACTGCTGGGTCATGTGGGCCTGCTCCCAAGGTTCAAAGGGGCACCCGCGTGTGCCGTCGGAGGCTCTGTGCGGGATTTGGGGAGGTGCACGACCCGGGGGACGGCCCGAGACGAACGTGGACGTGCGCGACCGGCGCCGGGGTGGCCGTTGGTGAGGCGTCGCCCGGCGCCGGGTGCCGCTAGGCGGTTCCTGTGAGGTGTTCGGGACGTACGGGCGTCCGGTTCAGCTCCAGGCCCGTCGCCTCCCGGATCGCCGCGAGGACGGCCGGGGTGGACGACAGGGTGGGGGCCTCGCCGACGCCGCGCAGCCCGTACGGCGCGTGGTCGTCGGCGAGTTCGAGCACGTCGACGGGGATGGTCGGCGTGTCGAGGATCGTGGGGATCAGGTAGTCCGTGAAGGAGGGGTTCTTCACCTTCGCCGTCTTCGGGTCGACGATGATCTCCTCCATGACGGCCACGCCCAGTCCCTGGGTGGTGCCGCCCTGGATCTGGCCGACGACGGACAGCGGGTTGAGCGCCTTGCCGACGTCCTGGGCGCAGGCCAGTTCGATCACCTTGACCAGGCCGAGCTCGGTGTCGACCTCGACGACGGCGCGGTGCGCGGCGAACGAGTACTGCACGTGGCCGTTGCCCTGCCCGGTGCGCAGGTCGAAGGGCTCGGTGGGGCGGTGCCGCCACTCGGCCTCGACCTCGACGCTCTCGTCCTCCAGGACGTCCACGAGGTCGGCGAGGACCTCGCCGCCGTCGGTGACGACCTTGCCGCCCTCCAGGAGGAGTTCGGCGGTGGCCCAGGCCGGGTGGTAGGAGCCGAACCTGCGCCGGCCGATCTCCAGCACCTTCTCGCGGACCAGTTCGCAGGAGTTCTTCACGGCGCCGCCGGTGACGTACGTCTGACGGGAGGCCGAGGTGGAGCCGGCCGAGCCGACCTGGGTGTCCGCCGGGTGGATGGTCACCTGGGCGACGCCGAGCTCGGAGCGGGCGATCTGCGCGTGGACGGTGACGCCGCCCTGGCCGACCTCCGCCATCGCGGTGTGCACGGTGGCGACGGGCTCGCCGCCGACGACCTCCATGCGCACCTTGGCCGTCGAGTAGTCGTCGAAGCCCTCGGAGAAGCCGACGTTCTTGATGCCGACGGCGTAGCCGATGCCCCGGACGACGCCCTCGCCGTGCGTGGTGTTGGACAGGCCGCCGGGCAGCTGCCGTACGTCGGCGCCCTCGCTGGACTCCCACTGGCGCTCCGGCGGCAGCGGCATCGCCTTGACCCGGCGCAGGAGTTCGGCGACGGGGGCCGGCGAGTCGACGGGCTGGCCCGTCGGCATGATCGTGCCCTGTTCCATGGCGTTGCGCTGCCGGAACTCCACCGGGTCCAGGCCGAGTTCCTTCGCGAGCTTGTCCATCTGCGCCTCGTAGGCGAAGCACGCCTGGACCGCGCCGAAGCCGCGCATGGCGCCGCAGGGCGGGTTGTTGGTGTAGAGGGCGATGGCCTCGATGTCGACGTCGTCGACCACGTAGGGGCCGATGGACAGCGAGGAGGCGTTGCCGACGACGGCCGGGGAGGCGGAGGCGTACGCGCCGCCGTCGAGCACGATGCGGCACTTGACGTGGGTCAGTTTGCCGTCACGGGTCGCGCCGTGCTCGTAGTACAGCTTGGCGGGGTGGCGGTGGACGTGCCCGAAGAAGGACTCGAACCGGTTGTAGACCATCTTGACGGGCTTGCCGGTGCGCAGCGCGAGCAGGCAGGCGTGGATCTGCATGGACAGGTCCTCGCGGCCGCCGAAGGCCCCGCCGACGCCGGACAGCGTCATCCGGACCTTGCTCTCGGGCAGGCCGAGGACGGGGGCGATCTGGCGCAGGTCGCTGTGCAGCCACTGGGTGGCGATGTAGAGGTGGACGCCGCCGTCCTCGTCGGGCACGGCGAGGCCGGACTCGGGGCCGAGGAACGCCTGGTCCTGCATGCCGAAGGTGTACTCGCCGGTGACGATCACGTCGGCCCGCCCGGCGGCGCGGGCCGCGTCGCCGCGGACGATCGGCTGCCGGTGCACGATGTTCGGGTGCGGGACGTGCCCGGCGTGGTGGTCGTCGCGGTTCTCGTGGACGAGGATCGCGTCGGGGGCGGTCGCGGACGCCTCGTCGGTGATGACGGGCAGCTCCCGGTACTCGACCTTGATCTTGGCGGCGGCGCGGCGCGCGGTCTCCGGGTGGTCGGCGGCGACGAGGGCGACGGGCTCGCCGTGGTGGCGGACCTTGCCGTGCGCGAGGACCGGGGTGTCCTGGATCTCCAGACCGTAGTTCCGCACGTCGGTCGGCAGGTCGTCGTAGGTCAGGACGGCGTACACACCCGGGGTGGCCAGGGCCTCGGCGGTGTCGATGGACACGATCTCGGCGTGGGCGACGGTGGAGCGCAGGATCTGGCCCCAGAGCATGTCCTCGTGCCACATGTCGGACGAGTAGGCGAACTCGCCGGTGACCTTGAGGGTGCCGTCGGGGCGGAGCGTGGACTCGCCGATGCCGCCCTTGGTCGGCGCGCCCTGGGTGATCTTCGTGGGGGTTCCGCTGGGGGACGCCATCGTCAGACCGCCTCTCCCTGCCGGGCGGCCGCCAGGCGGACCGCGTCCATGATCTTCTCGTAGCCGGTGCAGCGGCACAGGTTGCCCGACAGGGCTTCGCGGATGTCCGCGTCGGTCGGGTTGGGGTTGCGTTCCAGCATCTCGTCGGCGGCGACCAGCAGGCCGGGGGTGCAGAAGCCGCACTGGACGGCGCCGGCGTCGATGAACGCCTGCTGGATCGGAGCCAGTTCGGTGCCCTCGCCGGTCTGCGAGTCGGTGCCCCCGGCCTGCCAGTTCCTCGCCTCGTCCAGCGAGGTGCCGGGGGAGCCGCCACAGGAGCGCTGCCGGGCGTGGTCCGCGAGGCCCTCGACGGTCACGACGTCGCGGCCCTCGACCTGTCCGGCCGCGACCAGGCACGAGCACACCGGGACGCCGTCCAGGCGGACCGTGCAGGAGCCGCACTCGCCCTGCTCGCAGGCGTTCTTGGAGCCGGGCAGGCCGAGCCGCTCGCGCAGGACGTAGAGCAGGGACTCGCCCTCCCACACGTCGTCGGCTTCCTGCGGGCGTCCGTTGACGGTGAAGTTGACGCGCATCAGGCGACACTCCCTTCCTGATCGGTCGTGCCGTCGCTGCGGCGGTAGGACTCCCAGGTCCAGGTCAAGGTGCGGCGGGCCATGACGCCGACCGCGTGCCGGCGGTAGCTCGCGGTGCCGCGGACGTCGTCGATGGGGTTGCAGGCGGCGGCGCACAGGTCCGCGAACCGCTTCGCGACCGACGGCGTGATGATCTTGCCGTTGTCCCAGAAGCCGCCCTCCTCCAGCGCGGCGTTCAGGAACTCCTCGGCGGCCTTCGCCCGGATGGGGGTCGGCGCGGCGGAGCCGATGCCGGTGCGGACGGTCCGGGTCCCGGGGTGCAGGGCGAGGCCGAAGGCGCACACGGCGATGACCATGGCGTTGCGGGTGCCGACCTTCGAGAACTGCTGGGGCCCGTCGGCCTTCTTGATGTGCACGGCGCGGATCAGCTCGTCGGGCGCGAGCGCGTTGCGCTTCACGCCGGTGTAGAAGTCGTCGATCGGGATACGGCGGCTGCCGCGCACCGACTCGGCCTCGACCTCGGCGCCGGCGGCGAGGAGGGCGGGGTGGGCGTCACCGGCCGGGGAGGCGGTGCCGAGGTTGCCGCCGACGCCTCCGCGGTTGCGGATCTGCGGGGAGGCGACGGTGTGCGAGGCCAGGGCGAGGCCCGGCAGCTCGGCCCGCAGATCCTCCATGATCCTGGTGTACGGCACCGAGGCGCCGAGCCGCACGCTGTCCTCGCCGACCTCCCATGCGGAGAGGTCCTCGATCCGGTTCAGGTCGAGGAGGTACTCGGGCCGGCGGTGGTCGAAGTTGATCTCGACCATCACGTCGGTGCCGCCCGCAATCGGCACAGCGGTGGGGTGCTCGGCCTTCGCGGCGAGCGCCTCCTCCCAGCTGGCGGGGCGAAGGAAGTCCATGACCGGCTCTCTTCTTCGTCTCGTGGGTCGTCCGGATCGAGCCAGATCGGGTGCGGCGGGCCCGGCTCGTTCATGTGCTGTTCACGCGGAATGACGTCAGTACACAGGCCCGTGCTCCACCGGGGTCAGTCACGGAAACCATGAAGGAGTTGGCTGGCCACGACGGGCATCTTGTAGATTCGTATGAACGGAGGACACCTGTAACCTCCCTGCTTCCCCGGGGAAACATCCGGCACGGCTCTGTGACCTGGGACACCGTCCGAAAGACGACGAGCGCGCCGCCCGTGGGGGCCGCTCGCCGGCCCGTGACCGGGCCTGCCACGGACCCCTCATGATCCATCGTAGTTTTCGAGACAAGGAACGGCGGCGACGAGAATGCGGCTGCGCGCACTGCTGGACACCGACGCGCTGGGCCTGAAGCTGCTCGGCGGCGAGGACGAGCTCGACCGTACGGTGCGCGGTGTCATGACCACGGATCTGAGGGACCCCAGCCGCTATCTCTCGGGCGGGGAGCTGGTGCTCACCGGTCTGGCGTGGCGCCGGGACGCCGCGGACTCCGACCCTTTCGTGCGCATCCTCGTGCAGGCCGGTGTGGCGGCGCTGGCGGCAGGTGAGGCCGAGCTCGGGGAGGTGCCGGAGGATCTGGTGGTCGCCTGCGCCCGGCACCGGCTGCCGCTGTTCGCGGTGCACGAGTCGGTGGCGTTCGCGACGGTCACCGAGCATGTCGTCCGGCAGGTCAGCGGCGAGCGGGCCGGGGACCTGGCGGCCGTGGTCGACCGGCACCGCCGGCTGATGACGTCCGGCCCGGCGGGCGGCGGCCCGGACGTGGTCCTGGATCTGCTCGGCTCGGACCTGGACCTGCGGGCCTGGGTGCTGTCGCCGGCGGGACGGCTGATAGCCGGTTCGAAGGCGGCGGGTCCCGCGCTGCCCCCCGACCTGTGCGCGCGGCTGGCGGCCGGGCATCTGGCGGCCGCCCGCTCGGGGCGCCGAGGCCCGCACCGGGTGACCCTGGGTACGACGGTGTACTCGCTCTTCCCGATCCGCAGCGGCGGGCGGCCGGCCGGGGACGCCCGGGAGACGGTGCTGTCCGAGTGGCTGCTGGCCGTGGAGGCGGACGCCGGTGACTGGCCCGCGGAGCGGCTGGACCTGCTGCAGGGCGTGACCCAGCTGATCGCGGTGGAGCGCGACCGCCGGGACGCCGCCCGCACGGTGCGGCGCCGGCTCGCGCAGGAGGTCCTCGAGCTGGTCCAGACGGGCGCCGCGCCGGCCGAGATCGCCGCCCGGCTGCGGGTGGCGGCGCCGGTGCTGCTGCCCGGCCTCGGGGCGGCGCCGCACTGGCAGGTGGTGGTCGCCCGGGTCGAGTGGGCGGACGGCGCCATCGAGCCGGGTCCGGCCGCGCAGGCGCTGCTGGAGGAGATCCTGGTCGATCCCCGCGCGACCGGACCGGAGCCCTCGGACCGCATCGCGGTGGCGCACACCGGTGAGGAGGCGATCGCGCTGGTGCCGCTGCCCGCGGTCTCCGCCGAGCACGACGGCTCCGAGGCCGGCGTCCTCGCCGACGCGCTGCTGGACGCCGTGGGCGAGCCGCTGTCGGCGGGGCTGGACGACGACGGCCGGATCACGCTCGGGGTGAGCGCCGCTGTGCACTCCGCGGAGGGGCTGCGCGGCGCCTTGGAGGAGGCCCGGCACGCGCGCCGGGTCGCGGCGGCCCGCGTGGGGCGGGTGTGCGCGGCGGGCCACCAGGAGCTGGCCTCGCACGTCCTGCTGCTGCCGTTCGTGCCCGACGACGTCCGGCGGGCGTTCACCGCCCGGCTGCTGGACCCGCTGCGGGACTACGACCGCCGGCACCGCGCGGAGCTGATCCCCACGCTGGAGGCGTTCCTCGACTGCGACGGGTCCTGGACGCGGTGCGCGACCCGGCTCCACCTGCACGTCAACACGCTGCGCTATCGCGTGGGCAGGATCGAGCAGTTGACGGGCCGGGACCTGTCCCGGCTGGAGGACAAGCTCGATTTCTTCCTGGCGTTGCGGATGAGCTGAACCCGGCGCGGGGGCGCGCGGGGTGGCACCAAGTGCCGTCCGTGTCCCACGACTTTGTGAAATCCTTCACCCACCCTCTTGGCCGGGCGCGATGATTCGTGCTGAGATGCCGCCACCACTCAACAGCTCGATGGCGTGCTCGGGGAGGGCGAGGTGGCGTATACCGCCATGTCTGGTAACGGAACGACCGCCGGCGACGATCCACTCCAGACCGCGGTATGGCGGCTGCGCTCCCGCGCGTGCTGGGCGGACGCGGCGGCCCTGCTCCAGCCGGTCACCGCACCGGCCGCGCTCCAGCGCGCGGCCCTGCTGGTGGAACGGTGTCTCTACACCGAGCGGGGCTGGGAGGAGGCCGAGGACGCGCTCCGTACGGCCGAGGCGCTGGCCCACACCGACGACGAACGCGGCGCGGCCGCTTGTGAAAGAGGGCAACTTGCGTACGCGGCGACGCTGCACTCCGTGCGCGACCGGGCCGACGAGGCGCGGGCGGCGCTGGGCCGGGCGGCGGCGCTGATCGCGCCGGGGGCGCCGGCCCGGGCCCTGCTGGACTTCCGCCGCGGCCTCCTCGCGGAGAACCTGGCGCGCTCGCCCCAGGCGGCCCGCGCGGCCTACCGCCGGGCACACGCGGGCGCCACGGCACACGCCGACCCGCTGCTGCTGTCGTTCACCTGGCGGCACCTGGCCGGGCTGGCCCTGCGCGACGGGGAACTGGCCGAGGCCCGGCACGGCTTCGCCGAGTCCCTGCGCATCCGCGAGGAGCTGGGCTACCTGGTCGGCACCGCCCCGGCCCTGGTCTCCCTGGCGGACACGGAGACCGAACCGGAGGCGTCCCGGCTCCGCGAGGAGGCCCGCCGCCTGTTCCGCCTCCTTGGCGGGGTCCCCACCTGGCTGGAGGAGCAACTGACCCCGGCACCACCGGCGGCCACGGCCTGAGAGTCGTGAGGGCGTCCAGCCCGAGAGGTCATGGGAAACGCTTTCAGTGGGCGCCGGCGAAGTGTTCGCCCACCAGGGCGCGGACGACGTCCAGGTCGCGGGCGATGAGGGCGTCGAGGAGGGCCGTGTGCTCGGCCGCGTCGGCCAGGAGGTCGGCGTGGCCGCGGCCCGGGGGGCGGGACGGGCCGGTCAGCGGCCACTGGGCGCGGCGGTGCAGGTCGTCGGCGATCCGCACGAGCTGGGCGTTGCCGGCGAGGGAGAGCACGGCGCGGTGGAAGGTGCGGTCGGACTCCGCGTAGGTGGCCCGGCATCCGGTGGCCGCCGCGCGGACGGTCGCCTCGGCCAGCGGGCGCATCTCGGCCCAGCGCTCGGCGGGCACCGCGCGGGCGAGCCGGAGCATGACGGGGACCTCGACGAGCGCCCGGACCTCGGCGAGTTCGGCCAGGTCCCGGGCGCCGCGCTCCACGACCCGGAACCCCCGGTTGGGGACCACCTCGACGGCGCCCTCCTGGGCCAGCTGCTGCATGGCCTCCCGGACCGGGGTCGCCGAGACGCCGAAGCGCTCGCCGAGGGCGGGGGCCGAGTAGACGGCGCCGGGCGCCAGCTCGCCGGTGACGAGCGCGGTGCGCAGCGCGTCGAGGATCTGCCCCCGCACGGAGGCGCGCTGCACGACCGGGCGCGGCGCGGGGATGGGCGGCTCGCTGTGGGTGTGCTCGCCGCGCGCGGCGGCGGACGGCGTGCCCTGCGCCGGGATCCGGGGTTCCGGCGCGGCCGCCGCGGCCTGCTGGACGTGCGGCGTCCTCGGCGTCCCCGCCGTCGCGGAGCTGCGCGCGCCCTGCTTCACGGGTCCTCCTCCGGGACGGTCGGTACGTGGGGTATTACGGCGGCTTGTTACTCACCCGTCAAGCACCTTAGGCGCAGAACGCGACAGTTCAAACCTCGCCGGGCTCGGGGTAAGGTAAGGCTTACCTTCAGCGCCTCGCGGATTGGCGGTCCGATGCCCGTGCCCTCCTCAGCCCTCGCGCACGCCTACGCCCGTCTCGCCGAGGTCCTCCCGGGGCTCGACATCACCCAGCCCGCCACCGACGCGGCGCTGCCCCGGGACGGCGGCTGGGTCACCGCGAGCGCGCTGGCGGAGGGCGGCGCCGCCCTCGACGCGTTCCTCGCCTGGGACGACGCCCAGGTGCTGCGGGACTACGGGCACTCCGCCCGCCCGGACGTCGTCGCCAGCTTCGGGCTGCACCGCTACGCCTGGCCGGCGTGCCTGCTGATCACCGTTCCCTGGTTCCTGCTCCGCCGCGTCCCGCGCTTCCCCGTGACGCATGTCTCGTACGACCGCACGGACCCCGGCGCCCCCCTGGGCCGTCTCGCCGCGCGTCCCGCCTCCTTCGCCTGCCTGCCCGGCGATCCGGCGGCCGGTCTGCCCGGCGCGCGCGTGGTCCCCGACGAGGAGGCTTTGCGGGCCGAGGTGCGCGAGTCCGTCGCCGAGCACCTGGAGCCGGTCCTCGGCGGCTTCGGCCCCCGGATGCGGCGGCGCGGACGCGCCCTGTGGGGGACGGCGACCGACGAGGTGGTCGAGGGCCTGTGGTACGTGGCGCATCTGTTCGGGGACGGCGAGCAGGAGCGGGCCCGCCACGAGCTGGAGCTGCTGCTGCCGGGGGCGACGCGGCCGTACGTGGGTTCGGCCGCGTTCCGTGAGCTGACCGGTCCGGACGGCGAGTCCCTGCCCACCCGCGACCGGGCGAGCTGCTGCATGTTCTACACCGTGCGCCCCGAGGACACGTGTGCGACCTGCCCGCGCACCTGTGACGCCGACCGCCTCGCCAAGCTCCTGGGCGCGGCGGCCTGAACAGGCCATCGCATAGGGCGAACTGACGCCCCCTCGGGAGCGGTTCCACCCCCGCGTGCCTTAAGATCACCGACGAACGGCACCCCGTCCCGGCAACCCTCGTTTCACAACTTCCTCACTTCGCGCGGGAACTTTCCGTGGAACCACCCGCACGGGTAGTGTTGTTCGAACTCAACTCCCGCCCCTCAAGCGGCAGTTCGAGCAGAACGCCGCCCTGGGCATCCCCTTGCACCTCCTTGGCGGCCTCTTGCCCCGAAACCCCCTGAGGGCCAGCGGGATTGGGCCACTATGGCGGGCGTTACGCCCTATCCCAATGCAAGGGACCCCAGATGAGATTGACCGACATATCGCTGAACTGGCTGCTTCCGGGCGCCGTGCTGCTCCTGGGCATGCTGGCGGCGGTGGCGGTGCTCGCGCGCGGCAAGCGGTCCGGGGAGCACGCGACCGAGGACTCCTGGGAGCGCAGCGAGGAGCGCCGCAGGCGCAAGGAGGCCATCTACGGCACGGCTTCCTATGTGCTGCTCTTCTGCTGTGCCGCCGTCGCCGCCGCACTCTCCTTCAAGGGGCTGGTCGGCTTCGGTGAGCAGAACCTGGGCCTCAGCGACGGCTGGCAGTACCTCGTGCCGTTCGGTCTCGACGGCGCGGCGATGTTCTGTTCCGTGCTCGCCGTGCGCGAGGCCAGCCACGGCGACGCGGCGCTCGGCTCGCGCATACTCGTGTGGACGTTCGCGGGTGCCGCGGCCTGGTTCAACTGGGTCCACGCACCACGCGGCCTCAGCCACGCCGGCGCCCCGCACTTCTTCGCCGGCATGTCCCTGTCGGCGGCCGTGCTGTTCGACCGCGCCCTGAAGCAGACCCGCCGGGCGGCGCTGCGCGAGCAGGGTCTGGTGCCGCGCCCGCTGCCCCAGATCCGCATCGTGCGCTGGCTGCGGGCCCCGCGCGAGACGTACAAGGCGTGGTCGCTCATGCTGCTGGAGAACGTCCGCAGCCTGGACGAGGCGGTCGACGAGGTCCGCGAGGACAAGCGGCAGAAGGAGGCGGCCCGCCTGCGCCGCCGGGACAAGGAGCGCATGGAGCGCGCCCAGCTCAAGGCCATCAGCCGCGGCCACCGCGGCTTCATCGGCCGCGGCACCGGCCGGCAGGGCGAGCCGCAGGCCCTGGAGCCCGCCCCGTCGCAGGTCACCGCGGAGCCTGCCATATCGGCGCCGGACCCACTGCCCGTGCGCACGCGCCCTTCTCTTGAGCCCGTACGCACCGGTTCGGAACCGGTGACCGTGGACCTGACCGCGGAGGACGACACGATGGCGCTGCCGCGGCTGGACTCGCTGGAGCGCAAGCTCAAGGACCTGGAGCAGCAGTTCGGCTGAGCCGGTCCTGACGACGGGAAGGGGCGCGACCCACGGCACGGGTCGCGCCCCTTCCCGTCGCCCCGCGCGTCACACGTCCGCGCCGAGCTCGAACCACACCACCTTGCCCACACCGTGCACGCGCACGCCCCAGGCGTCCGCCAGGGACTGGACGAGCAGCAGGCCCCGGCCGTTCGTACCGGTGTCGGCGTCCGGTACGCGCATCCTGGGGCGCCGGGACGTGAAGTCCCTGACCTCCACGCGCAGTCCGTGCGGTCCCACGGTCGCGGTCAGGACCGCGTCCCGGTCGGTGTGCACGAGTGCGTTGGTGACGAGTTCACTGGTGAGCAGTTCGGCGGTGTCGGAGCCGCCGGGCCTGCCGCACTGCCGCAGCAGTTCGCGCAGCGCCCTGCGCGCCTCCGGTACCGCCCGCAGGTCGGCCCGGCCGAGTCTGCGCCTGAGCTGGGAGGTCCGCGTGTGTTCCCCGGCGTCCGCGGTCCCGTCCTCCACCGTCTTCGCCGAGGAGGCCCCGTACGCCGTGGGACCGCCTCCCCGTGCCTGCCTCTTCATGACCCCCGCCTGCGTGCCGATGTCGGTTCCCCTCCTGGCTCGAACACGTTCACGGGAACCATTCCCCGGTCGCGGCGGCGAACAGTCATGCTCCGCCGTCGACGACCGGGTGTTCGGCCATCGGCGGCCGGTCCTGACGGGTGGGTGGACGGCGGAGCACCGCCCCGCGTCCGCCCGGCGCGACGGACGCGCCGCGACCGGCACCTGCCGCGCGCCCAGAACGGGGCGGGACGGGGTTTGTGACGGCGTGAGGCGGTGCCGTCCTCCGGTGCGGGCAGGAGAGGGCCGTGCGGCGCCCCGGCACACGGCCGCCGCGCCGGCCCGCGTGAGGGGACCGTAACCGGGCGGGATCACACGGAACGCCGACCCCGCCCTGCCGAAGACGGCGTACCCGGTACGGACACACGAGTGGACGGGGGTGTCGGCGGCCGAGGCCCCTCGGCGCCGACGCCCCCGTCCTGGGAAAGTGGCTGAAACCGGACGCTGTTCGCGCCCGCCGGGGCCGCCCGCCCGACCCCCGTACGGGAGGGCGGCCCCGTGCCGGGCCGGCGGTGCGGTCAGTACAGCTTGTCGACCGCGGTGGTGGTCGTCTTCTTGAACGCCGTGACCGGCGCGTCCGCGAAGCCCCCCATCTGCCCCCACCGGACGAGGGTGACCGTGCCGCCGTCCCGGCCGACCGACGTCAGGCCGATGTCCATCGCGCCCCACGCCGTGCGGGTGTGCACCCCGTGCACCCGAGCCCCCTCCTCCACCGGCAGCGTGCCGTACGCGCGGTACTCGGCCTTGATCTCGGGATCGGCGTCGGCCCGCCGGGCGCAGCGCCGCACCTCCTGGTCGAGCCGCTGGGCGAGGGCCTTCGCCTTGGCATCGTCTCCGACCACGACGACGATCTGCTGGGCGTTGGTGTCCAGGTCGGTGCGGAAGTCGCGGTGGCGGATGTCGTAGGCGAGCAGGGCCTCACCGAAGCAGAACTCCAGCTCCTGCGGCACCCCGTCGGAGACCGGGCCCGCGGTCCAGCCGGAGGGGTGCGGCGGCAGCTGGGACGCCGAGAGGAACTTCGGCGCGGGCTTCCCGGGCGCGGCGCCGGCCGGTTGGGCGGTGAGCGCGGAGCCGGCGGTGAGTCCCGCCACGGCGAGCGCGGCGAGCACTCCGGTGCGGATGGTCCTGGACATGGGTGTCCCCCCGTGGGATGAATCGGTGCGTGACGACCGCGGAAGAAGGCCGAAGAAGGCCGGGCCGCCCGACGCCGTGCGGTCGTCGCGGCCCGGTCGGTGCGGCACCAGAAGCATCAGCCGTCACAGCCGGTGGCCGCAAGCGCCGGACGCCGATCCGCGACGGTGGAACCATCCCAGCCCCTGTGACGTGCAGGTACAGGGAGTGCCTGGGATGCCGTGTCCCGGGACCGACAGGACACGGGGGAACGGTGTCGGAAGTGCGGGACGACGTCCAGGAGTTCGCGGCGCTGCTCAGACGGCTCAAGGAGCGCACCGACCGCAGCTACGGTCAACTGGCCCGCCGGCTCGCGATGAACACCTCCACGCTGCACCGCTACTGCGCCGGTGAGGCCGTCCCGCTCGACTTCGCCCCCGTGGAGCGGTTCGCGGCGCTGTGCGCGGCGACCCCCGAGGAGCGGCTGGAGCTGCACCGGCTCTGGATCCTCGCGGTGGCGGCCCGTCAGCGGGCACGCACCCAGGGCGCGAAGCCGGCCGCCGAGGCACCGGAACCGGCCCAGGACGAGACCGCCGAGGCACCGGACGAGCCTGCGGCGGCACCGGCCGGGCCCGCCCCCGACGTCACTCCCCCGCTCTCCCCCGCGTCCGCCCGCCCCCGCTCCCGCCGCCGCAGGCTGCTCGTGCTGACGGCGGCGGCCACCGCGCTCCTCGCCGGTCTCGGCACGCTCGCCGCCCTCCCGGACGACCGGCCCCGCGGCGCGGACCGGGTCCAGGCCGCCGATCCGGCCCGTACGACACCGGCGCCCACGTCCCGCCCGTCCCCGCCCCGCTCTCCCGCACCCACCACGACCAAGGCGTCCCCCTCCCCCACCGGCTCGACGAAGTCGGCGCCGCGCGAGGCGGGCGGCACCGGAGCGCCTAAGGGGACCGGGCGGCCGAAGCCCGCGGCGGGCACGCCCCTGGCCTGGAGCGTCGACGCGCATGTCTGGCAGGCCGGGTGCGGCCACGACTACGTCCTCACCCGGCCGCCGCAGCAGGTCCCGCCGCCACCCCCGCCGCAGGACGCCCGCACCTGGGCGACCTCGCTGGGCGCCGTGCACGGGCGGCAGACCATGGTCCGGGTGTCGGTGCAGGGCCGCAGTTCCACGGCCGTCGTCCTGGAGGCACTGCGGGTCCGGGTCATGCGCCGCGCGGCGCCGCTCGAGGGCTCCGTGTACGCGATGGACCGGGGCTGCGGCGGAGCGCTGACACCGCGCTTCTTCGACGTCGACCTGGACAAGGACCGGCCCGTCGCCCGCCCTCAGGACGGCAACGACACGGGCACCCCGATCCCGGCGATGCGGCTGCCCTACCGGGTGTCCGCGACGGACCCGGAGGTGCTGCTGGTCACCGCACAGACCCGGGCCTGCGACTGCTCCTGGTACCTGGAGCTCGACTGGTCCTCGCAGGGCCGCACCGGCACGGTCCGCATCGACGACGCGGGCCGCCCGTTCCGTACGACGGGCATCGGGTCGCTGCCGCGCTACGTGTACGAGACGTCCGACCGGGCGTGGGTGCCGTACAGCTGATCACGCCTCCCAGACGGCGGCGGCCGTACGGTCGTCGGCGTAGCCCTTGACCCGGACCTGGGTGTCGGCGAGGAAGTCGGCGAGGCCGGGCGGCCCGGAGCGGGACCAGCGCCGCCGGAGGTGGGCCGCGAGTTCGGGTTCGCCGCGCAGCGGGTCGGCGAGCCCGCTCGTGCACAGCAGCAGGGTGTCGCCGGGGCGGGCCACGGAGGCACGGAAGCGGAAGGGCTCGCGGGGCGGCTCGGGCGCCGGTTCGTAGGGGCTCGGCGGGGTGGGGATGCCGAGGTCCATGGTGAGCCGGTCGCCCTCGGGGGTCTCGGCGGGCGGCGAACCGAAGCCGACGACGGGTTCGCCGGCGACGTCGGTCACCCGCGGCTCGATGTCCTGCCACTCCCCGTCCCGCAGCCGGAACAGCCCTCCGGCGCCGGCCCCGAAGAAGACCCGCGTGCGGCACTCGGGGTCGGCGGGCAGCAGCAGGCAGCGCAGGACGGCCGCGTACTCCTCCGGGTCGACGCCCTGTTCGACGGCGCTGGCGCGGAGCCGGCCGAGGCTGCGGCCGGTGAGACGGTGCAGCCCGGACTTCAGATCGCCGCGCCGGCCGGCCCGCATGTCCGCCGCGAGCCGTTCGTGGCTGCGGCCGACGGCCCGGCCGATCCACCGGCACGCCTCGGCGGCGGCCCGGTGCGCGCCCGGGGTGGCACGGGCTCCGGTGGCCATGGCGACCAGGAGCAGGGCGTGTTCGCCGGTGCCGAAGCGGGCGGTGAGCAGGGAGTCGCGGCGGGGCTCGCCCCGGTAGCGGGCGGAGTCGCCGCGCAGGGACACGGCCCGCAGGGTGGCGGTGCCGTAGCGGGCGCCGTCGAGGACGGTGTCGGCGACCAGGTCCCCGAGGTCGTCCGGGTCGGCCGGGGGCAGCGCGGTCGGTTCGGGGTCGTAGGTGGGCGGCCCGGCGCCCACGTAGTCCGGCGCGCGGGCCGGCCGGTCCTCGGCGGACGGCGGGGGCGGCTCCTCGTCCGCCGGAGCCGGCGCCGGCGCATCAGCCGGACCCGTCGCCGGTTCCACGGTGAAGCCCGGCGGCCTCGGCAGACCGGCCGGGAACGCCGGCACCTCCCGCTCGGGGGCGTCCGGGTCGGACCGCGGCGCCGGGACGGTGTCCGGCCGCCGGTTCACGGCGCCCGCGGCCGAGGCGTACCGGTCGTCGAGCGAGTCGGGCGCCGCGGACGGGCCCGCGTCCTCGGCGTCGCCGTACAGCTGGCCCCACCAGTCGTCCTCGTGACCGGTGGGCTTGCCCCCCTGCTGATTCATGCACCCGATTCTTCCCCGCGGGGCCCGGATGGGAACGGGGCATCGGGAAATCCGGCCGCGTACGGCACCGAGAGGGACACGTCGGGTGACAGGACGAACGGGCGTACGACCGTGTGCCGCGCGCCGTGGCGCCCGGGCGGCAGCGTCTGATCTGCGCGTCCTCGCGGGCTCCTGCACTCTGGTCAGATGGGAGTCTGGGACCTCGTGCTGGTGGGCCTGGTCCTCCTGCTCGGCCTGTGCGGGGTGATGGTGCCCGGTGTGCCGGGGTCGTTGCTCGTGTGGGCCGCCGTCCTGTGGTGGGCGCTGGAGGACGTCCAGCCGGTCACGTGGTGGGTGCTCGTCGGGGCCACCCTCGCGCTGTTCGTCTCCCAGGTGGTGCGCTGGGCGCTTCCGCCCCGGCGGCTGCGCCCCGGTTGGGCCGGGCGCCGCATGGCGGCGTACGCGGCCGCGGGCTCCTTCCTGGGGTTCATCCTGGTCCCGGTGATCGGCTCGGTGCCCGGGTTCCTGGCCGGTGCCTATGTGGAGGCCCGGCGCCGCCTCGGCCGGCACGGCGAGGCACGGGCCGCGGTGCGCACGGCGATGCGCTCGGGCGGCTCCAGCGTGCTGGCGGAGCTGTTCACCTGCCAGCTGATCGCCGGGGCCTGGCTGGGCGCGGTGATCTGGGGCTGACCCTCCCCTACGGCAGCGTGCCCTCCAGGGTGAGCAGCCGGACCTTGCGCTCGAGTCCGCCCGCGTATCCGGTCAGCGAGCCGTCCGCGCCGATCACCCGGTGGCAGGGGCGCACGACGAGCAGCGGGTTGGCGCCGATCGCGCCGCCTACGGCCCGGACCGCGGGCCGGGAGGCGCCGATGCGCGCGGCGATCTCGCCGTAGGTCGTGGTGGCCCCGTACGGGACGTCGTCGAGTGCGGCCCAGACGCGCTCCCGGAACGCGCTGCCGTGTGTGCTCAGCTCCAGGTGGAACTCCTTCAGCTCCCCGGCGAAGTAGGCGGCGAGCTGCTCCTCGGCGGCGCGGAAGGGACCCGGGTCGTGCCGCCAGTCCGCCAGGACCGTCCGGCCGCCCTTCTGGCCCGGCACGGACACGGAGGTCAGGGCGCCGGTGGCGGGGTCGGCGGTGAGCAGGAGGGGGCCGAGGGGGCTCGCGACCTCGGTCCAGGGGATGCGGGGGGCCATGGCGGTCCTCTCGGTCGTGGTCATCGGGGGTCGGGCTCGCCGGCGGCGCGCAGGTGGCGCAGCGCGTAGGAGCGCCAGGGGCGCCAGGCGTCGGGCAGGTCGGTGCCGGGCGGCGCCACGTCCGGGTCGGCGAGGGCGCGGGTACGGATCACGGCGGCGGTGCGGGCGTCCAGGCCGGGCAGGTCCCGCAGGGCACGGTACGCCTCGTCCCGGTCGGCGCCCGCGTCCAGCCGTACGGCGCCGTCGGCGAGGGCGGCGGTCAGCGCGCCCAGCGGTCCGCCGGGTTCGGCGCCGGCGAGCACGGCGGGCTCGGGGAACAGATGGGTGAGGCCACCGCTGGGCGCGTCGAGCGCCTTGCCGTACCGGCCGACCAGTTCGGCGGCCCGCCGGGGCCCGGCGACGGCGCGTACGGCCAGTTCGTCGGGGTCGGCGGCACCGGGTGAGCGCAGTCCGGGCCGGGCCGCGACGAGCGGCGCGAGCCGGGCGTCGGCGCCGAGCCGCGCGTCGACGGCGTACGGGTCGGCGTCCAGGTCGAACAGGCGCCGCAGCCGCTGCACGGCCGTGGTCAGGTCGCGGAGGTCGGTGAGGTGGAGCCGGGCGTCGAGCCAGCCGCCGGGATGGGTGGCCCCGCCCCTTCCGGGCGCCGCCGTGCTCTCCGCCACGGCGGCGACGGCGCTGCCGTGCGGGAGGCGCAGGGTGCGGCGGTAGAGGCGGGCGCCGGAAGGGCCGGTGACCTCCTCGACGCCGGGCACGGCCTCCTCGGCGAGCAGATCGAAGACGGTTCCGGCGTGGTACGGGCCCCGGTGGGCGAGGCGCAGCGGGATGCCGCCGGACGAGGCGGCCGTACGCCCGTCGGGGCGGCCGCCGCGGGGTGCGGCGGCGCGCAGTTCGCTCGGGGTGCGGGCGTAGACGGCCCGGATCGTGTCGTTGAACTGCCGGACGCTGGCGAATCCGGCGGCGAAGGCGATCCGGGTGATCGGCAGGCCGGTGGTCTGGAGCAGCACCCGTGCGGTGTGGGCCCGCTGGGCGCGGGCCAGTGCGACGGGTCCGGCGCCGAGCTCGGCGGTGAGCTGCCGCTGCACCTGCCGGGCGCTGTAGCCGAGCCGCGCGGCGAGCCCGGCGACGCCCTCCCGGTCGACGATGCCGTCGCCGATCAGCCGCATCGCCCGGCCCACCACGTCCGCCCGTACGTTCCAGGCGGCGGAGCCGGGCACGGCGTCCGGACGGCACCGCCGGCAGGCCCGGAACCCCGAGCTCTGCGCGGCGGCGGCCGTCGCGAAGAACCGCACGTTCTGCCGCTTCGGCGTGACCGCCGGGCAGCTGGGGCGGCAGTAGACGCCGGTCGTCTCGACGGCGAAGAAGAACTCGCCGTCGAACCGGGCGTCGCGGCTGCGCACCGCCTCGTATCTGCTGTCCTCGTCCTTCACGCTGTCCAGTGTCCGCCGTACCGGGGTGCGGCGCTGGCGGGAATCGGACACTGAGAAAGGACGGGAGGACGGGCCCGCGTCACCGCAGCCGGCCGCGCTTGGCCTCCATCGCGGCCCGGCCCTGCGCGCCCTTGCGCTTCCACTCCCGGCGCAGCTCGGCGCGCAGCCGTGCGTCGGTCTTGGCCACGATGTACTGGTTCTCCCGCTTGAGCTTGCGGTAGCTCTCCAGCCGGCGCACCGGCAGCTCACCGGAGTCGATCGCCGCCAGTACGGCGCAGCCCGGCTCCGCCTCGTGGGCGCAGTCGTGGAAGCGGCACCGCCCGGCCAGTGCCTCGATCTCGGAGAAGACCTGGCCGACGCCGGTCTCGGCGTCCCAGAGGCCGACGCCGCGCAGGCCCGGTGTGTCGATGAGGACCCCGCCGCCGGGCAGCGCGAGGAGGTTGCGGGTGGTGGTCGTGTGGCGGCCCTTGCCGTCCACGTCACGGGTGGCCCGCACCTCCATCACGTCCTCGCCGAGCAGCGCGTTGGCGAGGGTGGACTTGCCCGCGCCGGACTGCCCGAGGAGCACGCTGGTGCCGCCGCCGACCAGGGCGACGAGCACGTCGAGGCCGTCCCCGTCCACGCTGCTGACCGGGAGCACGGGGACGCCGGGTGCCGTGGTCTCCACGTCCCGCACGAGGTACGAGAGCGTCACCGCGTCGGGTACGAGGTCGGCCTTGGTGAGGACGACGATCGGCTGGGCGCCCGACTCCCAGGCCAGCGCGAGGAAGCGCTCGATCCGGCCGAGGTCGAGTTCGGCGGCCAGCGACACGGCGACGATGGCGTGGTCGACGTTGGCGGCGAGGATCTGCCCCTCGGACCGCTTGGAGGAGGTGGACCGCACGAAGGCGGTGCGGCGCGGCAGATACGCCTGGACGTAACGCGGGTGGGCGCCCGCGGGGTCGACGGCGGCCCAGTCGCCCGTGCACACGACCTTCATGGGGTCGTGCGGGGTGACGAAGGCCGTGTCGGCGCGTACGACGCCGTCCGCGGTGACGACGTCGCACTGGCCCCGGTCGACGCGGACGACGCGTCCCGGGAGGAGTCCTTCGGCCGCGTGCGGGGCGAAGGCGTCCGCCCATGCCGCGTCCCAGCCGTAGGGGGCGAGCGCGGTGTGGACGGAGGAGGAGGCTGAGCTGGAAGTCAACGGGTGACCCTTCACAAGGGCGGCCCCGGCCGGCGCGCGTGAGGGCGCGCGGGAGTGTGGTGTCAGCCGGTGGCCACGGAGGTGGACGGGATGGATCGCTTGCGGGCAGCGCTCGTCGCAAAGACAGCCATCGGTCGGCACCTCCTCGTCACTTCCGTCGGACGGCGGCGGCCGTGGGCCACCGCTGTGGGAACGCCGTCACTCTAGCCGGGCCCCGCACACCGCCGTCAACCGGTTTTCAGGGCGCAGGCCCGCCCGTCGAGAGCGAGGTCGTACGCCGGGGAGTTGGCACCCCGCCAGGAGCCCAGGAAACCGAAGGTGATCTTGCCGCCGGCCGCCACGGACTTGTTGTAGTCGGCGGCGGAGGCGGTGACGCGGGGGCCGTTCTGGGCGTAGGCGGCGTCCCACATCTGGCCGACCCGCTGGCCGTCCCGGAAGGACCAGGCGACGCTCCAGCCGTCCAGAGGGCGGTCGGTGGTGACGGTGACGATGGCCTGGAAGCCGTCGGTCCACTCGTTGACGAGGTCGTAGACGGCCGTGCAGGAGGGGGTTGGGGACGTGGAGGGCCGGGGTGTGTCCGGGCGGGCCGTCGGGGAGGTGGTGCCCTGCGGTTCGGGGTCCGGGTCGGGGTCGCGCGGGGAGGGGTCCGTGGAGCGCGAGGCGCTCGCCGACGGCTTCGGGGCCTCGCGGGCCGGCCGGGTGGCGGCCGTGACCGGCAGGGAGATCGTGGGGTCGGCGACCGGGCGGCGTTCGGTGAGGTCGCCGTCGGCCGCACGGGCGCCGGCGGAGGAGCCGCCCTGGGTCATCGACACCGCGAGGGCGAGCCCGGAGACGAGGACGGCGGTGACGAGCAGGGCGCCGCGCACCATCCGCGCCTTCTGCGCGCCCGGGCGGGCCGGACCGGTGTCCGTGTCCGCGCCGGGGTGGGCGGCCAGGCGTGCCTCGGCGGCGCGGCGGCGGCGCTCCAGATAGGCGAGGCCGCCCCAGCCGAGCACACCCCCGGCGAGGGCGGCGGGCAGGCCGCCGCCGTGCGGCCGCAGACAGGCGGCGGCCTCGGCGCACGGCACACAGGTGGCGAGGTGACGGGAGAGGTCGCCGGGCATGTCGGCGGCGGGCGAGCGGTTCACCGCGTCGAGGAGGCGGGCGTAGCTGCGGCAGCGCGCGTCCATCGGGGTGTCGAGGTGGTTGCGCCGGCAGCGGTCCCGGAACAGGGCGCGCACCTGGGCGAGTTCGTCGGAGACGGTGGCCGGGTCGAGGCCCAGCCTGCGGGCGACGACGTGCGGTGGGAGCGCCTCGACCTCGGTGAGCCACAGCAGGGCCGCGTCCGGTTCCTGCATGTCCCGCAGGCCGCGCAACGCGACGGGGCGTCCGAGCGGGGGGCCCGAATAGCGGGCGGCCTGCTCGGAGTTGAGCCACAGCCTCAGGTCGGGGTCGAGGCCGTCGCCCCGGCCGCCCTCCTCCCAGGCGGCCGCCGTGGTGCGCACGGCGACCAGCAGCAGGGGGACGCGGGGCAGCCGGGCCGGACGGCGGGCGGCACCCGGCCCCGTCCCGGCCTCGCGGGCCTCGCGCAGTCCGGCCGCGAAGGCCTCCGAGGCCAGATGGCCCGCCGACTCGGGGCCGACGGTGCACAGGTCGGCGTACGACAGCACGGCGTCCCAGCACTCGGCGAACAGGGCCGCCTCGGTGGCGTCCTGAGGGGTCGGCAGGTCCGGCATGAGTCTCCTGCATCCACATCCGAGGACAACTCACCCAAGGAAAAGGGGAGTTGTGGGTTACCTCGCGGCAGGGCAGGAGCTTTTCACGTCTCCGTCACAACTGACAAGCGCTCTGTTCAGACGCCATGACGGACCGTGGTGCCCCGCCCGTGCCCTGAGGTACGGATGCGGACCCCGTCCGGCTCATCCGTGACACCACCTATACCGTGGCGGACTCCTCGGCCGGAAGGCTGTCCATGAAGGAACTCACGGAGAACACCGCGCGGCCGGGTCCGGGCGGGCCGTAGCCGGGGGGCGAGGACAGCCCGAACTCCTCCATGGTCCGGCGGTACGCCTGGAGCAGCCGGATGTGGTACTCCAGCGGCGCGCCCTGCGGGTTGGCCTTGCCGAGCGGGGTCGTCGGCTCGGGGCACCAGGTGGTGAAGCGGGGCGTGATGCCCTTCGACATGAAGAAGCGCAGGCCCTCCGTGGTGGACGCGATCGCCTCGTCGACCGTCTTGAAGCCGAACGGCTCGGCCATCTCCACGCCGGCCACGAAGTTCGGGATCACGTTGCGCGCGCCGAAGATCTCGGCGGAGTCGAGGATGCGCCGGTGCCACTCGTCGCGGCCGACGTACCGCTCCTTGCCCGGGCAGTACATCTTGAACAGGTACTCGTCCCACACCTCGTAGTTGGGGTGGTAGATCTGCACGCCGTAGTCCTTGAAGCGCTGCACGTCGTCCTTGGGCAGCGCCTGGGCGACGACCTTGCCGATCCAGCGGCCGGGGAAGCGCTCCTCGATGGCCTTGGCGTAGTGGCCGTAGAAGTCGGCCTCGTCCCGCCCGGAGACCGTCTTCGTGATCGCGCCGCCGGTGAGGGTGTAGGCGGTGGACGCCTTCGCCGTGTCGTACCGGTCGATGATCTCCAGCGCCTCGAGGACCTCCTCGACGTCCTTGACGCCGGTGTAGGGCCGCCCGGCCGCCTTGTGCTGGCGCCAGTTGTGGTTGATGTCGCAGTACTGGCACTCCTCCTTGGCGCCGAAGTACTGGCAGACCCGGAAGACGGTCAGGTAGATCAGGTAGCCCCACTGGATGGTGGGGGCGACCTCCATCACCGACTTCCCGTTGGACAGCTTGTGCCGGTAGTACTCCGGCATCGGCGGCACGCCGACGTCCGAGATGCGCTTGCCGTCCAGGTAGAGGCCGAGCATGCCGTGCTCGTCGGCGGCGACCCGGTACGGGGACGACGGGTTCACCCGGACCGACACGACGGTGCGGCGCAGGTCGTAGGGGCCGCCGGTGAGGATGATCTCCTCGGGCGGGCGGCGCAGGGCGGCCTCGCCGAGCTCGGGCAGGGTGCCGTGGTCGAACGAGAAGATGAAGTACGACTTCGGTTTGACCTCACCGCCCTCGTTGTCGCTCAGGGCGGACGGGTCGAAGGCGACCCCGCCCCGGAGCAGATCCTCCTTGAAGACGGCTTCCCGCGGAACGTGCGGGAATCGCTCCATCAGATCCTCGACCAGTGCGGTGCGGCTGCCCATCCGTAATCTCCTCCCGGCTCAGGCGTACGACTCCTCACGGTATGCCCCCGCCCGAGCGCCGGCCGCGCCGGGGCCCCTTCCGGCAGGTCGTGGCGTCCCGCGGACGTCTACGCCTCGCGCTCCAGCGCCGCCGGGTCGACCGCGTGGGCGAGCGGGGAACCCGCGGCGAGGCGGGCCGCCTCCTCGGCGACGACGAGGCCCAGCCGGGCCGTCTCGTTGCCCTGGGAGCCCGCCCGGTGCGGGGTGAGGACGGCGTTCGGCAGGTCGTAGAGCGGGGACGAGGCGGGCAGCGGCTCGGGGTCGGTGACGTCGAGGATCGCGGAGAGCCGGCCGGTGCGCAGCTCGGCGACCAGGGCGTCGTGGTCGAGCAGCGAGCCGCGCGCGGTGTTGATCAGGACGGCGCCGTCGGGCATGAGGGCGAGCTCGCGGGCGCCGATCAGATGCCGGGTCTCGGGGGTGGCGGGGGCGTGGACGGTCACGACGTCCGAGGTGCGCAGCAGCTCGTCCAGCGGCAGCAGGGGCACGCCGAGGGCGGCGGCCGTCTCCTCGCCGACGTACGGGTCGGACAGCGCGGGCACCAGGTCGAAGGGGCGCAGCAGCCCGATCAGACGGCGGCCGATGCGGGAGGCGCCGATGACGCCGACCCGGCGCCCGAGGTTGCCGATGCCGGGCAGCAGCCCCCAGCCCCCGAAGGCGTCCCGCTCGGCGCGCAGCCGGTCGCGGACGGCGAACAGGTCCTTGCCGGAGAGCAGGATCATGGCGAGCGTGTACTCGGCGACGGGCAGGGCGTTGGCGGCCGCCGCCGAGCCGACGGCGATCCCCCGGCGCCACAGCTCGGGCGTGACGATCCCCTTGACCGAGCCGGCCGCGTGCAGCACGGCCCGCAGCCGCGGGACCGCGTCCAGGGCGGCCGCGTCCAGCCGGGGGGAGCCCCAGCCGGTGATCAGGATCTCGGCGCGGGCGAGGGCGTCCTTCACGCGCGGGTCCGTGAGGTCCTCGGCCACCAGGCCGGCGTCGACGTCCACCGCCTCGCGCAGCCGCGCCAGCACCGGGGACGGGAAGACCAGTGGGACGTTCTCCGCGGACAGGGCGAGAACGGCGTACGGGCGCTGGGTCAACGCGTGGCCTCCGGCTCGGTGGGACGGGCCCGGACGTCGGTCGTGGAAAACGGTCTCTACCGTAGGCATCCGCGGATGAGAGGGTCAACGCGACAGACACGCACCGTGAAGGGCGACAGGATGACCGGGACGATCACCAACTGGGCGGGCAACATCACGTACGGCGCCGGGGAGCTGCACCGCCCGGTGTCGCTGGACGAGGTCTCCGCCCTGGTGGCCGCGAGCCCCCGCGTGCGGGTGCTGGGCAGCGGGCACTCCTTCAACGAGATCGCCGAGCCCGGGCCCGAGGGCGTCCTGCTGTCGATCGCCGCCCTGCCTCCGCTGGTCGACGTGGACGGCGCCGCGCGCACGGTCCGCGTCGCGGGCGGCATCCGGTACGCCGAGCTGGCCCGCGCGGTGCACGCGCACGGCCTGGCGCTGCCCAACATGGCGTCGCTGCCGCACATCTCGGTGGCCGGTTCCGTCGCCACCGGCACCCATGGCTCCGGGGTCGGCAACGGCTCCCTGGCGTCGGCGGTGCGCGAGGTGGAGCTGATCACCGCCGACGGCTCGGCGGTGCGCATCGGCCGGGGCGATCCGCGGTTCGGGGGTGCCGTCACCTCGCTGGGCGCCCTCGGTGTGGTCACCGCGCTCACCCTCGACCTGGAGCCGGCCTTCGAGGTCGAGCAGCACGTGTTCACCGAGCTGCCGCTGGCCGGCCTGGACGCGGCCGCGTTCGAGACGGTGATGTCGGCGGCGTACAGCGTCAGCCTGTTCACCGACTGGCGCGCGCCGGGCTTCCGGCAGGTGTGGCTCAAGCGGCGCACCGACCAGCCGCTGCCCGAGGTGCCGTGGGCGGCGCCCGCCACCGAGAAGCTGCACCCGGTGCCGGGGATGCCCGCCGAGAACTGCACCGAGCAGTTCGGGGTGCCCGGGCCGTGGCACGAGCGACTGCCGCACTTCCGGGCCGAGTTCACGCCGAGCAGCGGGGCCGAACTCCAGTCGGAGTACCTGCTGCCGCGCGAGCGCGCCCTGGAGGCGCTGCACGCGGTCGACGCGATCCGCGACACCGTCGCCCCGGTGCTGCAGACCTGCGAGGTACGCGCGGTCGCCGCCGACGGGCAGTGGCTCAGCCCGTCGTACGGCCGGGACACGGTGGCCCTGCACTTCACATGGATCGAGGACACGGCGGCCGTACTGCCCGTGGTGCGGCGGCTGGAGGCGGCGCTGGACGCGTTCGCGCCCCGGCCGCACTGGGGGAAGGTGTTCACCACGCCCGCCGGGGAGCTGCGCTCCCGCTATCCGCGGCTCGACGACTTCCGGGCGCTGGCCCGTGACCTGGACCCGAAGGGCACGTTCGCCAACGCGTTCGTGCGGGACGTGCTGGGCGACTGAGCCGGGGCCGGAGGTCCGCACCCGCTCGCCGTGCCCCCGCCACCCCCTACCTCGTGTCCGCAAGGTCCCGTCGTTCGCCCGTAGGGCGGGCCAGGCGGCAGGCGGGACTTTGCGGACACGACCTACGTCCGCCCGCAGGAGAACGGCGCCCGGTGCGACGTCCGCTGGGCGGAACTCGGCGGACTGCGTCGAGGGCGGCGTCCAGTTGCCCGGCACCGCACCGATCTGGTGCCGGGCGACACGGTGTGGGTCCGCCGCGACCACGCCCGGCACGGCATCGGCTCGGCGGTCACTCGCCGCGCAGCACCTCCGCGATGGTCAGGCGGCCGGCCCGGCGGGCCGGCACCAGGGCGCCGAGGACGGCGATGGCCACTCCGGCGAGGGCGAGCGCGGCGAGGGCCGGGGCGCGCCATACGTCCGTCATGAAGGCGGGCAGGGTGATGTCGACGGCGTCCGCCATGCGCGGGACGACCAGTTCGTAGCCCGCGACGCCCAGCGGGATGCCGAGCAGGGAGCCGAGCACGCCGAGGACCGCCATCGACGTCACCGTCATCAGGGTGACCTGTCCCGGCGTCATGCCCATGGACTTCAGCGTGCCCAGGTCCCGGCGCCGGTCACGGGTGTTGAGGACGACGGTGTTGAACACACCGAGCGCGGAGACCAGCGCGAGCATCAGGGTGAGCGCGGTGGCGGAGCCGACGATGGTGCGGGTGAGGTTGTCGGGACCCCTCGGCGCCGGGCTCACCCCGGAGTCGGCGGCGCGCGCGGCGCGGGCGTAGGCGGCCGGGTCGGCGCCGTCGCGGAGCCTGACGTGATAGGCGATGGGCTTCTCGTCGGGCGCCATGGCGTGGAGCGCCGGCCAGCCGGTGACCACCACGCGGGCGTTGTTCTGCATGACCTCCCCGACGACCCGCATCGACCGTCGCTGCCCGCCCTTCTCCAGGGTGATCCGGTCGCCGACCCGGACGCCGTTCTGCCGCAGGAACGCCGAGCCGGCCACGATCTCGTGGTCGTCGCGCATCCACCGGCCCTCGGTGAGCACGTCACCGAGGGCCGGTGGAGGTGCGGATCTCCGGCGACCCCCGCCCGCTGCCGCAGGGGATCGACGTGACGGCGTACCGGATCGTCCAGGAGGCGCTGACGAACGCCCTGCGGCACGGCGACGGCGGCCGGGCGGAGGTCAGCGTCCGCTACGCCGATCACGCGCTGCGCGTCGAGGTGCTGAACACCGGGCCCAGCGTGCTGACCGGCGGCCCGGCGCCGCGCCCGGCGGCGGGCGGGCACCGCGAGGGCACCGGGCGCGGCCTGCTGGGCCTGCGCGAGCGGGTCGCGGTGTACGGCGGCGACCTGGACGCCCGCCGGCGCCTCGGCGGCGGCTACCGGGTCCGCGCCCGCATCCCGCTGGACCGGCCGTGAGCGCGCCGGTGGACGGGGCCGGGCCCCGGGTGCTGATCGCCGACGACCAGACCCTGATCCGCACCGGGTTCCGGCTGATCCTGACGGTGCGCGGCATCGAGGTCGTCGGTGAGGCCGCGGACGGGGTGGAGGCGGTGACGCTGGCCCGTGAACTCGCCCCGGACGTCGTCCTGATGGACATCCGCATGCCCACCATGGACGGCCTGGAGGCGACCCGCCGCATCCTGCGGGAGTCGCCGCGCTGCCGGGTGCTGATGCTCACCACCTTCGACGTCGACCGGTACGTCTACGCGGCCCTGTCGATGGGGGCGAGCGGCTTCCTGCTGAAGGACGTGACGCCCGAGCACCTGGCGGCGGCCGTACGGCTGGTCGGCACGGGGGACGCGCTGCTCGCGCCCGCCATCACCCGGCGCCTGGTGGAGCGCTTCGCCTCGGAGGAGGCCGCCGGGCCGCCGGCCGTCCCCGCCGACCTGGACCGGCTGACTCCGCGCGAGCTGGAGGTGCTGACGCTGCTCGACCGGGGCCTGTCCAACGCGGAGCTCGCCGCCCGGCTCACGCTCAGCGAGGCCACCGTGAAGTCCCATGTGGCGCGGATCTTCGCCAAGCTGGACCTGCGGGACCGGGCGCAGGCGGTCGTCCTGGCGTACGAGACGGGCCTGGTCCGGCCGGGCGGCTCCGACGGGCGGCCCTGAGGAGGCCCGGCGGGCGGCCCCGGCCCGGGCCCCGCCGGGGCATTAGCATCTGGGCCTGTCACCTCCCCTTTCCCGAAGGACCCCCATGGCCCGCGCAGGACTGACCGCCGACCGCCTCGCCGCGGCGGCGGCCGAGCTCGCCGACGAGGTGGGGTTCGACAACGTCAGCCTGTCCGCGCTGGCCCGGCACTTCGGAGTGAAGGACGCGAGCCTCTACTCGCACGTCAGGAGCCTCCAGGACCTGCGGACCCGGGTGGCGCTGCTGGCCGGCGGCGAGCTGATCGACCGGATCGCGGCGGCCGTGGCGGGACGCGCCGGCAAGGACGCGCTCGTCGCCTTCGCGGCGGCCTACCGGGCGTACGCCCTGGAGCACCCCGGCCGGTACGCGGCGACCCAGATGCCGATCGACCAGGAGCTGATCGCCGACTCCCCCGCCCTGCGCCGGACCGCCGAGATCACCTACGGCGTGCTGCGCGCCTACGGCCTCGACGAGCCCGACCTCACCGACGCCGTCCGGCTGCTGCGCAGCACGTTCCACGGCTACTGCTCGCTGGAGTCCACCGGGGCGTTCGGCGCCCCCCGGGACGTGGAGGAGTCCTGGGACCGGGCCGTCGACGCCCTGCACGTGGCCCTCACGCACTGGCCGCGCGGCGGGCCCGGCCGACCGCAGCCGCAGGCGCCCCGCTGACCACGTGAGCCGGAAGCCGCGCGGAAGCCACACGCTGCCGCCACGGGGGAGGGAGCGCGTCCTGTCCCGACAGCGGTGAGGACGCGGCCCGTCGAGATCCCGCCGCCCTCGACCCGCGCCGCCCGCCCCGGACGGGGAGCCCGCGGCCGGCTCGCCTCCGGCCCGCCTCGTCGGCCGGCTCGGCGGACTCGGCGCGGCGGCCACCGGATACGCCGCCCCCCAGGCCCTGTTCGGGATACTGCCCGACGCGCTCGACGGGTCGGCCCGCCCGGTATCCGATCTCCGGCGTGCGCGGGCCCGGCACCTTGGTCGCTGAACGGGTCTGACACCCGCGGACGGGCTCCGGGCTAGCAAGGCCGCAGGGGGTCCCGCCGGGCCAGCGCCTCGACCTCCCCGTACGACGGGACGGTCCCCGCGGGAGCCCTCCCCGCGGCGATCTCTCCGACCGCGTCGAGCGCGGCCCCCAGGGCCACGCGGTAGAGCAGGGAGCCGAGACTGACACGGCGGACGCCGAGCTCGGCGAGCCGGGGGACGCCGGGACCGGCCGGGCTGTGGAGGACGTTGAGGGGGACGTCGAGGTCCTTCACGAGGGCCTCGATCTGCCGGGCGTCGGTGAGCCCGGGCACGAACACCCCGTCGGCGCCCGCCTCCTGGTAGGCGTCGAGGCGGGGCCTCGGGTCCTCGCCGCCGTCGCCGAGCCAGTGGGTGTCGGTCCGGGCGTTCACGAACAGGCCCGGGACGGCCGCCTTGACCGCCGCGATCTTCGCCGCGTGCCGCACGGGATCGCCCAGGCGGTCCTCCAGGTTGACGCCGACGGCCCCGACGGCCGCGAGCTGCCGGGCGAACGCGGCCACCTCCTCGGGGTCGTCGCTGTAGCCGTCCTCCGCGTCGACCGACAGGAGACCCGGCCCGGAGCCCAGCACCAGGGCGAGGCGGAGGGTCTCCTCGCGGGTGGCGGAGGAGCCGTCGGGCAGCCCGGCCGCCGCGGCGACGCCCAGACTCGTCGTGCCGACCGCCGGGAAGCCCCGCGCCACCAGAGCGGCCGCGGAGGCGTGGTCCCAGGCGTTGGGGAGCAGCAGGGGCGCGGCACCGTGGTGGAGCGCGGCGAACGGGGTCATGGGCGTCATACGGGCAACGCTAGGGCCCGGTCCGTTCGGTCCCGGCCGAAGTGTCCGCGTCAGGCGCCCCCATCCCACCCGGACCCGCCCCCACGGCGCCGGACCGCCTGCGGGTTCACCGGTTACCGTCGCAGACATGAACGGCACGCCTCCCCTCGCCGATGCCCTCGCCTCGTCCACCGTCGTGCTCGACGGCGGTCTGTCCAACCAGCTGGAGGCCATGGGTCACGACCTGAGCGACGAGCTCTGGTCGGCCCGGCTGCTGGCGGAGGAGCCCGAGGCGATCGTCGCGGCGCACCTGGCCTACTTCGAGGCGGGCGCCGACGTGGCGATCACCGCGAGCTACCAGGCCACCTTCGAGGGCTTCGCGCGGCGCGGGCTGGACCGCGAGCGGGCCGCCGGGCTGATCGCGTCGAGCGTGGAGCTGGCGCGCGAGGCGGCGCGGCGGGCGCGGGCCCGCGGGGTCGGCCGGCCGCTGTGGGTGGCGGCGTCCGCCGGGCCGTACGGGGCGATGCTCGCGGACGGCTCCGAGTACCGGGGGCGCTACGGGCTGAGCGTCGCGGAGCTGGAGCGGTTCCACCGGCCCCGGCTGGAGGTCCTGGCGGCGGCCCGGCCCGACGTGCTCGCGCTGGAGACGGTCCCTGACGCCGACGAGGCCGAGGCGCTGCTGCGGGCGGTCCGCGGACTGGGCGTCCCCGCCTGGCTGTCGTACTCGGTCGGCGGCGACCGCACCCGCGCCGGGCAGCCGCTGGAGGAGGCGTTCGGGCTCGCCGCCGACGCCGACGAGGTGATCGCGGTGGGCGTGAACTGCTGCGCCCCCGAGGACGTCGAGGGCGCCGTCGAGATCGCCGCCCGGGTGACGGGCCGGCCCGTGGTGGTCTACCCGAACAGCGGCGAGTCCTGGGACGCGACGTCCCGCACCTGGGACGGCCGCGTCACCCTCGCCCCCGCCCTGGCCCGCACCTGGCAGGCGTCAGGCGCCCGCCTGATCGGCGGCTGCTGCCGCGTCGACCCGCCGACGATCACCGCCCTGGCGCGGACGCTGACACCCAGGGCCTGACGCCCACGGGTCGCCCGGTACCCGGCCGCGCCCCGGCGCGGCGCGCGGGCACCCCCATGCGGGCAGCGGTGCGCGGCGCGGGAGTCGCGCGGGGCATCGGAGGGCTGGACGAACGCCGACGGGCCGCCCCGCGTCGCATCCGATGGCACCCGACGGCCGGGCACGACGGCTGAGCGACGCACCGAGCGGGCCGACCGCCCGCCGTCCGGTCCCGGGATCGTCCGGCGGCGCGTGCGTCCGGGGACGGCACACCACAGGGAACCGCCCCCGCGGCGCAGTCCTCAGTGGCGGCGGACCGCTCCCGGCAGGCGTAGGCGGCGGACCACCGCGCGCATCTCCGTGTTGCGGGGCGTGGTGCCGGCGGGCAGGGCGGGGACGGGGCGGGGGGTGGTCCACAGGGCCACTTCGGCGTCGCGGGGGCCGAGGTCCGTGCGGGGCTCGCCGTCGCCGAAGATCCGGACCGGGTGTGTGGGGTCCCAGGGGCGCCAGCCGGGGTCGCCGTCCGTCGCGAACCGCACCCACGCGCCGTGCATCTCGTCCGCCAGCTCCTGCGGGGCGCCCTCGCCGGCCAGCTTGCGGGACTCCGGAGAGTCGCCGGTGTCGAAGACGAAGCCCAGCTCCAGGGCATGGCAGGAGCCCAGGTCGGGCAGGTTGGAGGGCCAGGCGAACTCGTACACGTACGACGATCCGGGGCGGGCGTCGGCCAGGCGGTGCAGGGGGACGCGCAGCAGGTGGTCGGTGACCATCTGGCCGACGATCTCGGCGGCGCCGGCCTCCGGGTGCAGCGCGCGGTAGCCGCGGGGGACGTCGGCGCCGACGTGGCAGCGGGCCATGGCTCCGGCGAGGGCGACGGCACCGAGCCGGTCGACCCGCTCGAGGAGGCCGCCGGGCACCAGCCACAGCCGGTACTCGTCCCTGGTCCAGCCCATCATCAGCTCGACGCCCGCCGCGGCGCCGTCGGTCAGCGCCTCCAGCGGGTCGCGGGGCACGAGGTCGCCGTCGACGACGATCCCGAAGGCGGGTCCGCCCAGCACGGGCGAGCTGAGCCGGCCCACCTCGCCCTGGGTGCGCAGCAGCAGCTCGCGGTCGACCTCGGCGAACGCGGCGGCGGTGGCGGGGACCTTCAGCCGGGCCGCCATCCGGCGCACCATGCGCCGCACCTTGTCCCGTTGGCCGGCCTCGGGCGGCCCGCTCTGCAGGATCGCCCGCCGCACCAGGCCCTGGGCCTGCGGGGCGGCGATCAGCGCGCCGGTGCTGATGGCCCCGGCGGACTGCCCGAACAGGGTGACCCGGCCGGGGTCGCCGCCGAACGCGGCTATGGACGCGTGCACCCACTCCAGGGCGGCGAGCTGGTCGCGCAGACCCGGGTTGGCCGGGGCGTCCGGGAAGTAGCCGTAGCCCTCGACGCCGAGCCGGTAGTTCACCGAGACGAGGACGACGCCGTCCCGGGCGAAGGCGTGCCCGTCGTACACGGGCACGCCGGAGGAGCCGCGGGTGAGGGCGCCGCCGTGCAGGAAGACCATGACGGGCAGCCGGGCGCCGGGCGCGGGGTCGGGCGTCCACACGTTGAGGTTGAGGCAGTCGTCGCCGGGCACGAACGGGTCGGAGAGGTACTGCGCGAACGCCTCGGAGTACGGCGGCTTCGGCGCGGTCGGCCCGAAGGCGAGGGCGTCGCGCACACCGTCCCAGGGCTCGGGCGGCTCCGGCGGCCGGAACCGGCGCGGGCCGACGGGGGGCGCCGCGTAGGGGATGCCCTTGAACACGGCGACGCCGTGCTCGAATCTGCCCCGTACCGCGCCGTGGGGCGTTCTCACCACGGGATCGGCAGGGTCCACAGGGTCCGTCCGGAGTGCCGTCATACGTCCGTCAGCCTCCTCCACCGCGCTGGTGCACCGTGAAGATCACAGCACCTCATTCTGGCCGGATATTCCACCGGACGGGGGGTGGACGCGGCCGTTCGGCGTACGTCACGCGGGTGGGGCGCGGCGTTGGACCGGCCGGGTGGTCGCGGCGCCGCTCGGCACGTGTGCCCTGGTGGCGGCCGTGATCGCTGCTAGCTTCGCGAGCTGTCGAAGGGGCCCCGCGAGCCTGCGCCGAGCAGCGGGCGGGGCCCCGCCCCATGAGCCGAGGCGAGGTAGGCGGGTATGAGCGAAGAGCCGGACGAGCCGGCGGTTGCCCCGTTCAAGCGCAGGAGTTTCCTGGCGACGGCCGCGCTGGCGGCCGGAGCCCCGGCCGCGGTCGCCGGCACCGCGCAGGCCGCACAGGCCGCGCCCCTGGCGGGCGCGCCGGCCGCCGCGGCCCGGCTCGGGTCGGTGGCCCGGCTGATGGCGGTCCCGGAGGACGCCCGCGGGGTCGCCTGGCTGCGGTCCGCGCTCCAGGTCGCCGTCGGCCTGGAACTCGCCACGATCCCGCCCTATCTGTGCGGCTGGTGGTCGGTGAAGGACCAGCGCAGCGAGGTGGCGCGGATGATCCGGCGCATCGTCGGCGACGAGATGTACCACCTGGGCATCGTCTGCAACCTGCTGGTCGCCATCGGTGGCCGGCCGCAGGTCAAGGCCGCCGCGCCCGTCTACCCGGGGCCGCTGCCCGGCGGGGTGCGGGCGGGTGTGAACGTCTATCTGTCGGGGCTGACGAAGTCCTTCGTCCGGGACGTGATGATGGCGATCGAGGCGCCCGAGGACTCGCTGGTGCGCAGCGCGCAGGCGTCCCCGACGGTCGGCGAGTTCTATGAGGGCATGCTGAACGCGTTCCGGGCGGTGCGGCCGGAGCTGTCGACGCGGGGGCAGGTGAGCCGGCGCATCGACTCCGACGAACTGCGGCCGGTGCGGACCCTGGACGACGTCGAGCACGACATCGAGGTCATCCGGGAGCAGGGCGAGGGGACGGCGTCCTCACCGAACGACTCGTTCTCGCACGACGCGCCCGCGCACTACTACGCGTTCGGGGAGATCTACCACGGCCGGGAGCTGCGGCAGACCGACGAGGGCTGGCGGTACGTCGGCCCGCCTGTGCCGTTCCCGGAGGTGCGGCCCATGGCGCCGGTCCCGGTGGGCGGCTGGCCCCGCGCCTCGGTGCACGTCGGAGGGGTGCTGTACCGCTTCGACGCTATGTACAGCACGGTGCTGGACTCCCTGGACGACGCGTGGGCGGGCGGCGGGCACCGCAGTCTGGGGGCCGGCATCCACACGATGCGCGGTCTGGCGGACCCGGCCGTGGAGCTGATGGAGACCCCGCTGCCGGACCGCCGGGGCACCTACGGCCCCCAGTTCCACGCCCTGTCCCGGCCTAAGCGCTAGGGGGCGTCTTGTCCGCCTCAGCCCAGCCCGCCGCCCAGCCGATCCCGCCCCGCAGATGCGCGCGGAAGGCGGGGTCGTCGTACAGCTCGGCGGCGTGGCCGAGGGCCGTGTAGAAGACGCGTCCGGCGCCGTGCTCGCGGCACCACACCAGCGGGTGGTCGTCGCCCATGCCGCCTCCGTCGTACGACGACTCGTCGGCGGAGACCAGCACCCGGACGGCGCCCCGGGGGCTGCGGCGGAAGTCGTACCACTCGTCGGTGAGCTCCCACACGGGCGGCAGGTGCCGGGTGGCGGGGTGGTCGTGGTCCTCGACGACGGCCTTGCCGGGCTGAAGGTCGGGGTGCCGGTCGAAGCGGGCGCCGAGCAGGTCGCCGTAGGCGGGCCAGCCGTACTCGGTGCAGGCGGCGGCGTGGATCCCGGCGAAGCCGCCGCCGGAACCGAGGTAGGCGAGGAGCCGGTCGCGGCCGGCCGGGGTGAGCACGTCGCCGCTGGTGGAGAGGAAGACGACGGCCGCGTAGCCGTCGAGGGGGCGTTCGAGGGCCGCCGGGTCCTCGGTGTGGTCCACCTCGAAGCCGCCGAGCGTGCGCAGGGCCTCCACCCCGGCCGGGATGGAGGCGTGCCGGTAGTCGGTGGTGCGGGTGAAGACGAGGAGTCGTACGGCCATGCGGTCCAGCGTAGACGGCGGGTGCCGCCGGCTCGTCCCGTCGTGAACTCCCGTCCGCTGTCGGGGGTTCCGTCGGAGCCGGGCTCTGCGTGGCGCGGTGAGCCGCCTCCGCAGCAGGGTGCCGTCGGGTTCCACTGGGCGCGCGTCGCGGCCCCCGCCACGGTGTCCGTTTCCTTCAAGACGGGCCCTGCCCCGGCTCCTACGGTGACCGTATGACTCCACGATTCGATGCCGTCGGCCTGGTCGTCTCCGACATGGCCGCCTCCGTCGCCTTCTACCGGCGTCTCGGGTTCACCTTCCCCGAGGGCTCCGAGAGCGAGCCGCACGCCGAGGCCGCTCCGCCCGGCGGGGTACGGCTGCTGCTCGACACCGAGGACACGATCCGGTCGTTCCACCCGGAGTGGCGGCCGCCCGCCGGGGGCGGCCGGGCGGCGCTGGCGCTGCGGTGCGACGGCCCGGCCGAGGTCGACGCGGTGTACGAGGAACTGGTGGGCGCCGGGTACCACGGCGCACTCAAGCCGTGGGACGCCTTCTGGGGACAGCGCTACGCCGTCGTCCAGGACCCGGACGGCAACGGCGTCGACCTGTTCGCGCCGCTAGCGGCGGAGTAGCGCGCCGAGCGGGACGCCCGTCAAGTCCTTGACGTCACGCGCGAGATGGGCCTGGTCGGCGAAGCCGGCGCGGGCGGCTGTCTCCGCGAAGGGCACGCCGGCGCGGGCCAGCCGCAGGGCACGCTGGAGACGCAGGACGCGGGCCAGCGTCTTCGGGCCGTATCCGAAGGCGGCCAGGGAGCGGCGGTGCAACTGCCGGGCACCCAGCTCCAGTTCGTCGGCGACGGCGGCGACGGGGCGGCCGGCGTCGAGGGCGGTGACGAGATGCCTCAGCAGCGGGTCGGGCGGCTGTGCCCGGGCGGCCAGGGCGAGGGCGGTGTCCTCCAGGGCGGTCCGGGGGTCGGCGGCGGCCCCGACGCGGGCGCCGAGCCTGCGCACCCGGGGGGCCGGCCACAGGTCGGTGAGGTCGACGCGCCGGTCGCGCAGTTCGTGCGCGGGGACGCCCAGGAAGGCGGGCGCTGTCCCGGGGAAGAACCGGACGCCGCTCCAGACGCCCGCCGTGCCCTCGGTGACCTGGGCGCGGGTGTCGGGCCCGGCCACCAGCAGGCGTCCCTCGTGCCACAGCAGGTCCATGCAGCCGTCGGGCAGGACCCGCCCGCTGTCGGACGCGTCCGGGGTGTTCGTCCAGACGACGGCCCCCGGCAGCCGGGACGGCCGCTCCTCATACACGGGCGTCCTCCCGGGCCGTGGCCGGGCGCCGCCGGTGCTCCTGCGGGCTCACCCCGTACACCCGCTTGAAGGCGCTGGACAGCGCGAAGGGGCTGCCGTAGCCGACGCGCCGTGCGATGGCCTCGAGGGTGTCGTCGGTGTCGCGCAGGGCGTCCGCCGCGAGCGCCAGCCGCCATCCCGTGAGGTACGTCATCGGCGCCTCCCCCACCAGGTCGGTGAACCGCCGTGACAGCGCGGCCCGGGACACCCCGGCCTTCGCGGCCAGCGAGGCGACGGTCCACGGGTGGGCGGGGTCGTCCTGGAGGAGTCGCAGCGCCCGTCCGACGACCGGGTCGGCCAGCGCCCGGTACCAGGCCGGGGGTTCGGCCTCGGGCCGGGCGAACCAGGTGCGGAGCGCGGCGATGACCAGCAGGTCGAGCAGCCGGTCCAGGACGACCTCCTGGCCGGGTGCGTCCCGGGCGATCTCCGTCATCAGGTAGGGGGTGAGCGGGTGGTCCCACACGTCGGCGGGCAGGGACAGCACCGGGGGCAGGCAGTTCAGCAGCCGCCCGCTGATCTCGCCCTGCCGGAGATAGGTGCCGATCAGCAGGACGGCCGAGCCGTCGGGCCGGTCGCCCCAGGTGCGGACGCCCAGGTCCATCGAGCCGTTGAGGGACCGCCCGTCGGGGTACCGGCACTCGGCGCCGGGCAGGATCAGCGCCTGCGGTGCGGTGTCCGGGTCGTCGGCGCAGGTGTAGGGGTCGGGGCCGCGGGCGATCGCGAGGTCGCCGGCACGCAGCCGGACCGGCTCGCCCCGGTCGGGCGTCACCCAGGCCGTGCCGCGGACCATGACCATGACGGTGAGCGGGGCGCGGTCCTCGACTCGGACGGACCAGGGCGGGTCGAAGCACGCGCGGATCAGGAAGGCACCGCGTGCGCGCGGGCCGTCGAGCAGACCGGCGAGGGCGTCCATGCCGTCAGGGTAGACGCCCGCGTATGCGAGGGAGCCGCTCGGCGATGGGCGGCCGGACCGCGCGGCCGTTGACTGGGGGCATGACACGAACTGAGCGGAACACGACGGGCGGGAACGGGACGACGGTGGTGGTGACCGGGGCGTCGGGACGCACCGGGAGCCGGGTGGCCCGCGCGGCGGGCGCGGCGGGGTTCACGGTCCGGGCGGCGTCCCGCGCGACGGGCTTCGACTGGGCGGACCGCTCGACGTGGGAGGGGACCCTGCGGGGCGCGGACGCGGCGTATCTGATGTACCCGACCGACATCGGCGACCCGGCGGCGGCCAAGGGCGTCGGCGCGCTGGCGCTCCAGGCGGTGGGGCTGGGGGTGCGGCGGCTGGTGCTGCTGTCGGCCCGCGGTGAGGACCAGGCGCTGCCGGCGGAGGAGGCGCTGAAGGCGTCCGGAGCGGACTGGACGGTCGTACGGGCCGCGTGGTTCGCGCAGAACTTCAGCGAGGGGCCGCTGGTGGAGGGGATCGCCCACGGGGAGCTGGTGTTCCCCGCCGGTGAGGTGCGCGAGCCGTTCGTCGACGTCCGGGACATCGCGGACGTGGTGACGGCGGTGCTGGCGGACGGCGTCCGGTACGCGGGGCGGACGCTGCGGCTGACCGGGCCGCGGCTGCTCGCCTGGCGGGAGGCGGTCGCGGAGATCTCCGCGGCGGCGGGCCGCCCGGTCGTGTACACGCCGGTGCCCGCGCGGGCCTATGGTCGGGCGCTCACCGGGTTCGGGGTGCCGGTGGAGGAGGCGGCGCTGCTGGTGGACGTCTTCGAGACGCTGCTGGACGGCCGAAACGCGCATCTCACGGACGATGTGCGCGAGGTGCTGGGACGCGCCCCGCGTGACTTCTCCTCGTTCGTGCGGGAGGCCGCGGCGGCGGGCGTGTGGAGGATCTGAGCCCGCCCTCCGGCGTCAGGAGTCGCCGTTCTTCTTGTGCGGGTGGTGAGGGTGGTGCGGGTTCTTGACGTGGGTCCGCAGCCGTGAGGTGACGTCCTCCGGGGGCAGGAAGCGGGACCAGCGCTCGGGGAACTCGGACGGCATGTCCGGGTCGTCGGGGTCCGTCTCCAGACCGGCGGCGGCGCGCGCCACGTACTCGGCGACCTGGGCCTCGCGCACCCGCTCGTTGGCCTCGCGGGCCGCGGCGGTCGCGGCGGCCGGCCAGACCCGGTCGATCGCGGCGTTCACCGCGGCCCCGACGAGCACCGCGAACGCGGACACGCCGATCCACAGCAGGACGGCGACGGCCGCCGCGAGGGAGCCGTAGATCGTGGCGCCCTCGATGGTGCTGGTGAGGTAGATGCGCAGCAGGAAGCTGCCGAGCACCCACATCGCGAGGGCGACCAGGGCGCCGGGCACGTCCTCGATCCAGGGGGAGCGCACGGGCACGGACACGTGGTACAGCGTCGTCAGGAACGCGACCGACAGGACGATGACGACGGGCCAGTACAGCACCTGCACCACGGTCTCCGACCAGGGCAGGATCCGTACGACGGCGTCCGGGCCCGCCACCATCAGCGGCAGCGCCACCGAGCCGATCAGCAGGGCGGCGAGGAACAGCAGGAACGCCACGAGGCGGGTCTTGACGATGCCGCGCACCCCGTCGAGGCCGTACATGACGGTGATCGTGTCTATGAAGACGTTCACCGCGCGCGACCCGGACCACAGGGCGAACAGGAAGCCGACCGAGATCACGTCGGGGCGGCCGCCCTTCATCACGTCGTCCAGGATCGGCTGGGCGATCTGGCGGACGCCCTTGTCGGACAGGACGGTGCGGGACGCCTCCAGGAGGTTGGTCTCCAGACTGGTGATGGTGTCGGTGCCGGTCCAGTCGTCGACGTAGCCGAGGAGGCCGATGAGGCTGAGCAGCAGCGGCGGGACGGACAGCAGCGTGAAGAACGCCGCCTCCGCCGCGAGCCCCAGGATGCGGTACTCGATGCAGGAGTTGACCGTGTCCTTCAGCAGCAGCCAGGCGGTCCTGCGCTTCGAGACGTTCCGGTAGAGGGCACGCGCCCGGTGGAGACGGCCGGAGGGCTGCTCGGGGGATTCACTTGCTGGCTGCACGAACCAAAGGTATCCGCCACGCGCGGGCGCTCTCATCGGGGCGCCCGCCACGGATAGCGGCCGGCCGTGTCAGGCTGGGGAGCACGGCGCCCGGGAGGGATAGGTTCACCGGCATGGCAGGCAGCACTCACAGCGTGACCAACCAGCCCCCGCCCCTGACCGGGTACGACGCCTACACCACCGACCGGGCCCTGGTCTCGGCCGTCGAACGGCATCTGCCGCCCGCTCTGCGCGACGAGGTCGCCGGGGAGCTCTCGGCGCTGGGACGGACGTGCGGATCGGCGCAGGTGCAGGAGTGGGGGGTGCTGGCGAACGAGAACCCTCCGCGGCTGCGGACCCACGACCGCTACGGCCGTCGTGTCGACGAGGTCGACTTCCATCCGTCCTGGCACCGGCTGCTCGGCAAGGGCGTCTCCGCGGGGCTGACGGCGGCGTGGACGCGGCCCGCCGGGCATGTGCGGCGGGCGGCGGCGTTCATGCTGTGGACGCAGGTGGAGGCGGGCAACACCTGTCCGCTGTCGATGACCCATGCGGCGGTCCCCGCCCTGCGCACCGACCCCGCCCTCGCCGCCGAGTGGGAGCCGCGGCTGACGTCCGTCGTGTACGACCGCGGGCTGCGGCCGGCGGCGGGCAAGGCGGGCGTGCTGTTCGGGATGGGCATGACGGAGAAGCAGGGCGGCAGCGACGTCCGCGCCAACACGACGCGGGCGGTGCCGCTCGGCGAGTCCGGCACCTACGCGCTGACCGGCCACAAGTGGTTCTGCTCGGCGCCGATGTCCGACGCGTTCCTGGTGCTCGCGCAGGCTCCCGGCGGGCTGACGTGCTTCCTGGTGCCCCGGGTGCTCCAGGACGGCGGCCGCAACGTGTTCCTCCTCCAGCGGCTCAAGGACAAGCTGGGCAACCGGTCCAACGCGTCCGCCGAGGTCGAGTTCGACGGGACGTGGGCGCGCCGGGTCGGCGAGGAGGGGCGCGGGGTGCGCACCATCATCGGGATGGTCGCGGCGACCCGCCTGGACTGTGTGCTCGGCTCGGCCGGGCTGATGCGGCAGGCGGTGGCGCAGGCGGTCCACCACTGCGCCCACCGTGAGGCGTTCGGCGCGAAGCTGGCCGACCAGCCGCTCATGCGCAACGTCCTGGCCGATCTGGCCGTCGAGTCGGAGGCGGCGACCACGCTCGCCCTGCGGCTGGCGGCCGGGTACGACGACGGGGGCGAGCAGGAGCGGGCGCTGCTGCGGATCGCCGTGCCGGCCGCCAAGTACTGGGTGACCAAGCGGTGCGCGCCGGTCGCCGTGGAGGCGGCGGAGTGCCTGGGCGGCAACGGGTACGTCGAGGAGTCGCAGCTGCCGCGGCTGGTGCGCGAGTCGCCGCTGAACTCGATCTGGGAGGGCGCGGGCAACGTCCAGGCGCTGGACGTGCTGCGGGTGCTGCGGCGGGAGCCCGCGGCGCTGGACGCGTATCTGCGGGAGGTCGGCCTGGCCCGGGGCGCCGATCACCGGCTGGACGCGGCGATCAGGGCGCTGTTGACGGAACTGGCCGATCTGGAGGGCGTCGAGGCGCGTGCCCGGCGCGTGACCGAGCGGCTCGCGCTGGTGCTCCAGGGGTCGCTGCTGGTGCGTTTCGCGCCATCGGACGTCGCCGACGCGTTCTGCGCGTCGCGGCTCGGCGGCGACGCGGGCGGCGCGTTCGGGACGCTGCCGCACAGCCTGGCGCGGGCCGCGCTGGTGGAGCGGGCGCGTCCATCCTTCTGACCTGCGGGAACGGGAGGCGGGGGTGGTGCTGCGCCGACACGGCACCACCCCCGCTGCCGACCCGTTCGAGGCGGCGGACGCCGCTCGGGACGGCGTCGCTCAAGTCTCGATCAGGCCAGAGCCGTCCACCAGGGTTGCAAGGGGTTGCAACTTGTTGGCGTCTGTGTGCGGACCGTGTCCCTCCGGGTGCGCCGGAGCGGCACTATGAGACGCACACAATGAGACGCACAGTCAGGTTGAGACCTCTTCTGCCGGGAGGACCCTTGGCGCTCTCGCCGACGGACGTGACGCAGCTGGCCGCCGTGGACTCGGCACGCGCCGCGCGCGTGCTCAGCGACGTCCGCGCCGCCACGCTCTCCGGGCAGCGCGCGCCCGTGGCGCCGCGCCCGGTGATCGAGCAGTCCTGGGAACGCATGCTGCGCAGCGGTGTGGACCCGGACCACGACGTCCGCGCGGGCCTGCTCTCCCGGGAGGAGGTGCAGCGGCGCCGGGAGGAGACCGCGCTGCGGCATGTGCTGCCGGTGCTGCGCGAGGGCCTGCTGTCGGTCGCGGACGTCGCCCACCACATCATGGTCGTCGCCGACGACGAGGGCCGGGTGCTGTGGCGGGAGGGCAGCCCCTCGGTGCTGCGGAAGGCCGACGGCCTCGGCTTCGAACTCGGCGCGGACTGGCGGGAGAGCGTCGTCGGCACGAACGGCGTGGGCACCCCGGCGGTGGTGCGCCGGCCCGTGCAGGTCTTCGCCGCCGAGCACTTCCAGCGCTCGCAGACCTCGTGGACGTGCACGGGCGCGCCCATCACGGACCCGCGGGACGGCCGGCTGATCGGTGTGGTGGACGTGAGCGGGCCGCTGGAGACGATGCATCCGGCGACGCTCGCCTGGGTCGACTCCGTGGCCAAGCTGGCCGAGGCCCGGCTGCGGGAGCTGCACACGGCCTCGCTGGAGCGGCTGCGGGCGGTGGCGGCGCCGGCGCTGGCCCGGCTGACCGGGCGGGCCGTCGTCGTGGACCGGGACGGCTGGACGGCGGCGGTGACCGGGATGCCGTACGTGCACCGGGTCGCGCTGCCCAAGTCGCCGGTGCCGGGCCGCAGATGGCTGCCGCCGCTCGGGCTGTGCACGATGGAGCCGCTGGCCGGGGGCTGGCTGCTGCGGGCCTGCGACGAACCCGGGGCGCCCGGCGCGACCCGGATCACGCTGGACCTGGGCGAGCCGCGGCGCTGGTCGGTGACGGTGTCCGGGGGTGCCGGGACGTGGAGTCACGAACTGAGTCCCCGGCACGCCGAGTTGCTGTGCCTGCTGGCGATGGACCGGGGCGGGCGCAGCGCGGCGCGCCTGGCGGAGGACATGTTCGGGGACGCGCGGCGCACGGTGACGGTGCGTGCCGAGATGTCGCGGGTGCGCCGCTATCTCGGAGCGCATCTGGAGCACCGGCCGTACCGCTTCCGGGAGGACGCCGAGGTCGAGGTGGTGCTGCCGCGGGACCCGGGCGCCCTGCTGCCGCATTCGACGGCACCCGGGATCGCGCGGGTGCGCGAGGCAGGATCGCGGTCGGGATGACCCGGCTCGGAACCTTCTTCCGCATATTTGCAGGGTCTTCGTCCCCGAGCGTGCCTTCCTGCCGTAGCATCCCTGGTACGGGCCGCCCCACCTGCTCCTTTGGTCAACGCTCGGACCGATGGGCGCAGTTGGCTCGCCTCGGGAGGTTTGATGAAGCACCGCGGCAGACACCGTCGACGCAAGCAGGGCCGTGCGCTGCGCGCGTTCCTCGCCGGAACCGCCCTGGCCCTCACCGCCGCCGCCACGATGATCAGCGCCTCGCAGGCCACGGTGGGTGACGATCCGGGGGCGTTGAAGCCGCTCGCGGGGGCCGCCGGGACGGACGCGCTGCGGCTGCGCGAGCACCTCGTCCCCGAGGCGACGCTCGACAGGCTGTCCTCCGCGATGGGGAGGCCGGTCGGGGTGGGCGCCGTTCTGGAAAGCGCCCAGCACACGCTGCGGGACGCGGACGGGTGCACGGCCGCGGAGCGTACGGGGCTGCCGGTCGCCCCGGCGGCCACCCGCGCGTACTGCTGGGACGCCGGGGACACCCGGTCCTGGCGCGCCGGCGCGGTGACCACCTCGGGCGACGCCGACGACGACGGCTGGTGGAACGACCACCGGGTGATCCTGTCCGGCTGGAGCCAGGGCGGCGGTTCGCTGGCCCGGGTGTCGTTCGTGGACGCCACCGACATGGACCAGCTGCTGTACACCTCGGTGCTGCTCGTCGTCCCGGTGGACGGCGGACGGGACTACCGCCCGATGACCTCCCGTCTGACCGGCATGGTCTGGTACCAGGACAAGCTGCTCGTGACCGCGGGCGACGGGCTGTACGTGTACGACCTGGACCGCGTCCAGCGCACGACGGTCGACAGCGCCGCCGTGGGCCGGGTCGGCTCGGGCTGGTCGGCGCACGGCCTCGATTTCGTGCTGCCGGCCGTCGGCTCGTACCGGCTGACCGGCCGGGACGCGCCCCGGCTGGGGGCGGTGTCGCTGGACCGCAGCACGGCGCCGGACAGCCTGGTCGCGAGCGAGTGGACCGCGGCGGACGGCGACGGGCACGCCCGGCTGTGGCGGTACGCGTTCAGCAAGGACCCGGCCCGCACCGGTCTGCTGGCCACGGACGGCACCGGGGCGGCCCGGGCGGTCGAGGCGTACGAGACGGAGGCGTCCGGCGTCGAGGGCGTCCTGTCGCGCCGGGCACCGGGGACGGACGGGGCCGGCTGGTACGTGGGGCGCGCCCCGGCCCGTACGGACCGGCACGGCAGCCTGTGGCGTCAGGACACCGACGGGGCCGAGGCGACGCGGTGCGGCACGGAGGGCGCCCCGCGGTGCTGGGGCATGGGAGCCGGTTCCCTGTCGTACTGGGAGGCGACCGGCGAGGTGTGGTCCCAGTCCGGCCGGACGCTGTTCGCGGTGCCGCTGCGGTCGATCGACGCCGCCCTGGACTGAGGGGCGGCCCCGGTCCGGGAACAGGGGCCGATCGACAGATCCGCCGTCGGGATGATTGCCTGACGGCATGCCCAGCATCACCGTGACCACCTGGTCCCTGGAACAGACCGCCCCCACCGACCTCCTCCCGGCCCCCGCGCCGGACGGGGACGTACGGGTCGTCCGCGCCGAGGTCCCCTCGCCCGAGTTCAGCCGTTTCCTGTACGCGTCCGTCGGCGGGGACATCCGCTGGGTGGACCGGCTCGGCTGGAGCTACACGCGCTGGCAGGAGCAGCTGGCCCGTCCGGGCGTCGAGACGTGGGTGGCGTACGACCGCGGGACACCGGCGGGCTATGTGGAGCTCGAGGCGCAGGACGGCGGGGTCGTGGAGATCGTCTACTTCGGCCTGATCCCGGCGTTCCGCGGGCGGCGGATCGGCGGCCATCTGCTGTCGTACGGCACCGCCCGCGCCTGGGACCTGGCCGAGCGGTGGCCGGAGCTGCCGCCGACCAAGCGGGTGTGGCTGCACACCTGCAGCAAGGACGGGGAGCACGCGATGGCCAACTACCAGCGCCGGGGCTTCACGCTGTTCGACACGAAGGTCGAGGAGGAGGCCGAGGTGGCGACGCCCGGGCCGTGGCCCGGTGCGTACCCTGGCTGACCTGGCCGGAACCGGTCCCCTCGGGCCTTGTGACCCACGACACCCTTGTCTCACTCTACGGGACAAGGGTGTCCGCATCTCGGACGAAGCTGGACTGGTCTCAGATCGCCGTGCCACGCTTCCGTCATGCCTGGAACTGGAATTGCCTTGGTGAGTCGGCGGCACGTCGACCTGGGCCGCATGTCCAGCGCCATCTGTCCGGTGCGCTGACCGCCCTCAAGCGCCCGACACCTCTCTTTCTCCACGCTTCCGTCCCGCGCGATGCCGCGCACCTCTGCCCGTGCGCCCGTATGCGCAGGTCAAAGCCGCATTCCCGCCTGTCCCGAAGGACGTATCAACCATGGCCGCCACCCCGCAGAAGCCTGCCGCCGCGACTCCGCGCCGCAAGGTGAGCCGTCACCGCGGTGAGGGTCAGTGGGCCGTGGGCCACCACACCCCGCTGAACGGCAACGAGCAGTTCAAGAAGGACGACGACGGTCTCAATGTGCGGACACGCATTGAGACGATCTACTCCAAGCGCGGCTTCGACTCCATCGACCCCAACGACCTGCGTGGACGGATGCGCTGGTGGGGGCTCTACACCCAGCGCAAGCCCGGCATCGACGGCGGCAAGACGGCCGTCCTGGAGCCGGAGGAGCTGGACGACTCCTACTTCATGCTGCGCGTCCGCATCGACGGCGGTGCGCTGACCACGCAGCAGCTGCGGGTGATCGGCGAGGTCTCGCAGGAGTACGCGCGCGGGACCGCGGACATCACCGACCGGCAGAACGTCCAGTACCACTGGATCCGGATCGAGGACGTGCCCGCGATCTGGGAGCGGCTGGAGGGCGTGGGGCTGTCCACGGTCACGGCCTGCGGCGACACCCCGCGCGTGATGATCGGCTCGCCGGTCGCCGGGATCGCCGAGGACGAGATCATCGACGCCACCCCCGCGCTGGAGGAGATGAAGCGCCGGGTCCTGAACAACCCGGCCTACTCCAACCTCCCCCGCAAGTTCAAGACGGCCATCTCGGGATCGCCGCTCCTCGACGTGGTGCACGAGATCAACGACGTCGCGTTCGTCGGCGTACAGCACCCCGAGCACGGCCCCGGCTTCGACCTCTGGGTCGGCGGCGGCCTGTCCACCAACCCCAAGCTGGGTGTGCGGCTCGGCGCCTGGGTGCCGATCGACGAGGTGCCGGACGTCTACGAGGGCGTCATCTCGATCTTCCGTGACTACGGCTACCGCCGGCTGCGCAACCGGGCCCGGCTGAAGTTCCTCGTCGCCGACTGGGGCGCGGAGAAGTTCCGCCAGGTCCTGGAGGACGAGTACCTGGGCGGGCGCAAGCTGATCGACGGGCCCGCACCCGAGCAGCCCGTCCAGCAGTGGCGCGACCACATCGGCGTGCACCGGCAGCGGGACGGCCGCTTCTACGTCGGCTTCGCCCCGCGCGTGGGACGCGTCGACGGCGCCACGCTCACGAAGATCGCCGACCTGGCCGAGGCGCATGGCTCGGGCCGGGTGCGCACCACCGTCGAGCAGAAGATGATCGTCCTCGACGTCGAGCAGGACCAGGTCGACTCGCTGGTCGAGGGCCTGGAGGCGCTGGACCTGACCGCGCGTCCTTCCACCTTCCGGCGCGGCACGATGGCCTGCACCGGCATCGAGTTCTGCAAGCTCGCGATCGTCGAGACCAAGCAGCGCGGCTCCCAGCTGATCGACGAACTGGAGCGCCGCCTGCCGGACTTCGAGGAGCCGCTGACCATCAACCTCAACGGCTGCCCGAACGCCTGCGCCCGTATCCAGGTGGCGGACATCGGTCTCAAGGGGCAGCTGGTCCTCAACGACCGGGGCGAGCAGGTGGAGGGATACCAGGTGCACCTCGGCGGCGCGCTCGGCCTGGAGGCCGGGTTCGGCCGCAAGGTCCGCGGTCTGAAGGTCACCTCCGACGAGCTGCCCGACTACGTCGAGCGGGTCCTCAAGCGGTTCCAGGCGGAGCGCGAGGACGGCGAGCGGTTCGCGTCCTGGGCCGCGCGCGCCTCGGAGGAGGCCCTGTCATGAGCGAGCGGGCCGCGCCCTTCTACTGCCCCTACTGCGGCGACGAGGACCTGCGCCCGAGCGAGGAGGGCCACGGCGCCTGGGAGTGCGCCGCGTGCAACCGCGCCTTCCGGCTGAAGTTCCTCGGCCTGCTCGCACAGGGCCTTCGGCACAACGAGACGGGGGGAGACGAGATATGACGGCGACTCACGAACGCACGACGGACGAGCTGCGCGCGCTCGCCGAGCAGGCGGGCCGGGACCTGGAGGACGCCTCCGCGCTGGAGATCCTCCAGTGGGCGGCCGGCACCTTCGGTGAGCGGTTCTGTGTGACCTCCTCGATGGAGGACGCGGTCGTCGCCCACCTCGCCTCCCGTGCGATGCCCGGCGTCGACGTGGTGTTCCTGGACACCGGCTACCACTTCGAGGAGACCATCGGCACCCGGGACGCCGTCGAGGCCGTGATGGACGTCAACGTCATCACCCTCACCCCCCGGCAGACGGTCGCCGAGCAGGACGCCGAGTACGGCCCGAAGCTGCACGACCGGGACCCCGACCTGTGCTGCGCCCTGCGCAAGGTCGAGCCGCTGGAGCGGGGCCTGACCGGCTACCTGGCCTGGGCGACCGGGCTGCGCCGCGACGAGTCCCCGACCCGGGCGAACACGCCGGTGGTCGGCTGGGACGAGAAGCGGCGCAAGGTCAAGGTCTCCCCCATCGCCCGCTGGACCCAGGACGACGTCGACGCCTACGTCGCCGAACACGGCGTGCTGACCAACCCGCTGCTCATGGACGGCTACGCCTCCGTCGGCTGCGCCCCGTGCACCCGCCGGGTCCTCGCGGGCGAGGACGCGCGCGCCGGCCGCTGGGCGGGCCGCGCCAAGACCGAGTGCGGACTGCACGGATGACGACCCCCCAGACTCAGGAGAACCACGTGACGACCGGAGCCACCGTCTGGCTCACGGGTCTGCCGAGCGCCGGCAAGACCACCATCGCCCATGAACTGGCCGGCCGGCTGCGCGCCGAGGGCCACCGGGTCGAGGTCCTCGACGGCGACGAGATCCGCGAGTTCATCTCGGCGGGCCTCGGCTTCAGCCGCGAGGACCGGCACGCCAACGTGCAGCGCATCGGCTTCGTCGCCGAACTGCTCGCCCGCAACGGCGTCACGACGCTCGTCCCGGTGATCGCGCCCTACGCCGACAGCCGCGAGGCGGTCCGCAAGCGCCACCAGGAGAGCGGGGCGCCCTATCTGGAGGTGCACGTGGCCACACCGGTCGACGTGTGCTCCGTCCGCGATGTGAAGGGTCTGTACGCCAAGCAGGCCGCCGGTGAGCTGAGCGGGCTCACCGGCGTCGACGACCCGTACGAGGAGCCCGAGGCGCCGGATCTGCGGATCGAGTCGCAGCACCAGACCGTGCAGGAGTCCGCGGCGTCCGTGTACGCCCTGCTCACCGAAAGGGGACTGGCATGACGACGACCGTCGCGACGCCGCAGGAGGGTACGGACAGCCCGTACGCCCTGTCGCACCTGGACGCCCTGGAGTCCGAGGCGGTCCACATCTTCCGTGAGGTGGCAGGCGAGTTCGAGCGGCCGGTGATCCTGTTCTCCGGCGGCAAGGACTCCATCGTCATGCTGCATCTGGCGCTGAAGGCGTTCGCGCCCGCGCCGGTGCCGTTCTCACTGCTGCACGTGGACACGGGCCACAACTTCCCGGAGGTCATCGAGTACCGGGACCGCACGGTCGACAGGCACCGGCTGCGGCTGCACGTCGCCTCCGTGCAGGACTACATCGACCGGGGGGTGCTCAAGGAGCGCCCGGACGGCACCCGCAACCCGCTGCAGACGCTGCCGCTGACGGAGAAGATCCAGGCGGAGAAGTTCGACGCGGTGTTCGGCGGCGGACGCCGCGACGAGGAGAAGGCCCGCGCGAAGGAGCGGGTGTTCAGCCTCCGCGACGAGTTCTCCCAGTGGGACCCGCGCCGCCAGCGCCCCGAGCTGTGGAACCTGTACAACGGGCGGCACGCCCCCGGCGAGCACGTCCGGGTCTTCCCGCTGTCCAACTGGACCGAGCTGGACGTCTGGCAGTACATCGCCCGCGAGGGCATCGAGCTGCCGCAGATCTACTTCGCGCACGAGCGCGAGGTGTTCCTGCGCAACGGCATGTGGCTGACGGCCGGCGAGTGGGGCGGCCCGAAGGACGAGGAGACCGTCGAGAAGCGCCTCGTGCGCTACCGCACGGTCGGCGACATGTCCTGCACCGGGGCCGTGGAGTCCGACGCGGTGAGCCTGGAGCAGGTCATCACCGAGATCGCCGCGTCCCGGCTGACCGAGCGCGGCGCCACCCGCGCCGACGACAAGCTCTCCGAGGCCGCGATGGAAGACCGCAAGCGCGAGGGGTACTTCTAAGCATGAGCACCACGACGACCGAGGAACTCTCGGCCACCACCCTGCTGCGGTTCGCCACCGCCGGCTCCGTCGACGACGGCAAGTCCACGCTGGTCGGGCGGCTGCTGCACGACTCCAAGTCGGTGCTCGCCGACCAGCTGGAGGCCGTCGAGCACGCCTCCCGCAACCGCGGCCAGGACACCCCCGACCTCGCGCTGCTCACCGACGGCCTGCGCGCCGAGCGCGAGCAGGGCATCACCATCGACGTGGCGTACCGTTACTTCGCCACGCCGCGCCGCCGGTTCATCCTCGCCGACACCCCGGGCCATGTGCAGTACACCCGGAACATGGTGACCGGTGCCTCCACCGCCGAGCTGACGGTGATCCTGGTCGACGCCCGCAACGGCGTCGTCGAGCAGACCCGGCGCCACGCGGCCATCGCCGCCCTGCTGCGCGTCCCGCACGTGGTGCTCGCCGTGAACAAGATGGACCTGGTGGACTACCGGGAGTCCGTGTTCGCCGCGATCGCCGAGGAGTTCACGGCGTACGCGCTGGAGCTGGGCGTCCCGGAGATCACCGCCATCCCGATCTCGGCGCTGGCCGGCGACAACGTGGTGGACCCGTCCGCGCACATGGACTGGTACGGCGGGCCGACGTTCCTGGAGCACCTGGAGACGGTCCCGGTCAGCCACGACCTGAGCCACTGCCACGCCCGGCTGCCCGTGCAGTACGTGATCCGCCCGCAGAGCGCCGAGCACCCCGACTACCGGGGGTACGCCGGACAGATCGCCGCCGGTTCGTTCCGGGTCGGCGAGCCGGTGACCGTGCTGCCGTCCGGGCGCACCTCGCGGATCTCGGGGATCGACCTGCTGGGCGAGCCCGTCGACGTCGCCTGGACCACGCAGTCGGTGACCGTCCTGCTGGAGGACAACATCGACGTCTCGCGCGGCGACCTGATCGTGCCGACCGCGGACGCGCCCCCGACCTCGCAGGACATCGAGGCCACGGTCTGCCATGTCGCCGACGCCCCGCTGACCGTCGGCCACCGGGTGCTGCTCAAGCACGGCACCCGGACCGTCAAGGCGATCGTCAAGGACATCCCGTCCCGGCTCACGCTCTCCGACCTGTCCCTGCACCCGCACCCCGGGCAGCTCGTCGCCAACGACATCGGCCGCGTCAAGGTGCGCACCGCCGAGCCGCTGCCGGTGGACTCCTACGCCGACTCCCGCCGCACGGGCTCGTTCATCCTGATCGACCCGAGCGACGGCACCACGCTCACCGCGGGCATGGTCGGCGAGTCCTTCGCCTCCCCGGAGCCGGTCAAGGAGGAGCCCGAGGACGACGGGTGGGATTTCTGACGTGACACGTTCCGTGTCCGCCCGCCGCGCCCCGCGCCGGACGCTCGCCGTCCTGGCCGCGCTGCCGCTGCTCGCCCTCGCGGCGTGCGGCTACGGCTCGCGGGCCGAGGACTCCGGCGAGCACGCCGTCGCCGGGGCGCCCAAGGTGGACGGCCTGGACTCGGTGCGCATCGGCTACTTCGGGAACCTGACCCACGCCACGGCCCTGGTCGGCCGGCACGAGGGCCTGTTCCAGAAGGAGCTGGGCGGCACCCGGGCGGAGTACGCCACGTTCAACGCCGGTCCGTCGGAGATCGAGGCGCTGAACTCCGGCTCGATCGACATCGGCTGGATCGGCCCCTCCCCCGCCGTCAACGGGTACGTCAAGGCGCGGGGCACGAACCTGCGGATCGTGTCCGGTTCGGCGTCGGGCGGCGTCAAGCTCGTCGTCGACCCGAAGAAGATCACGTCCCTGAAGGACGTCAAGGGCAAGAAGATCGCCACCCCGCAACTCGGCAACACCCAGGACGTGGCGTTCCTCCACTGGGCCGAGGACCAGGGCTGGAAGGTCGACGCCGAGAGCGGCAAGGGTGACGTGTCCGTCGTCCGCACCGACAACAAGATCACCCCGGACGCCTACAGGTCCGGTTCGATCGACGGTGCGTGGGTGCCCGAGCCGACCGCCTCGAAGCTGGTCGCCGAGGGCGGCAAGGTGCTCCTGGACGAGTCGAGCCTGTGGCCCGGCGAGAAGTTCGTGATCACGAACGTCGTCGTGTCGCAGCGCTTCCTGAAGGAGCACCCGAAGGCCGTCGAGGCGGTCCTGCGGGCGTCCGTGAAGGCGAACCGCTGGATCACCGCCCACGAGGGGCGGGCGAAGGCCGCGGCCAACGCCCAGCTGGAGGCCGACACCGGCAAGCCGCTGCCCGCCGCGGTGCTCGATCCGGCGTGGCGGTCCCTCGCGGTCACCGACGACCCGCTGGCGGCGACCCTGCGCACCCAGGCCGGTCACGCGGTCCAGGCGGGTCTGCTCGGGTCGCCCGACCTGACCGGCATCTACGACCTGGGCCCGCTGAACAAGATCCTGAAGGCCGAGGGCGCTCCCGCGGTCGACGACGCCGGTCTCGGCGCCGAGTAAGCCCATCCATCGAGTTCCCAGGAGGTGACGACCATGGCCACCGCCCTCGCCACGGCCGCCGGCACGGACGCGTCCGTCGGGCACGCCGCACGGATCGAGCACGTCTCGAAGTCCTTCGCCGGCCCGGCCGGGCAGCAGCTCGTCCTCGACGACATCACCCTCGACGTCGCCCCCGGCGAGTTCGTCACGCTTCTCGGAGCCTCCGGCTGCGGCAAGTCCACCCTGCTCAACCTGGTCGCCGGCCTCGACCGGCCCAGCGCGGGCAGCATCACCACCGACGGCCGCCCCGCCCTCATGTTCCAGGAACACGCCCTGTTCCCCTGGCTGACGGCGGGCAAGAACATCGAACTCGCGTTGAAGCTCCGGGGTGTGGCCAAGGCGCAGCGGCGTGAGCGCGCCGAGGAGCTGCTGGAGCTGGTGCGGCTCAAGGGCGCGTACGGCAAGCGGGTGCACGAGCTGTCCGGCGGTATGCGCCAGCGCGTCGCCATGGCACGAGCGCTGGCCCAGGACAGCCGGCTCCTGCTCATGGACGAGCCGTTCGCCGCCCTGGACGCCATCACCCGGGACGTGCTCCACGACGAGCTCACCCGTATCTGGCGGGAGACCGGTGTGTCCGTGCTGTTCGTGACGCACAACGTCCGCGAGGCCGTGCGGCTGGCCCAGCGGGTCGTGCTGCTGTCCTCCCGTCCGGGCCGGGTGGCCCGGGAGTGGACGGTCGGCATCCCGCAGCCGCGCCGCATCGAGGACGCCGAGGTCGCCGAGCTGTCCCGGGAGATCACCGAAGAACTGCGTGGGGAGATCCGCCGCCATGGCCAGCACTGAGACGACCGCCGCGAAGGACGGCACCGATCTCGCCGGGCTCGAGGCGGGTCTGGACGCCCTGGAGACGGTGGACAGCGGCCGTACGCCGTTGCGGAGGACCCTCACGCAGAAGGTCCTGCCGCCGGTCGTCGCCGTCCTGCTGGTGCTGGCGTTCTGGCAGTTCCTGGTGTCGTCCGGGATCGCCGACGACCCGACCAAGCTGCCGCCGCCGTCCGCCGTGTGGGACGAGCTGCGCGAGTCGTGGCTGGAGGGGACCCTCCACCAGTACATCTGGACGTCGGTCTCGCGTGGTCTGCTCGGCTTCCTGCTGGCGCTCGCGATCGGCACGCCGCTCGGGCTGATCGTCGCCCGGGTGCGGTTCGTGCGGGCCGCGATCGGCCCGATCCTGTCCGGGCTGCAGTCGCTGCCGTCCGTGGCCTGGGTGCCGCCCGCCGTGATCTGGCTCGGTCTGAACGACCGGATGATGTTCGCGGTGATCCTGCTGGGCGCGGTGCCCTCGATCGCCAACGGGCTGGTGTCGGGCGTCGACCAGGTGCCGCCGCTGTTCCTGCGGGCCGGCCGCACACTCGGTGCGACGGGCCTGAAGGGCACCTGGCACGTGGTGATGCCGGCGGCGCTGCCCGGCTACCTGGCGGGGCTGAAGCAGGGCTGGGCGTTCTCCTGGCGGTCCCTGATGGCCGCGGAGATCATCGCCTCCTCCCCCGATCTGGGCGTGGGCCTCGGCCAGCTCCTGGAGAACGGCCGCAACACCAGCTCCATGCCCATGGTCTTCTTCGCCATCCTGCTCATCCTGGTCGTCGGCATCGCCATCGACCTGCTGATCTTCAGTCCGCTGGAGCGCCGGGTGCTGCGCGGTCGCGGTCTGCTGGCAAGGAGCTGAACCCCCGTGACCCAGCCGGTCCTCCTCGTCGTCGCCCACGGCAGCCGTGACCCGCGGCATGCCGCGACCGTGCACGCCCTCGTCCGGCGGGTGCGCGCGCTGCGCCCCGGCCTGCGCGTGGAGACCGGCTTCCTGGACTTCAACGTGCCGTCCGTGCAGGGCGTGCTGGAGTCGCTGGCCGCCGAGGGCGTCCGGGACGTCGTGGCGCTGCCGCTGCTGTTGACGCGCGCCTTCCATGCGAAGGCCGACATCCCGGCGGTGCTGCGGGAGGCGCCGGCGAGGCTGCGGATCCGGCAGGCGGAGGTGCTCGGCCCGTCGCCGCTGCTCCTCGCCGCCCTGGAGCGCCGGCTGTACGAGGCGGGCCTGACGCCCGCCGACAAGTCCTCGACCGGGGTCGTGCTGGCCTCGGCGGGGTCCACCGACCCGGAGGCGATCGCAGTGATCGCAGAAATCGCGCGGGAGTGGCGGCACACCGGTTGGTGCGCCGTGCGGCCTGCGTTCGCCTCCGCCGCCCTTCCGCGCACCGAGGACGCCGTCCGTGAGCTGCGGGACCTCGGATGTGCGCGGGTGGCCGTGGCGCCGTACGTGCTGGCACCGGGCCGGCTGCCGGACCGCATCGCGGGGGGCGCGGCCGGCGCGGACGTCCTCGCGGACGTGCTGGGGCCGGCGCCCGAGGTGGCGCGGCTGCTGCTGCACCGCTACGACGCGGCCCGCAGACCGGTGCTGACGGCGCTCGGCGCCTGAGGCACGTCAGTGCGCTCGGGCCGCCGCCTCGTCCGCGCGCCGCACCAGTTCCGTCACCGGCATCGACCCCGGCTCCCGGCGCTCGCGGGCGAAGGTGCCGGCGAGGTGCTGGAGGAGTTCGTTCAGTGGTGTGGGTACACCGTGGAGGCGGCCCAGGAGGGTGATCTCGCCGTTGAGGTAGTCGGACTCGATCGTGCCGGTACCCCGGGCGAGGGACTGCCAGGAGGAGCCTCCGCCGCGCGGGACGCCGTCGAGAGGGACGAGGGTGACCTTGTCGCCGCGGACGGCCCGCTGTTCCTCGGGCGTCGCGTACGCGATGCCGGCGGCCCGCAGGACGGCCGCGCCCTCCTCCTGCACGCGCCGCAGCAGGCCGGTCGCCTCGTCCCCGGCGACGGGGCCGGTCAGCGCCTCGACGGCGTTGCCGAGGTTGGCCAGCAGCTTGGCGTACTGCCAGCGCGCGACATCGGGCACGACCGGCGCCTCGAAGTGGGACTTCTCCAGGTCGGCGGCGATGAGACGGGCGGTCTCGTCGGTGCCGTGCGGATGGCGGCCGAGGTGCAGGATGCCGGTGAGGGGGGTGCCGGCGGCGGAGACCACGCCCGGTTCGACGTAGGTGCAGGGCAGCCAGACGCAGACGCCGTACACGCGCCGGAACAGCCGCAGGGCGAGGCGCTGGCTCTCGACGCCGTTCTGCGCGCAGACCAGGGGCAGCGTTTCGGCGGCCGTGCCGCCGCCGGCGACCGGTGCCGGGCCCCAGGTCCGCAGCGCCGCCTCGGTGTCCTGGGTCTTCACGGCGAGGACGAGGACGTCGTCGGGGCGCAGTTCCCCGAGGGCGTCCGGGCCGTCGACGACGGGTATGGGCAGGGTCAGCTCGCCCTCGGGGACCCTGAGCCGCAGGCCGCGGTCCCGTAGGGCGTCGTGGTGGGCGCCGCGCGCCACGAGGACGACCTCGTGTCCGGCCTCGGCGAGCCGTCCGCCGACGACGCCTCCGACGGCTCCGGCCCCGATGATGACGTAGCGCACGGTCATGCCTCTTCCCCGCCGTACGGCGTTCCTTGGTGGAAGTACATCTGCCAGCCCGCGTCCGTCCGCCGCCACAGCGAGCTGCGGTGGGCGCGGAGCCCGTCGCGTTCGGTGTCGAAGACGAGGTGGACGACGTCGGGGGCGAGCCGGGCGCCCTGGACGGGCGAGGTGACGACGTACCGGTGCGGGTCGGTGTCCAGGGGCAGCCGGGCCATCGTCGACGCCCGGTCCCAGAGCCGGCCGGAGGAGCCGACCTCGTGGAACTCCGGGTGCAGCAGGGCCCCGAGGAGTTCCGGGGAGCGGCGGACCTCGGGGTCCAGCAGTCTCAACTCGCCCTCGATGGCGGCCCGCACGGCGGGGTCACGGTCAGGCACCGGTCATCTCCACGAGTTTCACGACGGTGTTCCAGTTGCGGCTGGTCGCGATCAGGCCCTTGGTGAGCCGGGGGCGCGCCAGGGCCTCGGCGAGCTTGGAGCGGCCGAGGCCGTCGGGGACGTACAGGTACAGCGCGCGGTCGCCGAGCCGGAACTCCTCCGGCAGATGGGCGGCCCGGTCGATCTCGGCGAAGCGGGCGGCGTCCACGGGCCCGGAGAAGTAGGTGACGTGGAGCTGCCTGCCCTCCAGGGTGTCCGCGGGGAACGGGCAGGCGTCGGCGACGGCCTTCAGATACGCGTGGTCGCGGACGATCACGTCCACGGGGAAACCGAAGCGCTTCTCGATCGCCGTGGTGATGTCCGCGGCGAGGGAGTCCTCGTCGCCGCGGGCGGCGGTGAACACGGCCTGACCGCTCTGGAGGTGGGTGCGGACGCCGTCGAGTCCGAGGCCGGTCAGCAGGGCGCGCAGGTCGGCCATGGGGACCTTCCGGCTGCCGCCCACGTTGATTCCGCGCAGCAGCGCCGCGTACGTCGTCGTCATCCGGCCACCTTATGGCGGTGCGCGGGCGTTCGTACGGCCGTCGTGCCCCGTGGGGGTGGGCACGACGACCGCAACCGTAAGTTACTTACCGGTCAGCACGAAGCACAAGCTCCGGCGTCCCGGTCGTCCCCACTCGTCCCGGAAGCTGATCCCTGATCGGTGTCCCCGACCGCCCGGGATAGATGTAAGGGGCCGCCGTCCTCCCCTGAGCGGAGGGCCCGGCGTACGACGGGATGAGGTCCGCCCGCCGCACTTCACCGGGCAGCACGACGAGACCGTTCCGCCCGGCCCATAGCGTCGAGAGACGAAAGGTGACGGCAGGGGGTCGTCGCCGCGACCACAGGGGGCAGGCCCTCATGGGGAACACGAAGACGCGAGTGCGGGGGCTCGCCGCTCGCGCCGGCGGCTGGAGCGCCCGGCACCGATGGACGGCCGTCGGGATCTGGGTGCTGTTCGTCGTCCTGGCGATGGGCCTCGGTTCGGCGGCGGGCCGGGTCGATGTGAAGGACAGCGACCAGCTCAAGGGGGAGACGCACACCGCCGCCCGGATCATCGAGGACGCCGGCATCGAGGAGCCCGCCGGTGAGACCGTCCTGATCCAGGCGAAGGACACGTCGCTGAAGGCGACCGACCCGGCGTTCCGCGGTGCCGTCGAGGCGGTCGTGAAGGCGGTGGAGCGCACCGGCGAGGTCCGGGACGTGACGTCCCCGTACGACACGAAGACCATCTCCGAGGACGGCCGCAGCGCGCTGGTCCAGTTCGACATGCGCGGGGACTCCGACACCGCCGGCGAGCGCGTCGAGCCCGTGCTGAAGGCCGTCGAGGAGGTCCAGAAGGACCACGGCTCGCTGCGGATCGAGGAGATCGGCGGCGCCAGCATGATGAAGACGTTCGACGACGCGTTCGGGGACGACTTCCAGAAGGCCGAGTACTCCGCTGTTCCGGTGGCCCTCGGCATTCTGCTCATCGCCTTCGGCGCGCTGGTGGCGGCGCTGCTGCCGGTGCTGCTGGCCATCACCGCGATCATGGCGACGATGGGTCTGATGGGCCTCGTCAGCCACGTCATGCCGATGTCCGACACCGCCAACTCCGTGATGCTGCTGGTCGGTCTGGCCGTCGGCGTCGACTACTGCCTGTTCTACCTGCGCCGCGAGCGCGAGGAGCGCGAGGCGGGCCGGGACGCGCAGACGGCCCTGCGGGTCGCCGCCGCCACCAGCGGCCGCGCGATCATCGTCTCGGGTGTCACGGTGTGCGTGGCGATGGCGGGCATGCTGTTCACCGGTCTCGCCGAGTTCGAGGCGATGGGCCTGGCCTCGCTGATGGTCGTGGCGGTCGCCATGGTCGGGTCCGTGACCGTGCTGCCGGCGCTGCTGTCGCTGCTCGGCGAGCGCGTCGAGAAGGGGAAGATCCCGTTCCTGCACCCGCAGAGCCGGCTGCGCCGCAACAAGGGCCGGGTGAACCGGGAGAGCCGCTTCTGGTCGGCCGTCCTCAAGGCGGTGCTGGCCCGTCCGGTCGTCTCGGTCGTCGTGGCCGCCGGCGCGCTGCTCGCCGTCGCCGCGCCCGCGGTCGGCATGAAGACCCAGAACCTCACGCTGGACCAGGAGTTCGGTGACTCGCTGCCGATCGTGCAGACGTACAACCGGGTCAACGAGGCCTTCCCGGGCGGCTCCGAGCCGGCCGAGGTCGTCGTCAAGGCGGACGACATCAACGCCCCCGAGGTGAAGTCCGCGCTCGCCGCCTTCCGTGAGCGGGCGGTCGCTTCGGGCGCCTCGCGCGGCCCGGTCGACATCAGGCTGCACGACGCGCAGAACGTCGCCTTCGTGTACGTCCCGCTGGTCGGCGGTTCCGACCTGGACAAGGCGGGCGCGAGCCTGGACAAGCTGCGCGACGAGGTCCGCCCGGCCACGCTCGGCAAGGTCGACGGCCTCGAGGCGCCGATCACCGGTCAGGTCGCGGGGTCGAAGGACTTCAACGACCAGCTGGCCGGAGCGGTCGTCCCGGTCTTCGCGTTCGTCGTGGTCTTCGCCTTCGGCCTGATGCTGCTGTCCTTCCGGTCCCTGACGATCGCCGCCACCTCGATCGTGCTCAACCTGCTGTCGGTGGGCGCGGCGTACGGCATCCTGGTCGCCGTCTTCCAGCACGGCTGGGGCGCCTCCCTGGTGGGCGCGGAGGGCGTGGGCGCCATCATCACCTGGCTGCCGCTGTTCCTCTTCGTGATCCTGTTCGGCCTGTCGATGGACTACCACGTGTTCGTGGTCTCGCGGATCCGTGAGGCACGGCTGCGCGGCCGGACGACGAAGGACGCCATCCAGCACGGCGTGGTCACCACGGCCGGCGTCGTCACCAGCGCCGCGGTCATCATGGTCGCCGTCTTCGCGATCTTCGGCACCCTGTCGATGCAGTCCATGAAGCAGATGGGCGTGGGCCTCGCAGCGGCGGTCCTGATCGACGCCACGATCATCCGGGGCGTCCTGCTCCCGGCGGTGATGGCGCTGCTGGGCGAGCGCAACTGGTACCTGCCGAAGTGGCTCCACCGCCTGCCGGACCTGACCCACGACGAGTCGGCGGAGGCCGTGACGCGGACGGCGGCCCGCGACGACGAGGGCGAGCGGGTACCGGTCTGACCCGCCCGGCCGTCCGGACACCGGGACCCGCCGACTCCGCAGGGAGCCGGCGGGTCCCGCCGTGTCAGGCTCCGGCGCCGGCCGCGCGGGCGGCGTCCAGCTCTGCCTCGATCAGGTCGGCGGCTCGTCGGGTGCCGCCCTCCTGGGCCATCTCGGTCTGGATGTCCTTCAGGCGGCGGGCGACCTCGGGGTCGGCGGTGAGTGCGAGGGCGGCCTCGCGCAGAACCTCCGCGGTGGCCTCCTCGGTCGGGATGTGCCGGGCGACGCCGAGGGCCTGGAGCATGTCGGCGTTGCCGAACTGGTCCACGGCCTGCGGTACGGCGATCATCGGAGTGGCCGTGGCCAGGCCCTCCTGGCTGCCGCCCGCGCCGGCGTGGGTGACGAACAGGTCGGCCTGCCTGAGGATCGTCAGCTGCGGGACCCAGTCGCGCACCTCGACGTCGGCGGGGATCTCCCCGAGTTCGGCGGGGTCGACGCGCCGGCCGATCTGGAGCACCAGGTGCCAGCCGGGCAGCCCGGCGAAGGCCCGCACGCACTCGCGGTAGAACGCCGGCTGCTTGGTGAACGCCGAGCCGAGGGAGACGAGCGCGACCTTCTCGGCGCCGGCCGGCCGCCGCCAGTCGCCTTCGGCGGCGCGGTCGCCCTGGCAGGCGCCGACGAAGGAGTACACCCGCTCGTCGACCCGGTCGGCGTGGGGCTGGAGGGCGCGCGGGATGAGGACGATCGAGCGGTCGGGCCGGCCGGCGAACGGGTCGGGGTGCAGATCGACGCCGTTCTCCTTCAGCCAGTTCTCGAAGCGCCGGTAGTACGCCTGCCCGCGCTCGGTCTTCTTCGGCCCGGCCCACATGGGCTCGGCGATCTCCTCCTCGTAGCCCTCCCAGGCGACGAGGTTCGGGGACAGCGATACGGCCGGCACGCCCCAGCGGTGGGCGAGGACGCGGGCCGGGTAGGAGGTGATGTCGTGCAGGACGAGGTCGGGCTCGTCGCCCTCGTACGCCTCGGTCAGCTGCGGGAGGGCCTGGATCGCGTCGGCCAGGAACGGCTCGACGTTGTCCAGGAGGGTGCTCCCCCACGCCTCCGGGTCGGCGTCGGGGCCGGGCAGCGTGGAGTTCCAGAGCTTCGGCTCGGCGCCGGTCGCGGCGACCTTGTCGGCGAAGACCGGCGGGATGGCGTAGGTGACGCGGTGCCCGCGCGCCACGAGTTCGCGGATCACCTCGAGGCTGGGGTTCACGTGGCCGTGGGCGGCGATGGAGAACATGGCGATGTGCGCGGGACGGGTCATGACCCCGACCCTAGGCGAGACGATACGTCTCGTGCAACAGGATAGTCCGGGTCGGTCAGCGTTGGTAGCGCGCGAGGACCAGGTTGCCGTCGCGTTCCAGGCGGGTGCGCAGCTCGGCGAGGTCGATGGCGCCGCTGTAGTACTCCTGGAAGGCCGGGGTGGCGACCTTGTCCTTGAACTCGGGGTAGCCCCGCACGGACTGGGCGGGCGCCGGGCGCAGCCGGCCGGCGAGGGCGGTGCCGGTCGCCCAGTCGTGCTCGGTGGTGTGCAGGGCCGGGTCCTTCAGGGCCTCGGCGCCGGTCGGCAGCATCCAGTCGCCGAGCGCCAGGCGCACCATGTTCCGCGGGCGCAGCAGGAAGTCGATGAACGCGGCGGCCTCCTTGCGGTGCGGGCTGTCCTCGGCGATGGACAGGGTCTGCGGGCTGACGCCCTGGGTGAGGCCGTCGGCGCCGGCCGGGGCGGGCAGCACCCGCCAGTCGAAGCCCTCGGGGGCCTGCTGCACGATCTGCTGCCGGTAGGAGAAGCCCAGCGGCACCATCGCGTACCGGCCGCCGAAGAAGCCGGGCAGGGTGTCGGAGCCGCCGCTGCCCAGGGTGCTCGGGGCGGCGCTGCGGTCGGTGGCGACCTGGTCGTGGACGGTGCGCGGCATCACCGCGTCGCCCTCCTCGAAGCGCACGGTCACCTTGCCGTCCGGGCCCCGGTGGAAGAGCCGCCCGCCGGCCGACAGCGACAGGTTGAGGCTGACGGAGACGGGTTCCTTCAGCGGCCAGGCGACCCCGTACCGGCCGTCGCCGCTCAGCCGGTCGGTGATCTCCCGGAACTCCCGCCAGGTCCAGGGGTGTTCCGGCGTGGGGATGCGCACGCCCGCCTCGTCGAGCCAGGTGGCGTTGGCGATGAGCACGCGCGGTTCCTGGAGGAAGGGCACGCCGTAGACGCCGTCCCCGAAGGTCGTCGTCTCCCAGCTGTGCCGCGGTATGTCCTTCGTGAGCCGTTCGGGCAGGAGGCCGGTCAGGTCGGCGAGGTAGCCGCCGTAGGCGAAGTCGGCCAGGTCGTCGGAGGCGTCGTGGATGATGTCCGGTGCCTCGCCGCCCTCGAAGGACGTCAGGAGCTGGTCGTGGACGCTGTCCCAACTGCCCTGGACGTACTCGACCTTGACGTCCGGGTGGGTGGCGTTCCACTCGGCCACCAGCTCCTTGTTGACCCGGACGGACTCCTCCTGCCAGGCCAGCGACTGGAAGCGCAGGGTGACGGGGCCGTCCGGGTCGGCGTCGCCGCCGCAGCCGGCGGCCAGCAGGGCCAGGACGAGCACCCAGAGCAGTCGCGCGCGCATCAGCTCTTCACCGCCCCGGTGAGCATGCCGCCCGTGATCCGCCGCTGGATGAGCGCGAACACCACCAGGGACGGCAGCGTCGCGAGGAACGCGGCGGCGGCCAGCGGCCCGAGGTCCGCGACGCCCTCCGCGCCGATGAAGTGGGTGAGGACGACCGGGAGGGTCTGTTTCTCCGGGGTCTTCAGCAGCACCAGCGCGAAGAAGAACTCGTTCCACGCGGTGACGAACGCGAACAGGGCCGTCGCCACCAGGCCGGGTGCGAGCAGGGGCGCGGTCACCGAGACGAGGGTCCGCAGCCGCCCGGCCCCGTCGACCGCCGCCGCCTCCTCCAGTTCGCGCGGCACCGCGCGGACGTATCCGACGAGCATCCAGAGCGCGAACGGCAGCGCCCACACCACGTAGACCATGACCAGCCCCGTCATCGAGTCGATCAGCCGCAGGTTCTTCAGCACCAGGAACAGCGGGATGATCACCAGGACGAGCGGGAACGCCTGGCTGACGACCACCCAGCCGGTCGCGGCCCGCCCGAGCCGGGTCCGCCGGCGTGCCAGGACGTACGCCATCGGGGTCGCGAGGAGCACGGCGACCACGGCGGTGCCGAGGGCGGCGGCCAGGGAGTTCAGGGCGGCGTCCAGCAGGGGCTGTTCGTCGAACGCCTGCCGGAAGTTGGCGAGCGTCGGGTCCTTCGGGATCCAGGTGGGGTGCAGACTGCCCAGTTCCCGCGGGGGTTTGAAGGCGGTGGAGACCAGCCACAGGAAGGGGAACGCCAGGAAGACGAGATAGGCGAGCAGGGCGGCGTACTGGCCGGCGCGGCCGGCCCGGCTGGTCCTCATGCCGCCTCACCGCCCCGGAGCCGGCCCGCCAGGAGGACCGCGAGCAGGACCGAGACCGCCGCGACCATCACGCATCCCATGGCCGCCGCGTAGCCGAACTGCCCGTACCGGAACGCCTCTTCGTAGGCGAAGAGCATCGGCAGCCGGGTGCGGCCGCCCGGACCTCCGCTGGTGAGGACGTAGACCAGGGCGAAGGAGTTGAAGTTCCAGATCAGGTTGAGCGCGGTGATGGACAGGGCCACCGGTCTCAGCGCGGGCCAGGTGACCGTGCGGAAGCGGCGCCAGGCGCCGGCACCGTCCACGGCGGCCGCCTCGTGCAGTTCGCGCGGGGTGTTCTGCAGGCCGGCGAGCAGGGCGACCGTGGTGGTCGGCATCCCGGCCCAGACGCCGACGACGACCACCGCGGGCAGGGCCGTGCCGAGCCCGCTCAGCCAGTCCCGGCCGTCGCCGAGGCCCAGGTCGCGCAGGGTCTCGTTGAGGATGCCGGCGTCGGGGGCGTAGACCAGCCGCCACATGACGCCGACGACGACCTCGGGCATGGCCCACGGGACGATCGCGAGGGCGCGGGCCAGCCAGCGCAGCCGCAGGTCCTGGTTGAGCAGCAGCGCGAGGCCGAGGGCCAGCAGGAACTGCGGCACGGTGACGGCGACGGCCCAGACCAGGCCGATGCGGAACGACTCCCAGAACAGCGTGTCGTGCAGCAGGTCCCGGAAGTTGAGCCCGCCGATCCACCGGGTGGCCTCGGTGCGTCCGGACTGGGCGTCGGTGAAGGACAGCAGGATGCCGTACAGCAGCGGGCCGACGCTGAGGATCAGGATGGGGATGAGCGCGGGCAGCACCAGGAACCAGGCCCCGCGGTCCGTGACCCGCCGGTCGCCGCCGAGGCGGGGCGCGCGGGCGGCCGGCCTCTCGGCCTCGGTCAGCGAGGTCACGGCATCAGCCCCTTCGCACGGCTCGGACGGCCTCGTCATGGTCGTGAACGCGCCGGAGCCCGTCAAGACCGCCCGCACGCGGCCGACCTGTGGAAATGCGAGACTGGGCGCGAATGGCGGGAATGCGTCCGCCGTTCACGAAGGCGTACGACCCCACGGAGGCGGGCGATGGACGAGGCACGGGCGCGCGAGGTGCTGGCGGCGGCGGGGGTCCTGTCCGTCCCGGCCGGGGACGCGCGGCTGCTGTCCCTCGGGGAGAACGCGGTGTTCGCCGCCGGCGACCTGGTCGTCAAGGTGGGCCGGGACGCCGAGCTGCTGGAGCGGGCGCGGCGCGAGCTGCGGATCGCGGTGTGGCTGGCGGAGGCCGGGGTCCCGGCCGTCCGGGCCGCCGCCTCCGAGGCGCTGCTGGTGGACGGGCACCCGGTGACGGTGTGGCACCGGCTGCCCGACGCCGTACGGCCCGCCGAGGCCCGGGACCTGGCCGCGCTGCTGCGGGTCGTGCACGCCCTTCCCGCGCCGCCGTTCGCCCTGCCGCCACGCGAGCTGCTGGGCGGTGTGGAGCGCTGGCTGCGGCTGGCGGGCGACGCGATCGACCCGGCGGACGCCGCGTATCTGCGGGAGCGCCGGGACGGCTTCGCCGAGGCCGCCGCGCGTCTGACGCCCCGTCTGACGCCGGGGCCCATCCACGGGGACGCGTTGCCGCGCAATGTGCATGTGGGCCCGCACGGGCCGGTGCTGGTCGACCTGGAGACGTTCTCCGCGGATCTGCGCGAGCACGACCTGGTGGTCATGGCGCTCTCCCGCGACCGGTACGGGCTGCCCGCTGCGGCCTACGAGGCGTTCGTGGAGACGTACGGCTGGGACGTGCGCGCCTGGGACGGGTGCGCGGTGCTGCGAGGAGCGCGCGAGACGGCGAGCTGCGCCTGGGTGGCGCAGCACGCGCCGGGCAACCCGAAGGCACTGGAGGAGTTCCGGCGGCGGGTGGCGTCCCTGCGGGACGGGGACGAGACGGTGCGCTGGTACCCGTTCTGACGTCGGCTCAGGCGTCCCGCTCCCGGATCGAGCGGGCCGCGCGGACGAGTTCGGCGAGGACGGTGCGGACCGCCTTCCGGGCCAGGCGCTCCGGGCGGTGGAGGGCGTCGATGTGCCGTCGTGCCCGCACGCCGCTGAGGGGGCGGAGGGTCAGGGCGGGGTGGGGGCGCACGGTCCAGCGGGGCATCAGGGCGATGCCGCCCCCCGCGGCGACGGCCTCCGCCACCACCGCGAACTCGTTGATGCGGTGCGCCAGGTCGAGCCTGCGTCCGGCGGCCGCCGCGATGGCGTCGATCGTCGCCTTCACCGGGAAGCCGTCGTGCACGGTGATCCACGGCTCGTCGGCCACGTCGCGCGGGGTGACCCGGCTCTTCACGGCCAGCGGGTGCTCCTTGGGCATGGCCACGTCCAGCGGTTCACGCAGGAGCGTGGTCACCTTCACGGTGTCCGGCCAGGGCGGGGCGTGGTCCAGGCGGTGCCCGAGGACGATGTCGTACTCCCGCGTCAGACGCGGGAAGTCCTCCTGCGGCACGTCCTCGTCGGCGAGCCTCGGCACCGGTCGCCCGGGGCCGGCGAGGGCCCGCAGCAGGAGCGGGAAGAAGGCGCCGCCCGCGCTGTGGAAGGCGGCGACCGACACCTCCCCGCCGGGGCGTTCCACGAACTCCTCGACGCTGCCCCGGGCGCGCGCCAGCGCCGTCTCGACCTCCACCGCCGCGCCCGCCAGCGCCTGCCCCGCGTCGGTCAGCACCAGCCGCCTGCCCTGTCGCTCGGTGAGCGGCACCGGGACCGTCCGCTGGAGCAGCCGCAGGTGCTGGGAGATCGCCGACGGGGTCACCAGCAGGGCCTCCGCGACGGCCGTGACGCTGCCCAGTTCACCGAGCTCGCGCAGGATCCTCAGCTGCCGTTCGTCCATCGTCCCAGTGTAGGAAGGCTAAAAGATCGTTGAAGAAACTGGTACTGGGCTTCACGGACGTTCCGGTGCACCGTGGGGGGCGTGTCCGACGTCCGCCGTACCGATCCGGTACTCCTTCTCGTCGCGCTGGTCTGGGGCTCCAGTTATCTGTCCGCCCAGACGGCCACCGCCGCGCTGCCCGTCCTGCTCGTGCTGTTCGTCCGCTACGCCCTGTCCGCCATCGCCTGCCTGGCCCTGAGTGCGGGCGGCCGACGGGGTCCCCGCCTGTGGACCCGCGCCGAACTGCGCGCCGGGCTGCCCCTGGGGCTGACCCAGGCCGCCGTCCTCGTGGTGGAGACGTACGGCGTCGCGCACACGAGCGCCGCCAACGCCGGGCTCATCATCAGCCTGACCATCGTCCTGACCCCGCTCCTCGACCGCGGCGGCCGGCGCGGCCCGCTGCCCGGCGCGTTCTTCGCGGCGACCGGCGTCTGCGTCCTGGCCATCGCCCTGCTGATGTCCGGCACCGGCTTCCACGCGCCCCGCTCCGGCGATCTGCTGATGCTGGGCGCCGCGCTGATCCGGGCCGGGCACGTCGTGCTGGTGGGGCGGCTGACCTCGGGGCGGGCGATCCGGCCGCTGCGTCTGACGACCGTGCAGACCCTCGTCGGCACCGCCCTGTTCCTGCCGGTCGCGGTCCCCGACCTGCCCGCGCTGGGCGGCGCGGACACCGCGACCTGGGCGCAGCTCGCGTATCTGGCCCTGTTCTGCAGTGTGTTCGCCTTCCTCGCCCAGACCTGGGCCGTGCAGCGCACGTCCGCGAGCCGGGCCAGCCTGCTGCTGGGCACCGAACCGGTGTGGGCGGTCGCCGTGGGCGTGGCGCTCGGCGGTGAGCGGCTCACCGCGCTCACCGGTCTCGGCGCGGCCCTGATGGTCGCCGGCACCTACTGGGGGCAGGCCGTGGAGCGCGAGCACCGCCGGGCCGCGAAGCCCTCACCGTCCCTCCCTCACCCCGTCAGCGAGGACCCCGTATGCCCGAGCACGACCTCGACACCTCCTCCGTCCACGGCACGTACGAGCGCCTGATCGCGCTGCTCGACTCCGCCGGGGTCCCGTACCGGCTGGTGGACCACGAGCCGGAGGGGGCCACCGAGGCGGTCTGCGCCCTGCGCGGGCACCCGGCGTCCGAGGCCGCGAAGTGCCTCGTGCTGCGGGTCAAGGTGGACCGGCGCACCACCCGGCATGTGCTCGCCGTGGTCCCCGGGGACCGGCGGGTGGACCTGGACGCCGTGCGGACGCTGTACGGGGCCCGGTACGCCGGGTTCTGCGACGCGGCGACCGCGCAGCGACTGGCCCGCGCGGTCCCCGGCACGGTCCTGCCGTTCAGCTTCGACCCGGAACTGGAACTGGTCGCGGACCCGGAGGTCGTCGCCCGGCCGAGGCTGTACTTCAACGCGGCCCGGCTGGACCGCTCGCTGTGCCTCTCGGGCGCGGACTACCGGCGGCTGGCCGGGCCCCGGGTGGAGCGGATCGCGACGGCCGCGAGGGAAGCGAGCTAGGTCGTGTCCGGCACTTCACGTCGTCCGCCCGGCAGGGCGGGTCTCGCGGTCTGACGCCGGGAGGCAGGCGGGAATTGAGACACCCCCTACGGCTTCTCCGCCGGGATCTGGACCTCGCCGGGCACCGCGCGGCCGACCACGGCCGGGCCCACCGCGGGGGCTTCGGGCTCGCGGACCGGCCAGGTGCCGTCGACGACCGCCGTCGGGTCGCCCTTGCCGCGCAGGAAGGTCTGGAAGTCCGCCGCCCACTCGGCGTACCACTCGATCTGGCGGCGGTGCAGCTCCGCCGGGCCGAGGGACGCGATCTTGGGGTGGCGGGCGGCTATCGCGCCGGCCAGGCGGGCCGCGGCGAGCGCGTCGGCGAAGGCGTCGTGGGCGGAGGCGAGCTCCACGCCGTACTCCCGGCAGACCGCTTCGAGGTTGCGCTTGCCCCGGCGGTAGCGGTCGACCCGGCGGTCGATGGTGTACGGGTCGACGACCGGCGCCGGGTCGGGCCCGCCGAGGCGCTCGCGCAGGGACGGCAGGCCGTGCCGGCGCAGCTCGGCGGAGAGCAGGCTCAGGTCGAACGCGGCGTTGTAGGCGACGACCGGGACGCCCGCCTTCCAGTACGCCACCAGGACGTCGGCGACGGCGTCGGCGACCTGGTCGGCGGGGCGGCCCTCGGCGGCCGCGCGCTCGTTGCTGACACCGTGGACGGCGACCGCCTCCGCCGGGATCGGGACGCCCGGGTCGGCCAGCCACTGCCGGTGCCCCAGGAGCGCGCCGTCCCTGACCTCGACGACGGCGGCCGTGACGATGCGCGCCTCGCGCGGATCGGTCCCGGTCGTCTCCAGGTCGAAGCCGATCAGCAGCTCACGGTGCCAGCCCATGGCGGTCCCCCTTCATGTGGTGCGTCCCCCAGTGGTCTCCACCTTCCCACGGGCCACTGACAATCCGAGGATCGCGTTCCGCCTGCCCGGTGGGACACTTCCCACCCTGAGGGACAGTTCAGGACACGGGGCGCGAATCCGCCCACATGACCTCGAACTCCTCGCGGTAGGTGGGGAAGAGACCGCCCTCGTCGATCTCGTCCGACTTGACGACCCTGCTGCCGTTGCGCAGCACCAGGACCGGCGCCTCCATGCCGCGGGTGCGCCGCAGGTAGTTCTGGACGACCGCGATGCCGTCGGCGCCGTCGCCGTCCACGAGGTAGGCCGTGAAGCGGGGCGTCTCGTCGAAGACCTGGATCTCGAAGGCGCCCGGGTCGCGCAGCCGCGACCGCACCCGGCGCATGTGCAGGATGTTCATCTCCACCGCGCGGCTCAGCTCGCCCCGCTTGATGCCCAGTTCCCGCTCGCGCCGCTTGACGGCGCTGGAGGCGGGGTTGAGGAACAGCAGCCGCACCCGGCAGCCGGCCTCCGCGAGCCGGACCAGCCGCCGTCCAGAGAAGTTCTGCACGAGCAGGTTGAGGCCGATGCCGATGGCGTCGAGGCGGCGCGCGCCGCCGAAGATGTCCTCGGCGGGGAAGCGGCGCAGCAGCCGCACCCGGTCGGAGTGCACGGCGACGACGTCGGAGTAGCGGTCGCCCACCAGGTCCTCGACGGCGTCGATGGGCAGCCGGCGGGCTGACGGCACGTCCCCGCCCGTGCCGAGCGCCTCCAGCAGGCGGGCGGAGGCCCGTTCGGCCTGGTTGAGGACGGCCTCGGACAGGGCGCGGTTGCGCGAGACGACGTTCCGGGTCACCTCGAGCTCGTCCAGGGCGAGTTCGACGTCCCGGCGGTCGTCGAGGTACGGCTCGAAGCACGGCCAGTGCTGCACCATCAGTTCGCGCAGTTGGGGCAGCGTGAGGAAGCTGAGGACGTTGTCGTCGGCCGGGTCGAGCAGATAGCCCTTGCGGCGGCTGACCTCGCGTACGGCGACCGCGCGCTGGACCCACTCCTGACCGGCCGGTCCGGCGGCGGCCACCACCCAGTCGTCCCCGTGGACGGGTTCGTAGACGGGCCGCAGCACGGCGGCCACGACGGCCCGCAGCCGCTGTTCGACGAGGTTCAGCCAGATGTAGGCGCGTCCGGCCCGCTGGGCGCGGGTGCGCACCTCGCGCCAGGCCCCGGGGTCCCAGTCCAGCTCCGGGCCGATGGAACTGGTCTCCATCGGCCGGGCCAGGGACACCGTGCCGGGCGGGACGTCCGGGGAGTTCCCCTCGTGACCCTCGTCACCAGGGGGCAACTCCAGCCCTCCCGAGCCCACCCGCGCACCGCCTTCCGCTCCCCCGAGCACTCCCCGTCCCAACGATCAAGGAAGGGTACTCCGGGAGCGGCGGGCGGTGCAGCCGGATGGACAGGTCGTTTCTCAACTGCGCGGCTGCCAGTGGCCGTTCTGCCACGCCAGCTCGCTCGGCGTGAGCGGGTTCATGGCCGTCACATCGCGCGGCACGATGGAGAATCCCTGCCAGTGGACCGGCATGGGCTGCTGGTCCTCGTCGCGGGCGATGTGGTGGAAGCCGACGTTCATCCAGGTGATGGGGTGCTTGAGGGTCTGCCCGCTCACCCACTTGTCCACCGACTTGGGGGACCCGTTGCCGCAACCCGGGTTGTGGGTCGCGAACTTCTCGCACGCGGCGTACTCGGTGACGTACAGGTCGTGCTTGGTGTACGCGCGGCCCGGGTACTTGGTGCTGACGCCGGGGACGATCTCGTACGAACGGGCGTGGCCGTCCTTGTTCTTGCCGGTGGCGCTGACCATCCGCCACCAGCGGTACGCCTTGGCGTCCCCGGCGAGCTCCTTGGTGACCTTGGTGACGCTGGTCCTCGTCTTCGGTGCGCGGTCGCCGGAGGCGGGTGCCGTCACCGTCGAGTCGTACTGCTCGACGCGGTTCTTGGTGGAGCCGTCCAGGGCGAAGTCGAGGCGCCAGAAGACGTTGTGGCTGTGGCTGGTGGCCTTGGCGCGGTCGCCCTTGCCGATGGGCCAGCCCCGGCCGTCCCCGGCGTCGTAGTCGTCGTACGACAGGCTGCCGGTGGCGCCGACGTTCATGGTGACCGTGCCGTCGTCCTGGAAGCGCCACTCGGTCATGTACTCGTACCAGCCGACCTGGTTGACGGTGTACACGAGCAGGTCCTTGCCCTGTGCCTCGTAGACCTTGTTCGCGGTGTCGCCCTGCATCCGGTAGGCGTGGCCCCGCGAACGGGTCGTGGTGCACAGGCCCTTGACGTTCGGGTTCTGCGGGTCCCATGCCTCGGGGACCTTGACGGACTTGATCGTGCCGCCGGGGCACTCGGTGGCCTTCAGGGGCATCAGGCCCTGGGCGAAGCCGAAGCCCGTCAGGTCGTCGTACTCGACGCTGCCGTCGTCGTACGGGACGTGGATCTGGCCGAGGCGGGCGCTGTTGAGGACCTTGATGGGCTTGGTCTCGCCCTTGGGCTGGTAGGAGATCTTCTCCAGGACCAGCCCGGCCTTGCCGTCGTAGCGCCAGCACATGCGCCAGGTGGTGCCGCTGCCGAGCTTCTGCTCGATGCGGTAGGCGGCGCTGCAGTCGGCGGCGGCCGCGGCGGCGGCCCGCGGCTGGGCGGTGGCGGTGCCCGCGCCGGTCGTGGCGCCGGCGGCCAGGGCGGCCAGGGACACGCCGACGGCGGCGCTCCTGCGGGCCCGGATCCTTCTCCTCGGGCGGGAACCGCCGGTGGAAGTGTTTGCACGCATGACGAGGTGACTCCTCTTGCAGGAGATGCGAGTACGTGGTGTCCGGGCGGGTCGGGCCCGGTGGAGAGGCGGAGCGGGCCTCAGCGGGTGCCGAGGCGGGCGACCTGGCGGGCGCTCAGGTCGATCACGAAGGACCGGGCGTCGATCCAGGGCCCGTTCCTCACCTTCGGGAACAGCCGCACGCAGCGGTGCTCGCCGCACTGCCCGAGCGCGGCGGGCTGGCCGCCCGGCGTGGCCCGGTACACGGCGCCGTTGAGCAGCAGCTGGTCCGGTGAGGTGAGCGCCTTGCCGGTGGCGTCCTTGTAGTCCGCCTTCAGGCCCGCGCCCAGCGGGTGGGCGATGAGCAGCTTCGCGGCCTCGGCGTACTCGGCCCGGCTCAGCGGCGGCTGGACGCCCTTCTCGGTGACGGTCCGCTCGACCTTGCCGGTGTCCAGGTCGACGGTCCGGGTGACGAGCGCGTCGGTCTTGTAGTCGTAGAACGTCACCTCGGCCCGGCGCGGCCCGCCCGCGCGGTCCGTCGCACCGCCGTCCGGCTCGGCCAGCTCGACGCCGAGGCGCTGCGCGCCGCGGTCCCCGGCCACGTCCTCCCCGGCGGTGCGCAGCTGCGCGCTCGCCGCGAGCTGGGCGGCGAGCTCGGTCTCGTCGTCGGTCAGCGGGTCGTCGCCGACGCCCTTGGCTCCCTCTTCCGGGGCCTCCTCCACGACGCCCGGCGCCACCGCGCCGGCGCCCTGTCCCGCGGCGCCCTGTCCCGCGGCCCCCTGCTGCCCGGCCGCCGCCTGCCCCGCGGTGTTCCCCGCCTGCTCGCCGGCCCCCGCCGTACCCGGCAGGGTGATCCCGACCATCACGGCGGTCCCCGCCACCGCGATGGCCGCTCCGGCCATCACTTTCCCCAGATGGCGGTGCACTATGTCGCGCACGTCTTCCCCCTACTCCCCCAGGTCATCGGGAGTATGTGTTTGCCCCACACTTTCGGCATACGGGTGTATGCACTGGTCGACCGGTAAGAGGGATGTAAGTCGGGGGTGGTTCCCTCACTTTCGGGGAGACTCGACGTCAAGGCGCCCCCGACGGCGGGGTCGAGCTGAAAGAGTCGTGTCCATGCAGGTCTGGCCTGGAGAGGCATATCCACTCGGCGCCACGTACGACGGCGCCGGGACCAACTTCGCGGTCTTCACGGAGGCCGCGGACCGAGTAGAGCTGTGTCTGCTGCACGACGACGGCTCGGAGACGGCGGTGGAACTGCGGGAGAGCGACGCCTTCGTACGCCACGCGTACGTGCCTGGCGTCATGCCGGGGCAGCGGTACGGATTCCGGGTGCACGGTCCGTACGCCCCGGAGCGGGGGCTGCGCTGCAACTCCGCCAAGCTGCTCCTCGACCCGTACGCGAAGGCGGTCAGCGGCTCGGTCCAGTGGGGCGAGGAGGTCTACGGCTACCACTTCGGCGAACCCGACCGGCGCAACGACCTCGACTCGGCGCCGCACACGATGTCGTCCGTCGTGGTGAACCCGTACTTCGACTGGGGCGACGACCGTCGCCCCCGCACCGAGTACCACCACACGGTGATCTACGAGGCCCATGTGAAGGGCCTGACGATGCGCCATCCGGGGCTGCCGGAGGAACTGCGCGGCACCTACGCGGGCCTCGCCCACCCGGCGCTGATCGAGCACCTGACCGAGCTGGGTGTGACGGCGCTGGAGCTGATGCCGGTCCACCAGTTCGTGAACGACCACCGGCTGGTCGACATGGGGCTGAACAACTACTGGGGCTACAACACGATCGGCTTCTTCGCCCCGCACAACGCGTACGCCTCCTGGGGCGACCGCGGCCAGCAGGTCCTGGAGTTCAAGTCGGCGGTACGGGCGCTGCACGAGGCCGGTATCGAGGTCATCCTCGACGTCGTCTACAACCACACGGCCGAGGGGAACCACCTCGGGCCGACGCTGTCGTTCCGGGGCCTGGACAACCCCCAGTACTACCGGCTGACGGACGACCCGCGGTACTACATGGACACCACCGGCACGGGGAACTCGCTGCTCATGCGGTCCCCGCACGTGCTCCAGCTGATCATGGACTCGCTGCGGTACTGGGTCACCGAGATGCACGTCGACGGCTTCCGCTTCGACCTCGCGGCGACGCTCGCACGCCAGTTCCACGAGGTGGACCGGCTGTCGTCGTTCTTCGACCTGGTGCAGCAGGACCCGGTGGTCTCCCAGGTGAAGCTGATCGCGGAGCCCTGGGACGTGGGCGAGGGCGGCTACCAGGTGGGCAACTTCCCGCCGCTGTGGACCGAGTGGAACGGCAAGTACCGCGACACCGTGCGGGACCTGTGGCGGGGCGAGCCGCGCACCCTCGCGGAGTTCGCCTCCCGGCTGACCGGCTCCTCGGACCTCTACCAGGACGACGGGCGCCGCCCGCTGGCCTCCATCAACTTCGTCACCTGCCACGACGGCTTCACCCTGCACGACCTCGTGGCGTACAACGAGAAGCACAACGACGCCAACGGCGAGGACAACCGCGACGGCGAGAGCCACAACCGGTCCTGGAACTGCGGCGCCGAGGGCGAGACCGACGACCCGGACGTGCTGGCGCTGCGAGCCCGGCAGATGCGCAACTTCATCGCCACGCTCATGCTGTCCCAGGGCGTGCCGATGATCAGCCACGGCGACGAGTTCGCCCGCACCCAGCGGGGCAACAACAACGCCTACTGCCAGGACAGCGAGCTGGCGTGGGTGCGGTGGCCGCAGCCCGGCGAGGGCGAGGAGGAGGGGGCCGGGAGAAGCCCGTCGCTGGACCTGCTCGCCTTCACGCGCGCGATGGTGGGCATGCGCCACGACCACCCGGTGTTCCGCAGGCGCCGCTTCTTCCACGGGCGGCCCGTGGAGGGCACCCACGACGACCTGTCGGACATCGCCTGGTTCACTCCGGAGGGCAAGGAGATGACCCAGCGGGACTGGGACCGGGCGCAGGCGTCGGCGCTGACGGTGTTCCTCAACGGCAACGCGATCTCCGAGCCCGGACCGCGCGGGGAGCGGATCGCGGACGACTCGTTCCTGCTGATGTTCAACGCCTCGCCGAAGACGCTCGACTTCGTCGTGCCGGTCGACCACGGCCGGCAGTGGCAGGTCGTGGTCGACACCGCCCGCCCGGACGGGGTGCCGCCCGGCACGGGGCCGAAAGTGCAGGCCGGGGAGCGGCTGACGCTCGTGGACCGCAGCCTGACGGTGCTGCAGCGGCCCGTGTAGGCGCGGCGCGGGTGCGGTCCGACCGGCCGGGCCGCACCCGCGCGTGGGCCCACGTGGCGGCGGGTGATGACACGAAGGGCGGCCAGAGGGGTACGTAGCTCTGCATGACACCTGAGCGACCTGACCCGATGGTGCCGACCGCCACCTACCGACTGCAGCTGCAGCCCTCGTTCCCGTTCCCGGCCGCGGCCGAGGCCGTGCCGTACCTGTCCTCGCTCGGCGTCTCGCATCTGCACCTGTCCCCCGTCCTGGAGGCGGTTCCGGGGTCGGGGCACGGCTACGACGTCGTGGACCACGCGCGGGTACGCGAGGAGCTGGGTGGCGAGGAGGGGCTGCGCGCCCTGTCGCGCACCGCCCGGGAGCACGGCCTGGGCCTGGTGCTGGACATCGTGCCGAACCACATGGCGATGGCCCCGCGCCACAACCGCGCCCTGTGGGACGTCCTGCGCGAGGGCTCCGCGTCCCGGTACGCGCGCTGGTTCGACATCGACTGGGAGGCGCAGGGCGGCCGGGTGCTGCTCCCGGTCCTCGGCGGTCCGCTCGGCGCGGTGCTGGACGATCTGGTGGTGGACGGCGACGTGCTGCGCTACCACGACCATGTGTTCCCGCTCCGTGAGGGCACCGGCGATCTCCCGCTGCCCCGGCTGCTCGACGCCCAGTGGTACCGGCTGGCGTGGTGGCGGCTGGCCCGGACCGAGCTGAACTACCGGCGGTTCTTCTCCATCTCGGAGCTGATCGGGGTGCGGGTGGAGGACCCCGAGGTGTTCGAGGCCACCCACGGCAAGATCCTCCAGCTGCTGCACGAGGGCGTGGTCGACGGGCTGCGCGTCGACCACCCCGACGGCCTCGCCGACCCCGACGGGTATCTGCGGCGGCTGCACGAGGCGACCGGCGGGCGCTGGACCGTCGTGGAGAAGATCCTGTCCGACCGGGAGCATCTGCCGGCCGCCTGGCCGGTCGCCGGCACCACCGGCTACGACGCCCTGCGGCACATCGACGGCCTGTTCACCGACCCCGCCGGGTACGGCGAACTGCTGGGCGCGTACCGGCGGTTCGCGGCCCCGCAGACCGACCGGGGCGGCGACTGGGACGCGACGGTGCGGCGGGCCGGGTACAAGGTGCTCACCCATGAGCTGGCCGCGGAGGTCGACCGGCTGACGCGGGCGGCGCACCGGGTCTGCGACACCTCCCCGGACCCGGCGCTGCGCGACCGGGCGCCCTGGGCGCTGCGCACGGCCCTCCAGGAGCTGCTGGTCCGGATGGACGTCTACCGGCCGTACGCCTCGACGGACGCCTCCCTCGTGCTCACGGAGGAGGCCGCCGCAGAGGCGCGGCTCGCCTTCGCCGTGCCCGAGGAGGCGGGTGCCGTGGACGTGGTCCGGGACCTGGTGCTCGGGCGGGCCGGGGACGGGCCGGCCGCCGAGGAGTTCCGGACGCGGTTCGCGCAGACGTCGTCGGCGCTGCGGGCCAAGTCGGTGGAGGACACGGCGTTCTACCGGCATGTGGCGCTGCTGTCGGCGACGGAGGTGGGCGGCGACCCGGGTAGCCCTTCCGTGTCCCCGGACCGGTTCCACGCGTACTGCGCGCGCGTGCAGCGCGACTGGCCGCTGACCGGGACGGTGGTGTCCACGCACGACACCAAGCGCAGCGCCGACGTGCGGGCCGCGCTGGCCGTGCTCACCGAGTGCCCGGCGGACTGGGCGGACGTCGTGGCGGAGGTGACCCGGGACGGCGAGGGCGTCCCCGACGCGCAGCTGGCGTGGGCGGCCTGGCAGACGGTGTTCGGGCTGGGCGAGGCCGACGCCGAGCGCGTGCAGGGGGCCCTGCTGAAGCACGTCCGGGAGGCGGGCCTGTTCACCAGCTGGACGGAGCAGGAGCCGCCGTACGAGGAGGCGGTGGCCGCCTTCGTGGCCGCGGGGCCGTGCGGGGTCCCCGGCGAGCGGGTGACGGCCTTCCGGCGCGGCCTCGAGCCGCACATCCGGGCCAATGTGCTCGGCATGGCCCTGACGCAGCTGACGATGCCGGGCGTGCCGGACGTCTACCAGGGCACCGAGGGCGAGTACCGGGCGCTGGTGGACCCGGACAACCGCCGGGCCGTGGCGTTCCCGCCCGCCGACGCGGGCGACAAGGGCACGGTGACGGCGGCGGCGCTGCGGCTGCGCAGGCGGCGCCCCGAGGTGTTCGGCGACGCGGCGTCGTACGAGCCGCTCGCCGCCGAGGGTCCGGCGGCCGGGCACTGTGTGGCGTTCGTGCGGTCGGGTGAGGTCCTGACCGTCGTCACTCGGCTGTCGCTGCGGCTGGCGCGGGACGGCGGCTGGCGGGACACCAAGCTCGCGCTGCCACCGGGCCGCTGGGTCGACGTACTGGACCCGGGGCGTGAGTACACGGGCCACGCGCGCGTGGAGCAGCTCCTCGAGCGGCTGCCGGTGGCGCTGCTGGAACGCACCGGGGAGTGACGGCCGGGCCCGGGGCCCCGGCAGGCCGTGACGCCCCCGGGCGCCCCCGCTGGGCTCCCCCTGTGCTCCTTGACAGCTCAACGAGTCCGTGGGGTACTGCGGGTGGCGACGCCGGGCGGACGTGACGGGGGTGAGTTCCCTGACGGAGCTGCGCTACCCCACACCCGCCGAGCTGGCGCGGTCGGCCCGCTCGCTGGCCGCCCACCGCCCGGCGCTGTGCACGCTGCGGCAGGTGGGGGTCTCCCGGGCGGGCAGGCCCCTGCACCTGCTGTCGATCGGCCACGCCGCACGGGCCGTCCTGGTGGTCGCGGGCGCCCACGCCAACGAGCCCTCCGGCGGACCCGCGCTGCTCGCCATCGCCGAACGGGTGCTGCTGGAGCCGGAGTTGCGGGCGGACGTCTCCTGGCACCTCCTGCTCTGCGCGGACCCCGACGGGGCGAGCCTGCACGTCACCCCGGCGCCGCGCAGCCTGTACGACTACCACCGCGGCTTCTTCCGGCCCGCCGCCCCGGAGCAGCCGGAGTGGGCGCCGGCGACGCTGCCGCCCGACCGGCTGCCGCCCGAGACCCGGGCGCTGACGGCGGTCATCGACGAGCTGCGGCCCTATCTCCAGGTGACGCTGCACGGCACCGACCTGGGCGGCAGCTGGGTGCAGCTGACCCGGGACGTCCCCGGGCTCGCCGAGCCGTTCGCGAAGTCGGCGGCGGAGCTGCACATCCCGGTGGAGACCGGCGCGTCGGACGCGGTGGGCTGGCCGGCGTCCGGTCCGGGGGTGCATGTGATGCCGGCGCCGGACGCGCGGGCGGCGTATCCGAGCATGCCGGACGACGCGCGCAGCAGCACCTGGTACCACGCGCACCGCTACGGCGGGCTGACCGCGGTGGTGGAGGTGCCGATGTGGGCCAGCGACCTGGTGGACGACCCGGCCCCGCACCCGGCGCCGGACCGCGCGATGCGGCGGCTGGCGGCCCGGCTGCTGCGGGACGCGCTGGAGGTGGAGCGGGTGCTGGCGCAGGCGCGGCCCCGTCTTGCGGGCGTCGACGGACCGCTGCTGCGGGCGGCGCAGTGGGCGCTGGAGCTGGTGCCGGGGCTGGCCGCGGACTGGACGCGCACCCCGCCCGCCGACGGCACCATGGCGTACATCGGGAGCGTCGACGCGTTCGGGCGCCGGCTGCCGCTGCGGGCGGCGGCGATGCTGCTGCGGGTGCTGCGGGAGGCCGACGACCGGGGGGCGCAGCGGCTGGACCAGCTGGTGGCGGCCTGGAGCGAGTCGTTCGCCGAGCGGTTCCGGGCTCGCTGGGTGCCGTTGGAGCACCAGGTCGAGCACCAGTCCCGCACGGTTCTCGCGGCGGCGCTGCACGCGCGCGACCGGCCGCTCTGAGCCGCCGGTACGCGCGCGTGCCGTCCGGTCAGTCCTCCACGGCGAAGACCGCGCCGGTGCGCGCGGCGAGGCCGCAGCCGTTGGCGAAGGTCTCGCGGTAGTCGATCGGGTGGCCGTTCCACTCGCCGCGCGCGTGGGCGGTGACGGGCGCGTAGACCATCGGGCAGTAGGTGTCGCGCCGTTCGAGCCTGCGGATGTCGCCGTCCACCGCGTCCAGCTGCGCGCAGGCCTCGGCCGCCTTGGCGTGGCCCTGCGGCGGGTCGCAGAGCAGGAGCCGGCCGGGGCGTTCGCCGTGCCGGCCGTCGCCCTGGGTGACGGTGACGAAGAGCCAGTTGCCGGAGTCCGCCCGCTGGGCCGTCGCGTGGGGTGCGGCGGCGCCGAGGAGCAGGGCGGCGGCGGCCGCGAGCAGGCCGCCTCGTGCGAGTGTGGTGCGTCGGGTCATTCCCGATGCATCGGCACGGTGGCGCCGGTGTTCCAGCCCGACTCACCCGAACGGGATCGCCCGGAGGCGTGCCGGTGGGCGAGTTCGAACGCGGAGAGCACGACGCGCGACTGGTACTCGACCTGGCGGGCGACCGGGATCCAGCGGGCCCCGCACCCGTCGCGGTAGTCGTCGCACCAGGTGTCGAGCCATCGCTCCAGCTCGGGCAGGACGCCCGCCGGGTCGCGGCCGGCGCCGGTGACGAGCTGGTGCAGCAGTCCGGCGGTGCGCAGGGCGAGCCGCCGTCCGGCGATGCGCAGGGCGGCCAGATGGGCGGTGCTGAGCAGGGGCAGCGGGTGGGTGCCCACGGGGTCCGGGACGTCGGGGTCCCAGGTGTCGGCGAGGCCCGGGCAGACCAGTAGGTAGTCGTCGACCGGGGCGAGCAGCCGGGCCGTCTCGGGGCCGGCCGGCAGATGGGGGCGCAGGCGGTCCAGGAGCCGTTCCAGGACCAGGGTGTCGTCGCGCAGGGTGTGGCTCACCCTGCGCAAAACCGTTTCCTCGTCGGTGGGCGGGGCGCCGTCCTCCACCGCCGCCACCCCCCACATGGGGGCCTCGACGACCGCCGTGACGGTGCCGTGCCGGTGCGGGTGGAACCAGGTCGACTCCACGGCCGCCTCGGTGATGGCGGCGGCCAGACTGCCGCGCCGGGGCCGCGGGATCCGGTAGACGGCGGGGCCCAGCTCCGGCCAGTACAGGGTGTCGTACGGCCCGAGCTCGCGCGGGATGCCCAGGCGGGCGGCGCTGTGCGCGACGCGCTGGGCGAGCCCGGGCAGGTCGTGGGTCAGCTCGACGAAGCCGCCGCCCACGTCGACGCCGTGCAGCGAGCACTGCAGGAAGGGCCGCAGCTCGTCCTGGAGCGCGAGCAGGGTGCGGGTCTCGGGGAGCGTCACGGCGTCCGCGCCGTCCGGCAGCCACTCGGGCTGCTCCAGGAAGCCGGGCCGGAAGAAGCGCCGGAAGTAGTCGCCGAGGGCGTACGGGCCCCGCAGCCAGCCCTCGTTGCGGCGCAGGCCGTCGGGGTCGAGGCAGAGCAGCAGGTTCCAGGTGGCGTCGGCGCCCTCATGCAGAGCGGGGTCGGCCAGCACGCGCTCGGCGAGCCGCAGGACGGTGGCGCCGCCCACCGGCTCGTTGGCGTGCGGCCCGGCCACGACGAGGGCCTGGCGGCCGCCGTGGCCGACGGACAGCAGCCACAGGGGCGTACCGGCCCGTGAGGTCCCGACCCGGCGCAACCGCGCCTGCCGGGGGTGGCGGGCGACGAACGAGGCCGCTCGCGCCCCGAGCTCGTCGACGGTCGGATAACGCAGGAGGGGCGGCAGGGCACACCTCCACGAATGTGGTGCCGTCGGTTCACCTGGTGTGCATGGTGTACGCACAGTCAGTCACGACTTGAGGTGTACGTCAACACCGCGACGGGCAAAGCGACTTGGGTCACCCGGCCGGTCCGCGGGCGGTCTCCCGTCAGTGCGCGGCCAGGCGGAACGCCATCCGCCCGAAGCCGATCTGGTCGCCCTCCCGGACGACGACGGCGCCGATGACCCGACGGCCGTTGACCGTGGTGCCGTTGGTGGAGCCGAGGTCGCGCAGCACCCACAGACCGGCCTGGTGGCTCAGTTCGGCGTGCACGCGGGACACCGTCTCGTGCGTGAGCCGCAGCCCGTTGGCGGGGTCGCGGCCTATCCGCAGCGGATGCCCGGTCGCGGGATGGGGCAGCAGCAGCTTGGGCAGCCGCTCGGCCTGCCAGGCGCGGCGCAGCCGTACGGTGAAGCCGGAGACCGCCTCGACGGTGCCGAACACCATGCGGGACAGCCGCCCCTGCGAGGGCAGATCCGCGGTGAGGGCGAGGAGTTCGTCCGAGCGGCGGGCGGCGAGGGCCAGCTCCATGCGCCGGACGAACGTGTCGTGCGACAGCCGGCCCATGGCGACGCCGTCACGGAGCACCTTCAGCGCCTTGTCGCGCTCCGCGTCGGACAGCCGCGCGGGGTACGTGTGGAACTCGAAGGACGACGTCACGGTGCCGATTGTCGGTCAGCGCGTCCCGGCTGTCCAGGAAACGCGGAAACGGCGGGCGGGGTGGGCGGCGGTGCGCGCGGCACGCCGTCCGTCGCGAAAGGGTGGATCCCGCAGCGGATCGATCTCCGGTGGAGCACCATGGACGGGCTACGTCACCGTGAGCAGACGAAGGGGAACCGTCCGTGCAGTTCGAGGTGTGGGCACCAGAGGCCGACCGGGTCACGCTCCATTGCGACGGCGCCACGCGCGCGTTGGAGCCCGATCCGGAGCGTGCGGGATGGTGGCGGGGGGAGGCGGACGCGCGGGACGGCAGCCGGTACGGCTTCGCGCTGGACGACGGGCCGGTGCTGCCCGATCCGCGGTCGCTGCGGCAGCCGGACGGCCCGGACGGGCTGAGCGCGGTCGTCGGCCACGGGCGGTTCGCGTGGGGCGCCGAGTGGGCGGGCCGGCCGCTGCCCGGCGCGGTCCTGTACGAGCTGCACGTCGGCACGTACACCCGGGAGGGCACCCTGGACGCCGCCGCCGACCGGCTGGGACATGTCGCCGAACTGGGCGTGACGCACGTCGAGTTGATGCCGCTGACGCCCTTCCCCGGCCGGCACGGCTGGGGGTACGAGGGGGTCTCGCTGTGGGCGGTGCACGAGCCGTACGGCGGGCCCGAGGCGCTGAAACGCTTCGTCGACCGGGCGCACACACTGGGGCTCGGCGTGGTGCTGGACGTGGTCCACAACCACTTCGGCCCGTCCGGCAATCACCTGCCCGCCTTCGGGCCGTACCTGACCGACCGGCACCAGACGCCCTGGGGCGCCGCGGTCAACCTGGACGCGCCCGGCTCGGACGAGGTGCGCGCCTTCCTCGTCGGCAGCGCCCTGGCCTGGCTGCGGGACTACCGGCTCGACGGGCTGCGCCTGGACGCGGTGCACGCGCTGGTGGACACGCGCGCGTGCCACTTCCTGGAGGAGCTGTCGACGGCCGTCGACGCCCTCGCGGACGAGCTGGGCCGGCCGCTGTCGCTGATCGCGGAGACCGACCTGAACGACCCGCGGCTGATCACCGCGCGCGAGAACGGCGGGCTCGGACTGCACGCCCAGTGGAACGACGACTTCCACCACGCCCTGCACACGGCCCTGACCGGTGAGTCCCAGGGCTACTACGCCGACTTCGCGCGGGCGCCGCTGGCCGCCGTGGCCAAGACCCTGACCGGCGGCTACTTCCACGACGGCACCTACTCCAGCTTCCGGGGGCGCCGTCACGGCCGCCCGCTGGACCGTACGCGGGTGGGCGGGCACCGGCTGCTCGGCTACAGCCAGACCCACGACCAGGTCGGCAACCGCGCCCAGGGCGACCGGCTCGCCGCCTCCCTCTCCCCCGGCCTGCTGGCCTGCGCGGCCACGCTGACGCTGACGGCGCCGTTCACGCCGATGCTGTTCCAGGGCGAGGAGTGGGCGGCGGGCACGCCCTGGCAGTTCTTCACCGACCACACCGACCCCGAGCTCGCCGAGGCCGTACGCCGGGGCAGGCGGCGGGAGTTCGCCGCGCACGGCTGGGCCGAGGAGGACGTGCCGGACCCGCAGGACCCGGCGACCCGGGAGCGCTCCTGCCTGGACTGGTCCGAGCCCGGCCGCGAGCCGCACGCGCGCGTGCTCGCCTGGTACCGGCGCCTGATCGCCCTGCGCCACGAACAGCCCGACCTCACCGACCCCGACCTCGCCGACACCAAGGTCGCCTACGACGAGCAGGCCCGCTGGCTCGCCTTCCGGCGCGGGGACGTCCGGGTGGCCGTGAACCTGTCCGACCGCCCGGCGGCGATCCCGCTGGGCCCGCGCAAGGCGGAGGTCCTGGCCGCGTGGGAGCCGGTGGAGTCACCGGGCGCGGACGGGGTGCTGCACGTGCCGGGCGAGTCGGCAGTGGTCCTGCTCCAGTCCTGACCGGGCCTCGGAGTTGGGGGCGCCTCAGGGCTCGGAGTCCTGACCGGGCTTCGGAGTTCGGCGCGTCTCAGGGCTCGGGGTCGCCGTCCGTGACCCGCTCCAGCAGGATCGCCTCCCAGGCGTTGCGCAGCCAGGTGCGCAGCACGGGCAGAGGGGTCGTGCCCTGCCCGTCCAGGCGGGCCGCCAGGCGCACGATCGCGTCGCAGCGGGCCAGCCAGAGGCCGCGCAGGCAGGGGCGGGCGCCGTACCCGGAGAGGGTGGCGGCGCGGACGGCGGCCGGTGAGCCCACGGCGAGCGCGAGGCCCGCGATGTCCTCGGCGGGGTCTCCGACGACGGTGCCGTCCCAGCCGAGGACGCCGCGCACCCGGCCGTCGGCGCTGACGACGAGGTGGTCGCCGGTGAGGGCGTGGTGGACGAGGACGGGAGCACTGGGCTGCGCCCCGAGCTGCACGGCCGCGGGCCGGGTCAGCTGGCGCAGGCGCTCGGCGTCGAACTCGTCGGCGGCGGCCAGCCGGGCCGCGGCGCTCTCGGCGGTGCGGCGCAGGGTCTCCAGCGAGCGCGGGGCGGCGCGCGGCACGCCCAGCGTCTCGGCCTGCCGTACGGAGATCTGGTGCAGGCCGGTGAGCAGCCCGGACAGGTCGGCCTCGCCGATGGCGGACACCTTGTTCTCGGTGCCCGGGGCGCCGGGCATCCGGGTGTCGAGGGTGTAGGTCAGGCCGGGCGCCCACTCGCCGTGGGCGACGCTCGTCGGCACGGCGACGGGCACGTGCGGGCGGACCAGCTCGCGCACCCGCAGTTCGCGGCGCTGGCGGACGGCGGCCTCCCGGTCGGGGGCGAGGCGCAGCACATGGCGGGCGCCGACCAGCCAGGTGGTGGGGCCGGCGCCCGGGGAGGCGGGGCGGATCTCGGGGCCGGCCGAGCCGCCGGTGCCGTCCTCGATCAGGGAACGGACCAGCCGGCGGACGGTGTCCGCGGTGGGTGTCGGTGCCTGGGTCATGGTCGCGCCGTTGTCGCTCGGGGGTGGACGGGGGCTCCTTGCTCCGGGCCGGTGCCGGTGCCGGTGCCGGTCAGTCGACCATCACCATCTCCCGGGTGGTGTCGTTCAGGCGCCGGGCGCCGTCCTCGGTGACGGTGACGATGTCCTCGATGCGCACGCCGAAGCGGCCGGGGAGATAGACGCCCGGTTCGACGGAGAAGCACATGCCGGGCACCAGGGGCTGTTCCTCGCCCTCGATCATGTACGGCGGCTCGTGCGTGGTGACGCCGATGCCGTGACCGGTGCGGTGGATGAAGTACGGCCCGTAGCCGGCCTCGTCGATGACGGCGCGGGCGGCCCGGTCGACGTCCTGGCAGGCCGCGCCGGGCCGCACGGCCCGGTACCCGGCCTCCTGGGCGGCGCGCACCAGGTCGTGGACGCGGCGCTCCTCGTCGGTGGGCGGTCCGACGTGGACCGTGCGGGAGGTGTCGGAGCCGTAGCCGTCCCTCAGGCCGCCGAAGTCGAGGACGACCATGTCGCCCCGCTCGATGCGCCGGTCGCCGGCCTCGTGGTGCGGGTCGGCGCCGTTCGGTCCTGAGGCGACGATGGTGAAGTCGACCTGCGCGTGCCCGAAGCGCCGCAGCAGCTCCGCGAGGTCGGCGGCCACCTCGGACTCCCGGCGCCCGCCGAAGGGGACCGTGCGGATCTCCTCGAACGCCGCGTCCGCGGCGGCGCCCGCGGCGGCCAGCAGTTCCAGCTCGGCCGCGTCCTTGACGGCCCGCAGCATCGGCAGGGCGTCGGTGAGGGAGGCGTACGAGGTGCCGGGCAGGGCCCGCTGGAGGGCGAGCAGATGCATCGCCCAGGCGTTGTCGCTGATGCCGAACCGGCCGCTCGTGTCCAGGAGGGCGGCGGTGGCGGCGTAGGGGTCCTGGCCGTCGGTCCAGTCGCGCAGGGTCATGACGGGTGCGCCGGCGGCCTTCGCGGCGTCCGGGGCCTCCAGGGCGGGGACGACGAGGACGGGCCCGTGGTCCGCGGTGAGGACCAGCAGGGTGAGCCGCTCGGTGTCGGCGGGCGGGGAGTACCCGGTGAGCCACACCATGTCGGGTCCGGGCGCCACCAGCAGCCCGGCGAGCCCGGCACCCTCGGCGGCCCCGACGGCACGCTCCATCCGGGCCCGGTAGTCGTCGGCGGTGAAGGGCGCGCGCACGGTGCCACTCATCCGGGCCTCCCAGGTCACGTAGAAGGAGTACGGGCAGCATCCTGCCCGCCCGAGGCAACCCACGCGAGCCGGTCGGGGGAACCTCGGCGATCGGTCGCCGTCCGGATGTCCGCCGTCCGGGTGGTCACGTCGTGATGCCCGGGACCGCCGTCAGGTGCTGGCGGGTGCCGTCCGCGTGGCGGACCGTCAGGGTGATGCCACGGCCGGGGCGGGCGCGGGAGACCGCTCGGGCGAGGGACGACGCGTCGTCGACGCGTGACCGGCCGAGGGCGAGGACGACGTCCCCGCGGACCAGTCCGGCCGTGTAGCCGGGGCCGGGGACATGGACGGCGACGACCAGGGCACCCGGCCCGCGTGTGTCGACGGCCTCGATCCCCAGCGTCGCGCCGGTGGGCGACGCGGTGGCCGGTGCCGGGGCGGGGGTGGGGGTGGGGGCGGGCGCGCTCCGGCGCTGGAGTGCGGCGAGTTCCCTCATGCCGACCATCGTGCTGCCGAGCGTGCCGAGCCCGACGCCCGCCAGGACGAGGACCAGGGCCGCGAGGACCGCGACGGCGAGGTTCGCCAGGCGCCGCCCGCGCCTGCGGGGCGCGGCGTGCGGGCGGCGGGCGCCCCCGTCCGTCCGGTCCTTGTCGGTGGGCCCCTGACCAGGCATGGGCTTGGGTCGCAACGCAGTCTGTTCCATCGGATCGCCTCCGGCAGGTGACTACCCTGCGCACCGGCGCACGACGAGCCACGATCGAGTGAGACTGACCCGCCGGATCCCCCGACCCGAGGAGTGACCGTGCCGACGCGAGACGAGCGTGTGTGGATGCGGCGGGCCGTCGCGCTGGCCACGGCGAGCGTGGCCGAGGGCGGCGGCCCGTTCGGCGCGCTGGTCGTCCAGGACGGCGAGGTGGTCGCCACCGGCACCAACCGTGTGACCGCCGCCCACGACCCCACCGCGCACGCCGAGGTGTGCGCGCTGCGGGCCGCGTGCGCGGAGCTGGGCAGCGCCTCCCTGGAGGGCTGTGCGCTGATCGTGTCGTGCGAGCCGTGCCCGATGTGCCTGACCGCGGCCCTGTGGGCGCGCCTGGACCGGGTCGTGTACGGCGCCGACCGGCACGACGCGGCGGCGGCCGGCTTCGACGACGCGGCTCTGCACGAGCTGTTCGCCCGGCGGGACGACGTGTCCTGGCCGCTGTCGCTGGAGCGGCTGGACGTGCCGGGCCGGACCGAGCCGTTCGACGCGTGGCGGGCCGCGCCCGACCGCGAGGAGTACTGACACGCAGGACGCCCCCGCCCCGGATCACGACAGGGCGGAGGCGGGGGCGTCCGGGTCAGCCCAGGACGGGTACGGCGGGCGGCCGGTCCGGCAGGAAGCCGTGGGCGCGCCGCGCCAGGTAGTCGGCCTTGTAACGGTCCACGCTGCGATGCCAGTTGAGGATGCCCGCCATCCAGTTCTGCAGGTCGGTCACATAGGTCGCCATGGCGTCCCGTGCCTCTTCGGAGAGCTGGAAGTCGTCGTACACGACCGGCAGTTCGTGCGCGACGACATGCTCGAACTGCCGCATCCGCTGGTTCATCAGATCCTGGACCACGGTGAGCGCGGCCGGGTAGTCGCAGCCGAAGAAGTTCTGCACGACCAGGATGGAGTTGTGGACCTCGCCCTCGTACTCGATCTCCTTCTGGTACGAGAAGACGTCGTTGAGCAGGCAGGCGTAGTCCATCGCGGCGTTCTCCAGGGAGCGCACCGGTCCGCTGCGGTACACCTCCGGGGGCACCGCGGGGCCGTGGCCCATCCGGCACATCGCCATGGTGAGGTCGGAGCCGAAGGTGGACCGGCGCATCTCCAGGTAGTCGACCGGGTCCGGGACGCGGTGCAGGAGCTGGTTGTGCAGCTCCCACAGCCAGCTCTGTGTCATGGAGTTGACCGCGTTCTTGAAGGTGCCCCGCTGCTCGGGCGTCATGTCCGCCGTCGTCCGTGTCCACAGGTCGATCAGCGCGCGTTCCATCGCGTTGGACGGGACGAGCGTGACCTCCCCGTCGTCGACGGGCATACAGGCGGCCAGGCGCTCGGTGGTGAGCTTCGCGGCGGCCAGGTCGCGGCGGTGGCCGAAGACGAGGGGGTAGTAGTCGTCGCCGTAGGTGCCCCAGGCCAGCCAGTGGGCGCTGAGGTCGAGGGCCTCCTTAGTGGCGTCGGGGTCCAGGCCCGCCGAGCACAGGGCGAGGTCGGCGGCGGCGAGCCGGTCCTCGTCCCAGACGCCCTCCTGGAGGATGCCCATGCGGTGCGACCACTCCACGAGCCCCTGCCGGGCGCCCGGCAGATGCGGGCACAGCTCCACCTGGTAGGGCATGTGGAAGTCGGGGATCACGGACGGTCCGACCCGCTGGTACGGCACATGGGTGTGGGCGCGCGCCCGCTCCGCCCCGGCCGAGGCGAGCAGGGCGCCGACGTCGGCGGCGGAGGTGCCGGGGCCGGAGAGTCCGTGCCAGGGCCGGGTGGTGCGGGCTCGCTCGTTCATGTACCGGCTGGAGCGCATGTGCCATTCGTGGCCGCCGGACTGCCAGTCCTGCAGACCCAGGGTGTAGGCGGCGACGGCGGCGATCTCGTCGGGGGTGAGCCCGTTCTCCAGGGCCACCGCGGGCACTTCGGTGAGGGCGGTGTGCTCGAACTGGTGGAGCCGTGAGGTGAGGACGTCGTTCACCATGTCGGCCGCCTCCTGGGTGGAGCAGCCGAAGAAGGTCTCCAGGACCAGGACGCCGTTGCTGAGTTCGCCCTCGTCCTCGACCTCGCGCTGGTAGGAGAAGAGGTCGTTGCGCAGGTGCACGGCGTCGGAGAACGTCTCCATCAGCACCCGCATCGGCCGCGAGTCGGCGACGGCGGCGGGCACCTCGGCCCGCGCGTACTCCACCAGACCGGCGGACCAGGGGGCGCCGCCCACCTTGCGGCGCATCTCGATGTACTCGACGGGGTTGGCGATCCGCCCCTCGTTGATGTTGGACAGCTCCCACAGGGACTCGTTGAGCAGGTGCTCGGTGGCGACGGCGAAGCGGCGGCGCCAGTTCGCGGACATGGCCGGGACGGTGCGCGTCCACAGGTCGGCGAGTCCGGCCTCCACCGGGTTCTCCGGCTCCGGCATCGGGGTGGCCGGGTCCATCGGCATGAACAGGGCGAGCCGGTCGAGGTGGGCCTTGCCGGCGGCGCGGTCCTGGGTCCGCTTGTACATGTCCAGGAAGTGGTCGTCGAAGAAGAAGACCCACACGTACCAGTCCGTGATGAGGGACAGCGCGGGTCCGTCGCACTCAGGGTGGGTGTAGGCGCAGAGCAGGCCGTAGTCGTGCGCGTCGAGGTCGGACTGCTCCCAGATCCCGGAGCCCTCCAGCATGCCCATCTCGCGCGCCCACGCCGTCGAGTGGGCGCGGGCCTCGTCGACGTGCGGATTGAGCCGCGCGGGATACGGCATGTAGAAGTGCGGGAGTTCGAAGGGCTGCTGCGTCATGGCCCGGCCCTACCCAGGGCCTTCGGCGGGCATCCTCCGGGCCGCACATGATCACACCATCGCGTGAAACGGGGGCGAAAGCGGGCGTCCCGGGCGGGGGTTGTGACGCCCGGGGGCGATCACCGGCGCGCGAACGCCCCACGGCCGCAGCCGCCGCCTCCGTCAGGTCCGCACCTGGATCAGCGCGTGTGTCCCGGCCGTCCGCCACTTCTCTCCCTCGGCGGTCACCAGCGCGGCCTCCGTGCCGGCGTCCAGTCCGGTGACCACGTCGGACTTCAGGGTCCGCAGGGCCGCGACCGGACTGGGGAAGTGGGCGGTCACCTCGGCGAACGGGGTGGTGGGTGGCCAGCGCCGGTCTCCCACGAGACGGCGGTAGTTGAGGTCGCCCTTGAGGATGGTCAGGGTCGCCGAGGCCAGTTCCCCACGGAGGTCGTCGGGCATGTCCGCGTACGGCAGCGGGGCGCAGGAGAAGGGGTGGGCGCGCACGGTCAGCCGGCCGTCGGTCAGCGCCTCCCACAGGACGCGCCCGTGCCCGGCGGCGGCTCCCGGGGCGGTGACGAGCCGGCGCAGGGCGTCGAGCACGTCGGTGTGCGTGGCGTCGGAGACGTAGTACGGCTGCGGTTTGACGTGCAGCAGGACGCGGGCGGCACGTCCCTCGGTGAGGAGCCGGGCGATGAGCAGCAGGTCGGGGACGAGTTCGCGGCCGGCGTTGTCGGCGATCAGGCAGACGGTGGCCGTGCCGGAGGGCGGGAGCAGCGACCAGAGGACGTCGCTGTCGTCGGCCACCAGGGGCGGGGTGCCGGAGCCGGACGGGCCGCCCGTGGCGCCCAGCCGGAAGCTGAGGTCGGCCCGGTTGCCCCACAGGGAGCCGTGCAGCAGCGCGCGGTCCTGTTCGGCCGGGGGCAGACCGGCGAGGGCGTCGAGGGCGGCCAGTTCCTCGTCGGTCCCGGGCGAGTCGAGTTCGGCCGTCTTGGACGGGCGGAACGGGTCGACGCCCTGCCAGGGGCCGGGGGCGAAGTAGCCCACGGCGTCGAGGAGACGGCGGTGGAAGAAGCTCTCGGACCACAGCCACGGCACGTCGAACCAGGACCGGCCGGTGTGGGTGCCGGCGCCCCAGGCCGTCCAGCGGTCCCGGTCGTGGGCGTCGGCGGGCAGCGGTTCGATCACGCCGTCGAGGCAGTTCGCGAGCAGGGCGTCCAGGGCGCGGCGCTGCTCGGGGCCGTAGGGGAGCGCGTCCCGGACCTGGCGGATGATCGCGGGGTGCCGTTCGGCGAGGACGCCGTGCGGGAAGGAGCCCGGCTCGTCGGCGAGGAGGACGGGTGGGAGCGGGGCGTCGGACCGTGGCATGCGCCTCACCGTACCGCCCGGGTCATACGGCTCTGAGCTCCCGTTCGAGCTGTGTCGCGAGGGTGAGGTAGCGGGCGCGACGGGGCACCGGGACCAGTCCCCGGATCATCAGGTGCCACATCTCGGCGACCCGGCGGGGCTGGCGGGCGACGCTCTCCGTGGACCGGCCGACGACCCGGGTGCCGACGAAGAAGCAGACCAGCGCGTGTGCGGCGGCCTCGGCGTCGACGTCGGGGTGCAGGTCGGACTCCTGGGCGGCGCACACGAGCCGGCGGGTGGTGATGTCCAGCAGCTCGGTGAACGGGTGCCGCAGGGGCGGGCGGATCACCACTCCCCCGGTGGCCAGGCGCAGTCCGGCGCGCGGGATGGGCCCTTCGACGGACAGGCGGGTGATGCCGAACGTCGTGCGTATCAGGGACTCGAGGGAGGAGTAGCCACGGCCCTCCATCTCGGCGGCGACCTGCCGGGACGCCCGCGACTGGAGCTCCATGATGGCCTGGGCGAGATCCTCCTTCGCCGCGAAGTGGAAGTACAGGGCCCCCTTGGTGACCTGGGCCTGTTCGACGATGTCGCTCAGACTGGTGGATTCGTAGCCATGACGGTCGAACAGTTCCGCGGCGGCTGTGAGGATCGTCGTGCGGGTCTGTTCGGCGCGTAGCTGCCTCGCCATCGGGGGGACACTCCTGAAGGGGGCGGAAAAGAACGGGACATGCCGTTTGTTTCTTACTCCCTGCACACGATAGCTCAGCGCTCCTCGGTCCCCACCCCACACTCGAATACCACCGCGTCTTTCTGACGGGCCGTGACGCGGACGGCCGTGCCACCGGGAACGGCCGCCCCGGTCCGCTCGATCCAGGTGGGCAGGTCGAGTTCGGCGTACCGGTGGAAGACGCAGGAGAAGGAGACCGGGATCCGTCCGCGGCTCGCGGGGTCCGCGGCGAGCATCTGGCAGACGGCCTCCAGCAGGAGCATCCCGGGGACGTGGTCCAGGGGATGATCGAAGAAAACAGCATGACCGGTATCGACGCGCAGCTGACGGCGGCCCGGAGCGACGGCCGGGGCCAGGACGACGTCGGCGGCCGAGGCGCGGCCCACGGCGGTGGGCGGCAGGCCCGGCGGGAGGGGCAGGACGGGGACGGTGGCGGCGGAACGTCCGCCGCGCAGCCGCCGGTAGACGGCCTCGCCGGTCCAGGTCGCCGCCACCTGTGCGGTCGCGACGCTCGCGGAGCCGAGCAGGACGTCGGCCTCGTAGCGGAACCCGGTGGGCCGGCCGCCGCGGCGGGTGACGTCGGTGACGGTGACACGCAGCAGGGGTTCGGCGGGCGCGGGGCCGACGGTGAGGAGTTCGGGTCGGGTGGTGATCGCCAACTCCCGCAGCACGAAGTGGTGTCCGAGGGGGACGTCGTAGGCGGTGTGGGCGAGGAGGGTGCCGGCCTGGCGGACGGTCTCGGCGACGAGCAGCGGCTGGTAGGCCGACCGGTCGGGCGAGACGAGCAGCTGATGGGTGCGCGGCCACTCGGCGAAGACGTCGAAGGAGTCGGCTCCGGTGGCGACCGCCCCGGTGAGAAACGTTTCGGCTACGGAAGCCCGGTGGACGAGCTGGCGGGGTACCGTGGCCGTCAATCCGTCGGGCGCCGTGGGGAGTCCGGCGAGCGGGGTCGTGGCGAGTGGCCGCGAAGGTGGCATGTCCCCTCCTTGGGTCCCCCGTGTGTGCCCGTACGTGCGCTGAACAGGCGGCGAGGTGCCCGTGCCGCGAGCGTTAGAGTACGAGGCGACCGGTTTGTTTTCAATGCGGCCGCGGGTCGCTCGCCCGTGCCCCACCGCTCCGGCGCACGCGGGGCGCACAGGCCGACTCGGGGTGATGAAGGGGCTGTTATGGCGAGGCAGGAGCGCGCCATCAGAACGCGGCAGGTGATCCTGGAGGCGGCCGGGGCGGTCTTCGACGAGCACGGGTACGCCGCCACGACCATCTCGATGGTCCTGGAGCGCGCCGCGGTGACCAAGGGCGCCCTGTACTTCCACTTCCCCTCCAAGGAGTCGCTCGCGCAGGCCGTGCTGGACGAGCAGATCTCGTTCGGGGCGGTACCGCCCCAGCCCTGCAAGCTGCAGGAAGTCGTCGACATGACCTTCGTGTTCGGGCAGCGGCTGCGGCACAACGCGCTGCTCAAGGGGAGCGTGCGGCTCGCCGTGGACCAGAGCGCGCCGTCCGGCGTCGACCACTCCGGGGCGTTCCGGCAGTGGGCGGACCTGCTCGTCGTCGTCCTGGAACAGGCGCTGGCGCGGGGGGAGTTGCTGCCCACCGTACGGCCCCGGCAGACGGTGGAGCTGCTGGTCGGCTCGTTCGCCGGGATCCAGCTGATGTCCCGGGCGCTGACCGACCGGGCGGATCTGGCGGAGCGTATCTCGCAGTTGTGGGGGCATCTGCTGCCGGGCATCGCGGTGCCGGGCCTGCTGACCGGCATCGACCGGGAGCCCGACCGGGGACTGCGGGTGCTGGCCGCCCTCGACGCGACGGCCGTCGGCGTGGGCCACACCTGACACGGACCGTGATCGCATCGGACCGGAGTGACGGTTTCCGTGCGAGGCGTCCGGTGGCGGAGGGAAGGACGGCGGGCCGGCCGATGCCCCATCCGCATCGGCCGGCCCGCCCGCTCATGGCGTCCCCAGGGGGACGTCCGGCCGGCGTCGGTCCAGAAGGTCAGGCTCTGGTTGTCGAGCCGTCCCGTGGTACGCGGCGAGGGCGCGGGTGGGCGACAGGACGTGCGAACGCGGCGGCCGGACCGGCGTGAGCCGGGCCCCCGCGGGGTCACCGGTGGGCCGGCTGTGGTCGAACGATAGGCAGAGAGAAGGTCATCGGGATACAGGGGAAACCCTCGACCGGGCCGGAGACCCACCCTCGACGTCCTGTGCCCGACCGGTGAACGCGGGCTTCGCCCCGGCTCGGCGCGCTCTGAACGCGCCGGGCGCGATTCCCGTACTGCACAGGGACCGTTGCCGTCGGCCGAGGAGTCGTTCCGGATGTCCCGGATGCCCTGGATCAGTTCGCATCGCGCCGCTCTGGCGGCCGCCGTCGCCGTGCCGTCGCTGCTCACGGTGTGGGCGGCGGGGCCCGCTCACGCGCATGGGGCGCCGACGGATCCGGTGAGCCGGGTGTACGCCTGCTCCCCCGAGGGCGGTGCCGCGTCCCGGTCGGCGGCGTGCCGGGCGGCCGTAGCGGCCAACGGGGCGCCCTTCACGGCCTGGGACAACCTGCGGATCGCGAACGTGAACGGGCGGGACCGGCAGGTCGTGCCCGACGGCGGACTGTGCAGCGGAGGGCTGACCGCCTACCGGGGCCTCGACCTCGCGCGGTCCGACTGGCCCTCGACCCGGCTCACCCCCGGCGCCACCCTGACGATGCGGTACTCCTCGACCATCCCGCACACCGGCACGTTCGAGCTCTATCTCACCAAGGCCGGCTACGACCCGGCGAAACCGCTGACCTGGTCGGATCTGCCGGACCGGCCGTTCGCGTCGGTCAAGGACCCGGCGCTGACGAACGGCGCGTACCGGATCACGGCGAAACTGCCCTCCGACCGCTCGGGCCACCATGTGCTGTACACGGTGTGGCGCAACACCAGTACGCCGGACACCTACTACTCGTGCTCCGACGTGGTGTTCCCGGCCGCGACGGGAGACGGTACGGGCGGCGCGGGCGCGGCGACGGGCGCGGCAGGGGCGGGGCGGGGCGCGAAGGCCACCCCGGGGGGCGGCGCGACACCCACGAAGAAGGCGCCGGTCGCCGCCTCGCCCACGGCCTCCGCCACCGACGCCGCCGAGCAGGCCGCCTCCGGTGCCCCGCGCGCCGCCGAGGCCCCCGCCGGCACTCCGGTGGTGTCCACCGGCACGTCCGGTACGGGGGCCTCGGCGCCGCTCGTCGCGGGCGGCGCCGCCACGGTGCTGGTGCTCACCGGGGGCGCCGCGCTGGCCCTGCGTCTGCGCCGGAAGTGAACTCCGGTTCGACGGCGACTAGTTGACGTACACCACTTCGCCGTCGGCGTTCACGGGGGCGTACTTGGCGGTGAAGTAGCCGTTGGCGAAGCACAGGGACGAGCCGGAGACCTTGCTGAACTGCTGGCGGGTGAAGGTGATGGTGTGGTCGTCGTTGCTCGCCGTGCCGGTCAGCCCCGGCGCCTGGTAGACGCAGTTGACGCTGCCCAGCAGGGTGCGCAGCACGACGGTGGTGCGCACGGTGGAGCCGGCGGGCGGGGTGACGGTCACCGTGCCGTCCGAGGCGACGGTGGAGTCGTACGGCAGGTTGTTGACGGTGATGCTGGTGACGCCGAGGACGCCCACCACGTTGGTGGAACAGCTGGCGGCGTCGAAGGTGTGCGCGGTGACCGACTCGGTGGCGGTGCCGGGCGCGGCCGGGTTGCCGGTCACGGCGGCGGTGAACTGGGACGAGGTGCAGGTCAGGCCGCTGGTGCCGGTGGCGCTTGAGTAGAAGGTCGCGTTGGTCCCGGCGGCCAGCGGCGCGGTGAGGACGTCCCCGGCGGCGACCGCCGCTCCGTCGGGGGACCCGACGGTGAGCACGGCGCCGTCGGCCGCCGAGGCGGGGACGGCGAACGGGAGGGTGAGCGCGGCGACGGCGCCGGCGAGGGTCGTGAGGGTGCGGGTGCGCATGCGGCTGTACCTCGACTTTCGTAGGGGGAGCCCTGGGCGGTTCAGGTCGCCCAGGGAGTCGGGGAGCCCTGTGGGGGGCTGTGGGGGAAGTGCTGCGTGCGCCGCCGCCGGCCCATGGCGCCTTCTCCGTACGCCAGGGCCCGGCAGCGGCCGCCCGGCACGGGTCGAGGGGGGAGCGACCGTGACGGCGCGCGGGGAGGATCTCGCCGAAGCGGAGTGTGAAGGAGATGCGGTCCGGGAGCGCGGGCAGGGGCCACGCGACGGGGATCCGGCGCCACGGATCCAGGGGAACCTTGCGAGAGTTGTAGACCTGAGTGCCCGTCAACGTCAAGCGCCTCTACGGGAGTTGTCGAGATGTCGAGGGGTTCGCAAGGTCGCGGGCGGTCCGCCGGGCACGAGCGCCACACCATCGGCACCGTTTTTCCACAACTGCCTTGACCCTCAGGTGTAACCACCGGTAACTTCCGGCTTTGGCTACCGCGGAGTACGTGAAAGCCCTTGCATCCGCCGGGAGGTGCGGGGAGACGTGCGGCCGCGGGCGCTGTCCGCGCCAGGACAACGTGCCGCTGATGCCCTACCCGTGTCCTTCGCACCTGGGAGCAGTCATGGCCTCGTCCTCCGACGTCACCTCGTCCTCCGGTGACACCCCCGAGCAGCCGGAAAGCGGTTCCGTACGCCGCGGGCGCGTCCGGGCCCGCCGGGCCGCCGTGATGGCGGTGCCGGCCACCCTGGTCGCCGCCGGCCTCGCGGTGCTCACCGCGGAGGGGGCGCTGGGTGTGCAGTTCGCCATCTCCGGCATGCCGTTCACGGTCACCGCCACGGAGCTGAACGGCACCGGCTTCGAGCAGTTCGGCGGTCTCGACGAGATGGCCCCGGGCAGCCCCAACGAGGGCGACACCGGCGGCCAGGTCCTGATCGTCACCTCCGCCATCAAGAACGCCACGCTCACCAAGCTGTGCCAGAGCGTCGACCTCGGCGGCACCAACCTCCTCATCACCGCGGGCAGCGGCGCCGAGAAGGTGACCGCCAGCGATCTGACCACCGACTCCACCGAGCTGTCCGGCGACGCGGCGTTCAACAACATCGAGATCGGCAACGACGCGAGCACCCTGACCAAGGCCGGGGTGAAGGGCCCGATCGGCGTCTTCAGCCAGCAGGCCGACACCGTGCGGATCGCGAACCTGCGGCAGACCAACTACGCCACCACCGCTGGTGTGTTCAAGCTGCCCGGCCTGAAACTGCGGTTCAGCGGCTCGGGGTGCTGATGGACGGGCGAGCGGGCGCGCGGGCCGCCTTCCGCCGATGGCGGTCCGACCGGCCGTTCTGGGGCGGGCTGCTGCTGGCGCTCGGCGGTGCCTGGATCCTGCTCACCATGAAGGCCTCGCTGAAGGTCGTCCTGCACATCGGCATGCAGGGGCTGGCCGGGTATCTGCTGCCCGTGCTCATGGTGCTGCTCGGCCTGCTGACCCTGTTCAACCCGGCACAGCGGCTCTTCTACTCGATCACCGGTGTCCTTGTCTCGCTGGGGACCTGGCTCACCTCCAACCTCGGCGGGTTCCTGGTCGGACTGCTCCTCGGGGTGGTCGGGAGCTGCCTGGTGTTCGGCTGGCTGCCGGACCAGGAGCCGCGCAAGAGCCGGCGGGAGCGTCGGCGCGCCGCCGCGGAGGCGGGCTGAGCACACGCGGGCACACCGGGCGGAACCCGGGTCCCGGGCGTGTCCGCGTGGGCGGTTCATCACGATGTGGCAGCGGCGGCTCACCCCGGGTGGTGACGCACTTGACTACCGGTGGCCGCACGCGATTGGCTCCGCCCCAACGGGAGTTCAGCAGACCGGCGGATCCCAGCCGTGCGACGCCGGCCGTGCTCCCGTTCGTTCCTCCTGCTCGGCCGCACAGCGAGGTGCCGCACCACCATGAACACCCCACGCCCGTCGTCCGCCGCCTTCCGGGTCGCGATATGGACGGCCACCGTCTGTCTGGTGCTGGCCGGGTGCTCCGGCGGCGGGACCGGCGACGAGAAGGGCACGGACGCGGCGGGCGGCCCCTCCGGGCCGAGGATCGCCCTCATCACCCACGGCGGGGAGGGCGACGCCTTCTGGGACCTGGTGCGCAGGGGCGCCGAGGCGGCCGCGGCGAAGGACGGCGTCGCGCTGACCTACGCCAGTGACGCCGACCCGGCCGGTCAGGCCGCGCTGATGCGGGACGTGGTCCGGCAGCGGGTCGACGGCATCGCGGTGACCCTGGCGAAGCCGGGGGCGATGGCACGGGCCGTCGCCGAGGCGCGGGCGGCCGGCATCCCGGTGGTCGGCCTCAACTCCGGCATCGACGCCTGGCGTTCGGCGGGTCTGCTCGGCTTCTTCGGCCAGGACGAGAGCGTCGCGGGCCGAGCCGTCGGCGACAGGCTCGACGACCTCGGGGCACGGCACGCCCTGTGCGTCGTCCACGAGCGCGGCAACGTGTCCCTGGAGGCCCGCTGCGCGGGCGTGAAGAAGGCGTTCGGCGGAGAGAGCGAGAACCTGTACGTGGACGGCACCGATCTGGACGCCGTCACCGCGGCCGTCACCGCCCGGCTCGGCCAGGACCCGACGATCGACGAAGTCGTCGCCAACGGCGCCCAGTTCGCGCTGGCCGCGGTGCGCTCGGTGCGGGACGCCCGCAGCAGGGCGAGGGTCGCGACCTTCGACCTCAGCAAGGACCTCGTCCCGGCGGTCCAGTCCGGCGACGTGGGGTTCGCCGTGGACCAGCAGCCCTATCTGCAGGGCTATCTCGCCGTCGACGCGCTGTGGCTGTACCGGACCAACGGCAACACGCTCGGCGGCGGGGAGAAACCGGTGCTCACCGGTCCGGCCTTCGTCACGAGCAAGAACGTGGCCGCGGTCGCCCGGTTCGCCGGCGCCGGGACCCGCTGAACCGGACACCTCGCGCGGTGGTGCCACAGTTTCGTCACGCGTGACACGGACGGTCACATGTGCGGATAGCATCCTGCGCACCCCCCGCGCCCTACCGGCCGCACCGTCACCCCCGGCCCCGGTCCCCCGTACGACCCACTCCCCCGCGCTGCCCGCCTCCGCCCTCCGCTGAACGCCCAAGGACGACGATGTCTCCACGGACAGGTCCCCGGCGCCGCCTCGGCTCCATCCGCCTCTCCCTGCTCCTGCTGGCCCTGGTGCCCGGGGTGACGCTCGCCGCCGTGTGGAGCGTCACGACGGTCCAGATGTTCTCCGAGGGGCTGCGGCTGCGGGCGCAGACCGAGCTGAGCGAGTCGACCGGGGCCATGGGCACCGAGGCCACCCTCGCCCTGCAACGGGAGCGCAGCTACTCGGCGGTGTGGCTGGCCTCGCGGCAGAAGGCGGCCCGTGACGCCCTGGAGGACCAGCGCGCCCGTACGGACGAGGCCGTCGCCGAACTCCTCGACCGGTCGGACGACATCAAGCGGGCGCCCGAACGGATCAAGGCCCGGCTGTACTCGGTCGTCGGCTCCGCGGGCAGCCTGGAGTACTACCGGGGCCAGGTGGACCACCCCACCGACATCACCCCCGCGCAGGCGCTGGGCCAGTACACGTCGATCATCGACGACCAGATCCACGTCTTCCGGGAGCTGTCCCAGGTCGACGACGGCGACCTGACGTCGCAGGCCGCGCCGCTGGTCTCGCTGGAGCACGCGGCGGAGCTGATGTCCCAGGAGGACGCGCTGCTGACCCTGGCGGGTCCCTCGGGGCGGATGGACGCCGCGACGTGGACGGAGTTCGGGAAACTGGTCGGCACCCGGCGCTGGATCGTCGGCGACCAGATCCTCCCGTCGCTGACCGGTGACGCGAAGGCGCGGACCGAGCGGATCCTGCGCAGCCCGCAGTGGCGCACCCTGGAGTCCATCGAGGACCGGGTGCTCGCGGCCCGCCCCACGGGGGACGGCGGCTCGGTCGCGATCCCGGAGGTGCGCGAGGAGTGGCGGGCTTCGCTGCTCCAGGTGTCCGACGCGTACACGGGACTCATCCGGGGGCAGACGTCCGCCCTGCTGGACCGCAGCGCGGACGACGCGCGCGGGCTGCTGGTCACGGCCGCGCTGCTGAGCGCGGGCGGTCTGGTGGCGGTGCTGCTGTGCCTCGCGGTGTCCTGGCGGATCACCCGCTCGCTGTCGCGGCGGCTGCGCGGCCTGCGTGAGGCCACCCTGGCCCTCGCCGAGGAGCGGCTGCCCGACGTGGTGGCCCGGCTGGAGCGGGGCGAGAAGGTCGACGTGGAGCTGGCGACGCCGCCGCTGGACTACGGCCGTGACGAACTCGGCGAGGTGGCGCAGGCGTTCAACGCCGCGCAGCGCACCGCCGTGCACACCGCCGTCGAACTGGCCGACACCCGGCGGGGGTTCCAGAAGGTCATCCTGGGCATCGCCCGGCAGAGCCAGAACCTGGTCAACCTGCAGCTGACCGAACTCGACGCGCTGGAGCGGGCGCACGAGGACCCCGACGTGCTGAAGGGCCTGTACGCCCTGGACTCCACGGCCAGCCAGCTGCGCCGCTACCAGGAGAACCTGGTGATCATCAGTGGCGAGCGGCCCGGCCGCAGCTGGAGCGAGCCGGTCGCCCTGATCGACATCCTGCGCAGCGCGGTCGGCGAGGTCGCCGAGTACCGGCGGGTCCAGGTGCACACCGAGGAGGAGGTGCACATCGCGCCGCCCGCGGTCGCCGACCTCATCCATCTGCTGGCCGAGCTGATCGAGAACGCGACGCTGTACTCGCCGGCGCCCGCGCCGGTCGCGGTGCGGGCCGCCATGGTCGCCAAGGGGCTGGCCGTGGAGGTCGAGGACCGGGGGCTCGGCCTGTCCGAGGAGGACTACACCGCGTTCAACGGCCAGTTGGCCGAGGCGCCGAAGTTCGACGTGGTGGCGCTCGCCGACGATCTGCGGCTCGGCATGTTCGTGATCGCGCGCCTCGCCCGGCGGCACGGGATCACGGTCACCCTGCGCCCCTCGCCGTACGGCGGCACCACGGCGATCGTGCTCGTCCCGCACGAGGTCGTGGTGACGGACGTGCCCGACGAGGACCCCGACAAGGACGAGGGCCCCGGCGAGGAGGACCTGGAGGCGCCGGCCCCCGCGTCGGAGGCCCCCGCCCAGGAGGCGCCGCCCGAGGTGCCCGCCGCCCGCCTGCCGGACCCGGAGGAGGAGCTGACGCCCCTGCCGCGCCGGGTGCGGCGGGCCGCTCCCGCCCCGGGGCCGCGCGACGAGGCCCCGCCCGCCGGCGAGGACGGGTGCGCGGACGACGACTTCACCGCCGAGCGGGCCGCCTCCTCCCTCGGCGGCTTCCAGCGCGGCACGCTCCGGGCCCGGGCCGAGGACGGCTCCGGACCCGCCGACCCCACCGACCCGCCGGAGCGCGACCCCGCCCCGTCCGGCGCCTGCTCCTCCCCCACGTCCCCCACGCCCGCCAGCCCGTCCGACCGCTCATGAAGGACTCCGCCATGACACGCCCCTCTCCCGCCACCGACACCCAGCTCGACCAGTTGCTCACCGGACTCGTCGAGCGGGTCGCCGGCGTCAACCACGCCGTCGTGCTCTCCGAGGACGGGCTGGTGGTGAGCAAGTCGACGGGTTTCCTGCGCGACGACGCCGAGCGGCTGGCGGCGACCGCGTCCGGCCTGATGAGTCTGAGCAAGGGCGTCAGCATGGACTTCCGGGGCGGTCCGGTGCGCCAGGCGCTGATCGAGATGGCCCAGAGCTATCTCATCCTGACCACGGCGGGACCGGGCGCCCATCTGGTCGTCCTCACGAACCAGGGCGCCGACGTCGGCGTGGTGGCGTACCAGATGAACATGCTGGTGAAGAAGATCGGTGAGCACCTGTCGGCGGCACCGCGGGCCCACGTCGGCCCGGGTGCGTGAGGTGGGCCCAGACCATACGGCGGGCCGGCTGGTACGTCCCTTCACCCTCACGGGCGGCCGGACCCGGCCCAGCCGTGGCGACTTCACCCTGATCACGCGGGTGACGGCGGTCGATCCGCCGCCGGAGCGGGCACCGCGCCCGCAGCCCGAGCAGCTGCGCATCCTGCGGCGCTGTGCGCGCCCGGTCGCCGTCGCGGAGCTCGCGGCCCGCCTCGACCTGCCGGTGAGCGTCGTCGCGATCATGCTGTGCGATCTGCTGGAGGCGGGTCTGATCACCGTGCACCGTCCGCGGCCGGTGACGCCCGGCACGGCCGAGCCGGGACTGCTGGAGAAGCTGCGGGACGGCCTCGACCGGCTCTGAGCGGGCGGTCCGGACACGCGGACGCGCCGGTGAGGGCCTACGCCCGTCACCGGCGCGCCGGGAGCGTCGTCAGGCCAGGCCGGCCGACTTCAGCCAGGCCTTGGCCACGTCGAGCGGGTCCTTGTTCTCCAGCTGGACCTGGGAGTCCAGGTCGAGGAGCGTCTTGGTGTCCAGCTTGGCGGAGACGGCGTTGAGCGCCGCGACGCCCTCCTCGGACAGACCGCTCTTGTAGACGAGCGGGGTCACGTTGGCGAACCCGAAGAGGTTCTTCGGGTCCTTGAGGACGACGAAGCCCTCCTTGGTGATGGTGGGGTCCGTGGTGAAGATGTCCGCGGCCTGCACGGTGTTCTTCGTCAGGGCCGCCTGGGTCAGCGGGCCGCCCGCGTCCAGCGCCTTGAAGGACTTGAACTTCAGTCCGTACTCGGCCTCCAGGCCCTTCAGGCCCTGGTGGCGGGTCTGGAACTCGGGCGAGCCGCCGATCAGCAGCTCGGGCGCCGCGTCCTTGAGGTCCGCGAGGGTGGAGTCGGCCGTCAGGTCGTACTTCTTCGCCGTCTCGGCGTTGACGCTGACGGAGTCCTTGTCCTCGGCCGGGGAGGACTCCAGCAGGGTGAGCTTGGCGTCCAGCTTGCTCTTGACGGCGGTGTTGACGGCCTCGGCGGACTCCTGCGGCGCCTTCGGGTCGAGGTAGGCGAGCAGCGAGCCGTTGTACTCCGGAAGGACCGTGACGGAGCCGTTCTTGAGCAGGCCGTACGTGGTCTCGCGGCTGCCGATGTTGGGCTTGTAACTGACCTTGATGCCCTTGGCCTTGAGGGCCTCGCCGTAGATGTCGGCGATGAGGACGCTCTCGGCGAAGTTGTTCGAGCCGACGACGACGGTGTCGCCGCTCGCCTTGTCCTCGGCGAGGGGGTCGGACTTGTCGTCGGAGGAGGAACATCCCGTCAGCAGCGCCGCGGCGGCCGCGAGCGCGAGGGCGGCCGCGCCGGGATGGTTCCTGAGGGAGCTGCTGCGCAGGGCGGTGAAAGTCACGATTCCCGTTCCGGTCCGTGGGGTTGGGAGAGCTTTTCCACTGATCCAATCCAGCGGGTTCTCGGTCAGTCAAGGGCTGCCAGGTCACCGATCGGACTCAAAATCCGTAATGTGTCGAGGAGTTGTCCGTGGTGTGAAGGTGGGACGATCGGGACGCCCGGGTCGTGTAACGGAATCTTGACGTACAGTTCCGGTCACAGCACCGAAGGGACGGTACTGTCCCGCACAGAATCGATCGGAAGTCGGCAACAGCGGTCACGTGCGGCGTGCGCACCCGGTGCGGCGCCCACGAAGGAGGAATCCCGGTGTCCACGAGCGAGGCAGGCGGACCCCGCCCCCGCCGGATGCGCGGTCACCCCGACCGCTGGCCCTTCCGGCACAAGCTGAACCTCCTGGTGGGTGTGCCGCTGACGGTCGTCGCGGCCCTGCTGGCCTACCTCATCGCCGACCAGACCGCGCAGTCGCGCGAGGCGGCGAACGCCGCCCGGCTGGTCCGCGAGAGCGTCGAGGTCGCGAAGCTCGTCGACCGGCTGGCCGCCGAGCACCAGCAGGCCGTGCTGCTCTCCGTACGGCACGAGGCGGCGGGCGGCGGCGAGCCCTCGGCGTCCGCCTACCGCACCGCCCAGGAACGGGTGGACACCCAGGTCGGGCGGGTGCGCGAGGCGTTCGGCGAGCGGCTGCCGGACACCGAGGCCCAGGCACTGAAGAACGTCGAGGGCCTCGCCGGGCTGCGGGACACCGTCGAGGACGGCTACCTGCCGGCCAACAACATCGACCCGGCGTACACCGACGCCGCGAGCCAGCTGATCGACGGCCTGGCCCTGGACCGCAACCCCGAGCTCGCCACCACCTTCACCGGCAACCTGCTGGACTCCCTCCTGCGCTCGGCCGCCGCGCACAGCGAGTTCGAGACGGCCGTCTTCTCTGCGTCGACCGGTGACTCCAACGCGCTCATCGAGGTCATCGGCGCGATCGGCGCCTACGACGAGTTCACGCACCAGGCCGAGCGGTTCACCCGCTTCGCCACCGAGGAGCAGGCCGACACCTTCGCCGGGATCCGCTACACCCCCGCGCAGTCCGTCATCAGCCGGCAGTACGCCGAGCTGCAGATCGACCCCGGCGCCGCGCAGGCCGGCTCCCCCGCCGAGGTCCGTAGGTCCCTCGACCGCGCCCTCGACTCGTACGACTCCTACCGCGACCAGGCCAAGACCCGGCTGTCGATCACGACCTCGCTGATCGACCAGATCGCCGACCGGGCGGAGGACGCGTCCGAGACGGCCGCGTGGCGGGCGCTGCTGCTCCTCGGCGCCGCGCTGCTGGGCTTCGCCCTGTGGCTGGTCCTCGCCGTGCTCGTACGCCGTTCCGTGGTGCGGCCGGTGGTCGCGCTCACCGGCGCCGCGCGGCAGGTCGCCGACGTGGCCCGGCGCGAGCTGGCGCGGGTCGCGGACGACGACGCCGAGGACGAGGGGCCGCCCCGGCTGCGCGAGATGCCGGTCACCGCGCGCGACGAGATCGGCGAACTCGCCGAGAGCTTCAACGAGGTGCAGACGACAGCGGCGGCGCTGCTGGAGCGGCAGGTGCTGAGCCGGCGCAACGTCGCCGAGATGTTCGGCAACGTCGGCCGCCGCGTCAGCAACCTGACGTCCCGTCAGCTCACCCTGATCGACGCGGTGGAGCGCGGCGAGACCGACCCCGCGCTGCTCGAACGCCTCTACTCCATCGACCACATCGCGGTCCGTCTGCGGCGCAACGCCGACAGCCTGATGCTGCTGGCCGGCATCCACGAGGCCGCCCTGGACGCCGGTCCCACCTCGCTCACCAACGTCGTGCGGGCGGCGCTCGGCCAGATCGAGGGCTTCCAGCGGGTGGAGCTGCGGGCGCGGTCCGAGGCCGTCCTGGAACCGGAGGTCATCGGCGACCTCACGCTGATGGTGGCCGAACTCCTGGAGAACGCCGTGTCGTTCTCGCCCGCCGACAGCCCTGTCGAGGTGACGGTCGCCACGGACGGCGACGACGCGGTGATCGTGGTGAGCGACCACGGCCTGGGCATGAGCGCGGAGCGCCTGGCGGAGGAGAACGCCCGTCTGATCCGCCGCGAACGGCTCGACCTCGTCCCGACGAAGGTGCTCGGCCTGTTCGTGGTCGGCACGCTCGCCCGCCGCTGGAAGATCGGCGTCACCCTGTCCCGTACCCCGGGCGGCGGTGTCACGGCCGAGGTGACGATCCCCTCGGCCCGCCTGGTGACCGGCAGCACGACGGCGACGACGTCCACCCCGGCCCTCACGGCCCTGGCCGGCACAGCGCGGCCCGCCCCGGAACCGTCGGGGGCCACGGCCACCGGCCCGGTGCCCGCGGACGCCGTACCGGCGGACCCGGACGCCTCCGGCCCCCTCCCCCGCCGTGCCAGGCGCCCCGCGGCGACCGTGCCCGCCCCCCGCTCCGCGGAGGCCCCCGCCGGTCCCGGCGCCCCGTCCTCCGTCCGCCCGCTGCGGCGGCGGGTCCGGGGCGCGACCCTGCGCAAGGGCGGGGCGGGCGACGACCGGGCGGCCGTGGTGCCGGACCGGCCCCGGGTCGTCGACGCAGACGCCGTACGCGACGAACTCGACGCGTTCGAGGCCGCCGTGGAGCGCGCGCACCGCGAGAGCGGGGCCGTCCCGGTCCCGGCACCGAACTCCCCAGCCCAGGACCCGAACGACCCCCCGGAAGGAGCGGAGCAGTGAGCACGTCGACAGGTGGCACCCCGGCAGGAGGCACGGATGCCTCGTCAGCCGAACTGGCCGCCGCCGCAGCCGACTTCACCTGGTTGCTGAATCGCTTCGCGACCGAGACGGCCGGCGTCGTGGACGCCATCGCCGTCTCCTCGGACGGGCTGCTCATCGCCGTGTCGGAGCTGCGGCAGCAGGCCGACTCCGAGCGGCTCGCCGCGATCGTCTCGGGAATCACCAGCCTCGCCGCGGGCGCGTCCGGCAACTACGGTCTCGGCGCGCTCAACAAGGTCATCATCGATCTGGACGGCGGCCATGTGCTGGTCTCCGCGATCGGCAGCGGCGCCGTCCTCGGCGTGGTCACCGACAAGGAGGCCAAGCTGGGCAACATCGCCTACGAGATGACGGTGTTCGCGAACCGGGCCGGAGCCGCCCTGAGCCCGCAGCTCGTCCTGGAGCTGAAGAACAGCGTCGGTGCGGCCTCGGCCCGCTGACCGGGCCGGAAGGAGCGGACACCCCATGGCGGACGACATCCCACCGCCGGAGCCGAGCGGCCCGGAACCGGTCGGGCAGGCGTCCGCCGTGCGGCCGTTCCTGCTCACCGCCGGCCGGGTCGCGGACACCACCGGCGACCGGGCGATGCCCGTCGAGACCCAGGTGGTGGCCACCGCCGAGGGGCTGGACGGGCTCGACCGGCTGGCCTTCGAGCGGCGCGACATCGTCGCCGTGTGCCGGCTGCCGCAGTCCCTCGCGGAGATCGCGGCCCGGCTGCGGCTGCATCTGAACGTGGTGCGGGTCCTCGCCGAGGACCTGCGCGACGAGGGCCGGCTGACGGTGCACGTGCCCGACTCCGGCGTCGTCCACGACGCCTCCGTCCTGCGCAGGGTCATCGAGGGCCTGCGCGCCATCCCCGACGCACGAGGGGTCCTCAGTGACAGCGACTGAAACGGCCGCCGGCGCCCCGGCCGGACCGGCGACGGCACGGCCGCCGCTGCCGGTCAAGATGGTGATCGCGGGCGGCTTCGGCGTGGGCAAGACCACCGCCGTGGGGGCGATATCCGAGATCGAGCCGCTCACCACGGAGGCGGCCATCACGGAGGTCGCGGCGGGCGTCGACGACCTCACGCACACCCCGCAGAAGGCCACGACGACGGTCGCCATGGACTTCGGCTGCATCACCATCGACCCGACCCTGAAGCTGTACCTGTTCGGCACGCCCGGGCAGGAGCGGTTCGGGTTCATGTGGGACGACCTGGTGGAGGGCGCGGTCGGCGCCCTCGTCATCGTCGACACCCGGCGGCTCGACGACTGCTTCGCCGCCGTCGACTACTTCGAGCACAAGGGCATCCCGTTCGCGGTCGCCGTCAACGCCTTCGACGGGCGGGTCGAGCACACCCTGGACGAGGTCCGCTGGGCGCTCGACGTCAGCGAGGGGGTCCCCGTGGTCGTGTTCGACGCCCGGGAGACCGGCTCGGTGCGGGACGCCCTGCTCGTCGTCCTCGAACTGGCCCTGGCCCGCACGGAGGGCTGACGGCGGTGCCGGGCGGGCCGGCACCGCCGTACGGTCAGGTGGGCCTGCGCACGCCCCGGGAGACCGCGAGCCGGGCCGCCGCCCAGAACACCAGCAGGGTGGCCACCGCGAGCCCGGCCACCAGCGTGGCGCCGCCCACGACCTTCTCGTAGTCCCGCTGGTAGAGGCCGTCCACGATGTAGCGGCCGAGGCCGCCGAAGCTGACGTACGCTGCGATCGTGGCCGTCGAGACGATCTGGATGGCGGCGGAGCGCAGCCCGCTGAGGATCAGCGGGAGCGCCGTGGGCAGTTCGACCCGGAACAGGACCTGCGCCTCGCCCATGCCCATGCCGCGCGCCGCGTCCACGGGCGCCGGGTCCAGGGAGCGCATCGCCTCGTTGGTGGTGACCAGGATGGGCGGGACGGCGAGCACCACCAGCGGGATCATCACCGGGGCCATGCCGAGACCCAGCAGGATGAACATGAGCACCATCAGGCCGAAGCTCGGCAGCGCGCGGCCCGAGGTGGCGATGAGGGCGAGCACGTTGCCGCCGCGCCCGGTGTGACCGGTGAGCAGCCCGACGGGCAGCCCGATGGCGGCGGCGATACCGAGGGCCGTCAGCGTGTACTGGACGTGCTCGCCGAGCCGGACCGGGATGCCGTCGTAGCCCTGCCAGTGGGCGCTGTCGCTGAAGAACGCGTCGGCGAAGTTCAGGATGTTCACCGGGCGGCTCCCTTCGCGAGGACGGTCCGGGTGCCCCGGCCGCCGCCGCGCGGCATCCAGGGCGTCACCCACACCCGCAGGACGATCAGCAGGGCGTCCACGAGGATGGCGAGGACGGCGGTGGAGATCACGGACAGCCAGACCAGCCGGGGCTGGTTGTACTTCAGTCCGGCGTCGAGCATGTTGCCGAGCGCGCCCTCGTTGCCGATGAGCATGCCGACGCTGACGAGGGAGATGCTGGAGACGGCCGCGACCCGCAGCCCGGCGAGGATGGCGGGCGCCGCGATGGGCAACTGCACCTGGAGATAGCGGCGTACGGGGCCCAGGCCCATCGCGGTGGCCGCGGCCAGCGTCTCCTGCGGCACCGAGCGCACCCCGTCCACGATGGCCGGGACGAGCACGACCAGACTGTAGACGGCCAGCGGGATCATCACCGTCAGCTCGCTCAGCCCGGTGTAGTCGATGAGGACGACGAAGAACGCCAGCGACGGGATGGCGTAGAGCACGGTCGTCACCCACAGCACCGGCGGGTACAGCCAGCGGAAGCGGACGCACAGCTGGGCGAGCGGCAGCGCCAGGAGGAGCCCGGCCAGCACCGGCACCAGCGCCTCGCGCAGATGCAGCCCCACGAGGCCGAGGAAGCTGTGCTCCAGATAGCTCGGCATGTCGAAGAGGTCGTTCACGGGGCGACCTTCTGGGCCGTGCCGGCGGCGGCGCGGCCGGCGTGCGCGCCCCGGATGGCGTCGCCGATGGACGTCTGCGAGACCACCCCGGTGGCCCGTCCCTCGCCGTCCACGGCGACGGCCCAGCCGGTCGGCGAGAGCACCGCGCAGTCCAGGGCGGCCCGCAGGGAGTCGCCACCGGCGGTGAACGGCCGTCCGTGCGAGAGGAGTTCGGCGGTGGCGATCGACCCGGCCATCAGCTCGGCGGGATCGCCCCAGCCGACGGGCCGGCCGTCGGTGTCGACGACGAGGAGGTAGGGGGCGCCGGCGCGGGCGGCGGCGGCGATCTGCTCGGCGGAGGCGTCGACGGCGACGATCGGCCCGGTGAGCAGGTCGAGTCCGGCCGAGGAGAAGAAGGACAGCCGGCGGATGCCGCGGTCGTTGCCGAGGAAGTCCTCGACGAACGCGTCGGCGGGGTCGGTGAGCAGTTCGGCGGGCGGGGCGAACTGGGCCAGATGACCGCCGGTGCGCATCACGGCGACCATGGTGCCGAGTTTGACGGCCTCGTCGATGTCGTGGGTGACGAAGACGATGGTCTTGCCCAGTTCCTCCTGGATGCGCAGGAGTTCGTCCTGGAGTCCCTTGCGCACCACGGGGTCGACGGCCGAGAACGGCTCGTCCATCAGCAGCACCGGCGGGTCCGCGGCGAGCGCGCGGGCGACGCCGACGCGCTGCTGCTGGCCGCCGGAGAGCTGGTACGGGTAGCGCTTGGCGAGGGAGCCGTCGAGGCCGACGCGTTCCATCAGCTCCCGGGCGCGGGCGCGGGACTTCTCCTTGCCCCAGCCGAGCAGGCGGGGCACGGTCGCGATGTTGTCGAGGATCGTGCGGTGCTGGAAGAGGCCCGCGTTCTGGATGACGTACCCCATCGACCGGCGCAGGGTGTTGACCGGCTGCTGCTGGATGTCCACGCCGTCGAGGAGGATGGTGCCCTCGCTGGGCTCGACCATCCGGTTGATCATCCGCAGTGTGGTCGTCTTGCCGCAGCCGGACGGTCCCACGAGGACGGTGATCGAGCGGTCGGGTATCTCCAGCGACAGCCGGTCGACCGCCACCGTGCCGTCCGGGTATCGCTTGGTGACTGCATCTATCCGTATCAAAACGCCGAATACCCTTCGGGTCTGGCAGGTTTCGCCCGCGTGCGACCCACGGGCCGGCCGATGGAGCCCGAGTCTAGACGCCTTGTGTTGCGGCACCTTTGCGCTGGTCCGGTATCGCGTGGGCGCGCAGCGCGGCGAAGGCCCGCCCTTCCACCGTCCACTGTCCGGCGGGGCTCCATCCGGCCCGTGCCGCGTGCCGGAGCAGGGCGGGGGTGCCGAGGCGGGCCCAGGGGAAGAGGGGGCCCTCGGCGCCCCGGGCGTCGGTGACATGGACCTGGACGCGCTCGTCGAGATCGAGGCCGGGCACGGTCTCGGCGAGCAACAGCCCGCCGGGGCGCACGAGTCGGGCGAGGCGCTCCAGCAGGGCCGCCGGGTCGCCGCCGATGCCGATGTTGCCGTCGAGGAGCAGGGCGGTGCCCCAACGGCCCTCGCCGGGCAGCGGATCGAAGACGGATCGGCGCAGCGCGGGACCGCCGAGCCGCGCGGTGCGGGCGACGGCGGCGTCGCTGACGTCGATGCCGAGGACCGTACGGCCCTGCCGGGCCAGGGCCGCGACCAGCCGTCCGGGGCCGCAGCCGACGTCGAGCACCGCGCCCTCGCAGCGCCGCAGCACCTCACGGTCCACCGCGTCGGCGTCGGCGCACCAGCGCTCCACGTCCAGCGGCAGCAGCCAGCCGTCGGCGCGCCGCAGGTAGAGGGGGCCGCGGCCGCTGCCGAGGGCGCGCGCGTACGGGTCGGCGGACCAGGGCGCGACCGGGTCCGCGGGGGCCGCCGCCTCTCTGAGCCCGCTCATCGGCGGGCCGCCGGGCCGAGCCGGGCCAGGGCCGTGGCGAACCGTCCGCCGGGGGCCGCGGCGGCGACCAGTTCGGCGTCGAGCGCGGTGTCGACGTCCCGCAGGCCGGGCAGGTCCCGCACCCGCAGTCCGGCGAGCCGGGCGCGCTGGGCGGCGCCGGTGTACGGCTGCGACATGGGGACGCCGCGCAGCCGGTCCGGGTCGGGTTCGGCGAGGCCGAGCGCCCAGAAGCCGCCGTCCCGTGCCCGGCCGAACCAGGCGTCGCAGTCCGCCCAGTCGACGGTGAGCAGTTCAGGGGTGACCTGCGGGGTGTCCATGCCGATGAGCAGGGCCGGGCCGTCGCAGGCGGCGAACGCGGCGGCGAGCCGTTCGTCGAGTCCGCCCGTGCTCTGCGGGACGACGTCGAAGCCGGGCGGCAGCCAGGGGCCCGGCGTGCCGTCGAGGACGAGGACGCGGCGCCGGGCGGGGGTGCGCGCGACGGTGTCCAGGGTGTCCGCGAGGGCGGCCTCGGCGAGCGCGGCGGCCTCCTCCGGGGTGAAGGGCGGGGTGAGCCGGGTCTTGACCCGGCCGGGGCGGGGCTCCTTGGCGATGACGAGGAGGGTGGTCACGGACGGGCCCCTTCCCGGACGCCGGGTGCCGCGGGTTCCTCGGCCAGCACGCGGCTCATGTCGCGGACCGCGTGCCAGGTGCCGCGCCAGGTCCCGGTGACCTTGGAGGCACCGGTACGGGGACGGTAGGGCACGTCGTCCTCGGCGATGCGCCAGCCGGCGTCGGCGGCCCGCACCACCATCTGCAGGGGGTAGCCGCTGCGCCGGTCCGTCAGGTCCAGGGCGAGCAGTTCCTCCCGGCGGGCGGCGCGCAGCGGGCCGAGGTCGTGCAGTCGCAGCCCGGTGCGGCGGCGCAGGAGCCGGGTGAGGGCGAGGTTGGCGGCGCGGGCGTGCGGCGGCCAGGCGCCCCGCCGCTCGGGCCGGCGGCGGCCGAGGACCAGGTCGGCCTCGCCGGCCGCGACGCGTTCCACGAACGGCACCAGGTCGCCGGGGTCGAGGGAGGCGTCGCAGTCGCAGAAGCAGACGACGGGGGCGGTGGCGGCGGTCAGGCCCGCGTGGCAGGCGGCGCCGAAGCCGCGCCGCGTCTCGCGGACGACGGTGGCGCCGAGGCGGGCCGCGAGGTCCGCGGAGCCGTCGGTGGAGCCGTTGTCCACGACGAGCGCCCGCCACCCGGGCGGGACGCGGTCCAGGACCCAGGGCAGCGCCCCGGCCTCGTCGAGGCAGGGCAGCACGACGTCGACGGGTGCCGGGTCCACGGGGGTGGCTCGGGGTGAGGAGATCGTCACGGCTTTCACCCTACGAGCACGAACCGGGCATAACGGACGACGGCTCCTTACGGAACGCGGACGTCACGGTCCGGGCGGCGCCTCGCGCGCGCGGAGGGTGCGAGGCTGGCCGTATGAAGCAGCAAGAGCCGAGCGGCGGGGCCGGGGCACGGGTCCTCGTCGTGGACGACGACCCCACCGTGGCCGAGATCGTCTCCGGGTACCTGGATCGCGCCGGGTACGTGGTGGACCGGGCGGGCGACGGGCCCTCCGCCCTCGCCGCGGCGGCGGCGCGCCGCCCCGACCTCGTCGTCCTCGACCTGATGCTGCCCGGCATGGACGGCCTGGAGGTGTGCCGCCGGATGCGCGGCCAGGGCCCGGTCCCGGTCATCATGCTGACCGCGCGCGGCGACGAGGACGACCGCATCCTCGGTCTGGAGGTCGGGGCGGACGACTACGTCACCAAGCCGTTCAGCCCCCGCGAACTCGTCCTGCGCGTCGGGTCGGTGCTGCGCCGCGCCCGCCCCGCGCAGCCGTCCGGCGTCCTGGGCGCCGGGGGCCTGTCGGTGGACCCGGCGGCCCGCCGCGCGACCAAGAACGGGGCCGAACTCGCGCTGACGATCCGCGAGTTCGACCTGCTGACGTTCTTCCTGCGCCATCGCGGCCGGGTGTTCGGCCGTGAGGACCTGATGCGCGAGGTGTGGGGCTGGGACTTCGGCGACCTGTCGACCGTAACCGTCCATGTGCGCCGGCTGCGCGGCAAGGTCGAGGACGACCCGGCCCGGCCGCGGCTGATCCAGACCGTGTGGGGCGTCGGCTACCGCTTCGACACCGACGGCGCCGCCCCCGCCGAGGAGGGCTGACGTGCGCGACACGCTGCTCATCGCCCTGTTCGCGTTCCTGGGCGCCGCCGCGGCGGGCGTCCTGGGCGCCTGTGTGCTGCTGCTGATCCGGCGGCGCTCGCTGATCACGCACCTCGCCGTCGTCGCGGGCGTCGGCGTCACCGCGATGCTGGCGGGCACGCTCGCCGTGGCGCAGGCGATGTTCCTGTCCGGGCACGACCTGAGTGTCGTCACGACCGTCGTCGCGATGGCCGCGGTGGTCTCCCTGGCGACCGCGCTGCTCCTGGGCCGCTGGGTCGCCGCCCGCAGCCACGCCCTGGCACTCGCCGCCCGCTCCTTCGGCGACGGCGGGGCGTTCACGTCCCCCGACGGGCCCGCCACGGCGGAACTCGCCGCGCTGAGCCGGGAACTGGAGGCGACCAGCGCCCGGCTCGCGGAGTCCCGGGAGCGGGAGCGCGCCCTGGAGTCCTCGCGCCGCCAACTGGTCGCCTGGATCTCGCACGATCTGCGCACCCCGCTGGCCGGGCTGCGCGCGATGGCGGAGGCCCTGGAGGACGGGGTGGCCGCCGACCCGGACCGCTATCTGAAGCAGATCCGGATGGAGGTCGAACGCCTCGACGGCATGGTCGGCGACCTGTTCGAGCTGTCCCGGATCCACGCCGGCACGCTGAAGCTGTCGTTCGCCCGGCTGTCCCTGTACGACCTGGTGGGCGACGCCCTCGCGGGCGCGGACGCGCTGGCCAGGGAGCAGGGCGTACGGCTGGTCGGCGACCGGGTGGAGGCGCTGCCGGTGCAGGTGGACGGCCGGGAGATGAGCCGGGTGCTGGGCAATCTGCTGGTCAACGCGATCCGCCGGACCCCCGCGGACGGCACGGTCGCCGTCGCCGCCGAACGCTCCCCCGACGGCGTGGTGCTGTCGGTGACCGACGGGTGCGGCGGCATCCCGGAGGAGGACCTGCCGCGCGTCTTCGACACGGGCTGGCGCGGGACGCACGCCCGGACGCCCCCGGCGGGCGCCGGACTCGGACTCGCCATCGTGCGGGGCATCGTGGAGGCGCACGAGGGCCGGGCGACCGTGCGCAACGTGCCCGGCGGCTGCCGCTTCGAGGTGGTGCTGCCCGCCGCCGCTTCCTGAACGCGGGCAGCACCACCGGCCGGTGCGGGGGCGGTCACCCGTCGCGCGGGTCCGCCCCGGCGAACTCCGCCATTCCCTCGGCGAAGGACACCCGCGGTTTCCAGCCCAGTTCGGCACGCAGCCGCGTGGAGTCGGCCGTGATGTGCCGGACGTCCCCGAGACGGTACTCCCCCGTCACCACCGGCCGGGGGCCGCCGTGCGCGGTCGCGAGGGCATCGGCCGTCTCGCCGACGGTGTGCGGCTCCCCGCTCCCGGTGTTGTACGCGGTCAGCGCGCCCGGCGCCAGGTCCCCGCCGGTCGCCTCCAGCGCGGCCACGTTCGCGGCGGCCACGTCGCGCACATGGACGAAGTCCCGCCGCTGGCGCCCGTCCTCGAAGACGCGGGGCGCCTCCCCGCGCGCGAGGGAGGAGCGGAAGAAGGACGCGACACCCGCGTACGGGGTGTCGCGGGGCATGCCCGGCCCGTAGACGTTGTGGTAGCGCAGCGACACCGCGGTGCCGCCGGTCGCGCGGGCCCAGGCCGCCGCCAGGTGTTCCTGGGCGAGCTTGGTCGTCGCGTACACGTTGCGCGGGTCGGCCGGGGCGTCCTCCCCCACCAGCCCCGGCGTCAGATCGGCGCCGCAGACCGGGCAGGGCGGCTCGAAGCGGCCCGCGTCCAGGGCGGCGACGGTGCGCGGGCCGGGCCGGACGACGCCGTGCCGGGCGCAGGTGTAGCGGCCCTCGCCGTACACGACCATCGACCCGGCCAACACCAGCCGGCGCACTCCGGCCCCGGCCATCGCCGTGAGCAGCACGGCCGTCCCGAGGTCGTTGCGGGAGACGTACTCCGGGGCGTCCTCGAAGCCGGTGCCGAGGCCGACCATGGCCGCCTGGTGGCAGACCGCGTCGACACCGGCGAGGGCGTGCCGTACGGCGTCGGGGTCGCGCACGTCCGCCGCGGGATCGGTGCGGACGTCGTACACCACCGGTTCGTGCCCGTGGGCGGCGAGCGCCCGGACGAGGGAGGACCCGATGAATCCGGCGCCGCCGGTGACCAGTACACGCATGCGTCCACGCTAGGGCGCCGCCGCTCCCCCGAGCCGTCGCACGGCCCCCATGTCACGGGTTCGTAAGGGCGGGGGCGGTCAGCGGGAGCGTCACCGTGAAGCGGGTCCGCCCCGGCTCCCCGGAGACGGTGATGCGGCCGCCGTGGGCCTCGACGAGGGACCGGGCGACGGCGAGCCCGAGTCCGCTGCCGCCGCGGTCGCGGCTGCGGGCCTTGTCGACCCGGTAGAAGCGGTCGAAGACGCGTTCGGCGTCGGCGGGCGGTATGCCGGGCCCGGCGTCGGTGACGGAGACCCGCGCGGTGCCGTCCCCGACGGACACGGCGATGGACACCGGGGTGCCGGGCGGGGTGTGCACGGCCGCGTTGGTGAGGAGGTTGTCCAGGACCTGGCGGATGCGCTGCGGGTCCAGGCGCAGCGGCAGCGGACCGGGGCCGGGGACGACCGTGAGCGGGTGGCCGGGGCGGGTGGCCCGGAAGGCGTCGGCCGCCTGCGCCACCAGCTCGACCAGATCGGCCTCCACCGGGCGCAGCGGCGTCTCCACGTCCGCGGCGTCGAGCCGGGCGAGCAGCAGCAGGTCGTCGAGGAGGACGCCCATCCGGGCGGCCTCGGCGCGCAGTCGCGCGAGATGCCGCTCGCGCTCCTCGGGGGCGTTGGCGGCGGCGTACTGGAACAGGTCGGCGTAACCGCGCACCGACATCAGGGGCGTGCGCAGTTCGTGCGAGGCGTCCGCCACGAACCGGCGCAGCCGGCGCTCCGCCTCCGCCCGTACGGCCAGCGAGTCGTCGATGTGCTCCAGCATCGTGTTGAACGCGGTGCGCAGCTCCTCCACCTCGGGTCCGCCGCCGCGCCGGTCGTGCCGCATCGGCAGCCGCGCGGAGTCGGTCAGGTCGTGCGAGGTGATGTCCCGCGCGGTGCGCGCCATGTCGCCCAGCGGCTCGAGGCCGCGTCGCAGCATGCCCCGGCCGAGGGCCACCAGGGCGGCCAGCGCCAGCCCGAAGGTCACGGCCTGGAGGGTGACCAGCCGGCCGACGGTGTCCTCGATGCCGTCCAGGGGCGCGGCGCTGACCAGGACCACACCGGGCTCGACCTCGCAGGCCCGCAGCCGGTACTCGCCCTCGCCCCGCAGATCCGCGGTGCGCAGCACCTCCCGGTGCGCGCCGGCCTGCGCGCGGGCCAGCGCGGTGAAGTCGGCGACGTCGTCGGGGAGATCGGCGGGGTCCTCCGGGGTGCGCAGCACGGCCCTGCCGTCCGTCACGTCGTACACGGCGTAGAACCAGCTGTAGTACTTCTTGCCGCCGAGCGTGCCGTGGTCGGCGATGGACTTGGACTGGGCGATCTGCCCGTGCGCCAGCTGGGTGTCGAGCTGTGCGGCCAGGTACTCGCGCATATACGTGGTCAGCGCGGTGCCGACCACCGCGAACACCGTGAGCGACAGCACGGCCAGACCGAGCGCCAGCCGGGTCCCGAGGCGCATCGCGCGGTACGCCCGGCGCAGTCGCGCGATCACCCCGACGCCTCCCGGACCACGTAGCCGAAGCCGCGCACGGTGTGGATCAGCGGGGCGCCGGTGTCGTCGAGCTTGCGGCGCAGCCTGCTGACGACGAGTTCGACGACGTTGGAGCGGCCGCCGAAGCCGTACTCCCAGACGTGGTCGAGGATCTGGGCCTTGGTGAGCACGGCCGGCGACCTGCGCATGAGATAGCGCAGCACCTCGTACTCGGTCGGGGTGAGGGTGAGCAGCCGGTCGCCGCGCCGGACCTCGCGGGTGTCCTCGTCCATCGTCAGATCGGCGACCCGCAGGACCGAGCGCTGGAGACCGGGGCCGGTGCTGCGCCGGAGCACGGTGCGCAGCCGGGCCATCAGCTCCTCGACGGCGAACGGTTTGACCAGGTAGTCGTCGCCACCGCGGGTGAGCCCGGCGACCCGGTCGGCGACGCCGTCGCGGGCGGTGAGGAACACCACGGGCACCATCCGGCCGCCGGCGCGCAGCCGGTCCAGGACCCCGAAGCCGTCGACGTCGGGCAGCATCAGGTCGAGCACCACGATGTCCGGGTGGAACTCGGCGGCTCTGCGCAGCGCCTCCGCACCGGAGTTGGCGGTGACGGCGTCCCAACCCTCGTAGCGGGCGACGGTCGCGACGAGGTCGGCGATGGGCGGATCGTCGTCCACGACGAGCAGGCGTACGTTCTCCACCCGTTCATACTGCGGCACTTGGTGCGGTACGCCGAGGGGCGGGTGCGCCGCGGAGCCGGATCGACAGGTGGCCGACAGCTTTCAGGCGCCGGGCGGCCGGTGCGTGCGGGGCCGGCGGTGGCGCAGTGCGTACACCACCGCGGAACCCCCGCACAGCGCGGCCGTGATGAGGAGCCACCGGGCCAGGAAGCCGTCCGGGGAGAGGCCGGTGGCACGCGCGTAGCGGTCCGCGACACGGCCGGTGATCAGCGGGAACCACACCAGCAGGAGCAGCAGCGACAGGGCGGCGGGCACCCGCACGTACATCGTCCGGGCGCGGTGGCCGGAGCGTTCCGTGCCGCGCAGCAGCGCGCGGTCCGCGGCCCCGTACAGCGGCACGAGGACGAGGTCGTGGAGGACGGCCGTGCCCACGAACCACAGCGCGACCGCCAACGGGTCCGTCTCGAGCAGCCGCACCCCCGCGTACCCCGTGAGCGCGAAGGAGCAGGCGAGCAGGAGCAGATGCGCGGGGCTGCCGAGGGGCGGGCGTCGCCGGCGCATCACAGGTCCTCGAAGGTCAGCCGCGCCACCCACTTGGTGTTCAGCACCCCGGGCGCGGCGGGCACGATGACGCGGGCCGGATACCCGTGGTCGAGGGTGAGGCCGGCGCCGTTGACGGCGAGGGCGAGCAGGCTGCGCGGGTCGGCGACCTGGTCGGCGCGCAGGGCCGCCCGCCGGAAGGCGCCGTGCCGCTGGAGGGACTCCACGAGGACGTCGGACGGAGCCTCTTCGTCACCCGCGAGCGCCGCAAGGTCGCGCAGCCGCACCCCGCGCCAGCGCTGGTCGGAGGTGGACCAGCCCTCCACGCAGGCGATCGGCAGGGCCGCCTCGTGCTGCGGCAGGGCGAGCAGGTCGGCGCGGGAGAGACGGACGGTTCGTCCGGCGCGACCCGTCACCACGAGCCGCCACGCCTCCTCGGACGTCTCGGCCGCGCGGATCCCGGCGTACCGGGCCGTCTTGTTGATCTGGAAGGCTCCCGGGCCGCTGCCGGGTTCGGCGCCGCCGTGCGGGGCGAGCAGGGCGGTCCGGCGCGGGACCCCGTCGAAGTTCTGCCCCACGGTGGTGGCGAACAGCAGCAGGGAGCCGCCGCCGACGAAGGCGAGGGCGCCGCGCCGCGAGACGGTCGGCCCGGCGGGCTCCGGCGCCACCAGCCCGCCGGACGCCTCCCGTAGATCCCTCCGACCGCGCCGGGCCGCGGGCACCCTGAGCAGCACATGGACGACGAACGCGGCGAAGAAGACCCACGCCCCGTAGAAGTGCAGGTGGTAGAAGGACCCCGGGAAGACGTAGTCGAGCTGGATGTCGAGCACGCCCGTCACGAACTCGAACAGCGCGCCGCCGACCAGGAACAGCAGCGAGAGGCGTTCCAGCGCGTGCGCGACGGACCGGGCGGGCGGCAGCCGGAACAGCAGCGGGGCGACCGACCACAGCTTGGCCAGCAGCACGGGGATCAGGGTGATGCCGAGGGTGACGTGGACGCCCTGGTTCAGCCGGTACAGCCAGCGCGGCCCGGTCGGCCAGGGGAAGAGGTAGAAGCCGAGGACGCCCTTGCCGGGGGTCTTGTCGTTCACCGGCGACAGGTCCGGGTTGTAGGCGGCGTACGACAGCAGCCCGGTCACGAACACCACCGTGATGCCGCCGAGCAGGACGAAGCCGAGCACCGAGGTCAGCCAGGGTCCGCGCAGCGGACTGCGCCAGAACGAGGGGGCGAAGGGGGACCGTGCCATGTGCCGACCGTAGGCGGCGCCGGCCCCGCGGGGCGCGAGGCGAACCATGACGGATCGCTGACGTCTCCGCTTGTCACACGGGGGGCGGACCCCGGGCGTCCTAGCGTGCTCGCGTGACCCGTGATCTCCTCCCCGAGACGCCCGAGACGCCCGAGGCCCGTTCGGACGCCCGCCCCGGCGACGACCGCCGCGCGTCGCGCCGCGACCTGTACGCGGCCGGCGCAGCCGTCCTGCTGTTCACGGCGGCGGCGGTGGCCGGGACCGTCGTGGAGCGCCGCGACGGCACCCTCCACGTCAACTGGCCGCCCCTGCTCGCGACCTGGCATCCGCACCTCGGTCCCGGCACTCCGGCCGCGCTTGTCGTCGCGGTCGCCGTGGTGGCGTACGGACCGGCCGTGGCCGCCCGGCTGCCCTGGCGCCGGCTGCTCGCGGCCGTGTGGGGGGCCGCCCTGGCCTGGACCTGGTCGCTGGCGCTGGTCGACGGCTGGCAGCGGGGCGTCGCCGGCCGGCTGACGACACGGCACGAGTACCTCCGGGCCGTCGGCCGTTTCCAGGACATCCCGGCGGCCCTGCGGGACTTCACCGGGCACATCCTGCTCGGCACTCCGGACCACTGGCCCGCGCATGTCGCCGGGCACCCGCCGGCGGCCACGCTCACCTTCGTGTACCTGGACCGGGCCGGTCTGGGCGGCGGGGCCTGGGCGGCGGCCTGGTGCATCACCCTCGGCACCACGGCGGCGGTCGCCGTCCTCGTCGCCGTCCGCGCGCTCGCCTCCGAGCGGCACGCCCGGCGCGCCGCGCCGTTCCTCGTCCTGATGCCGGGCGCGGTGTGGCTGGGCACCTCCGCCGACGCGTACTTCGCGGCGGTCGCGGCGTGGGCGGCGGCGTTCCTCGCGCTGGCGGTGACGGGGCGCCGGCCCCGCTCGGCGGGCCTGGCCGCGGGGCTGCTGGCGGGCCTCGCCGTCTACCTCTCGTACGGGCTGACGCTGCTCGTGGTGATCGGTGCGGCCGTGCTGTGGCTGGGTCCGGCACGCCTGCGGCCGCTGCCGTTCGTCCTGGCGGGGTGCGCGGTGGTGCCGCTGGTGTTCACGGCCTTCGGCTTCTTCTGGTGGGACGCGTACGACCTGCTGGTCACCCGCTACCACCAGGGCGTCGGCGGCGACCGGCCGCAGCCGTACTGGGTGTGGGCGAACCTGGCGTGCCTGGTGGCGGTGGTGGGGACGGCGACCGTGGCGGGCCTGCGCCGGGCCGGGGCCGTGCTCGTGCGCCGGGCCCGCACCGCCGGCGGGCGGCTCGCCGTGCTCGTCCTGGCCGCGCTGGCCACGCTGCTCGTCGCGGACCTGTCCGGGATGAGCAAGGCGGAGACGGAGCGGATCTGGCTGCCGTTCGCCCTGTGGCTGCTGCCCGCGACGGCTTTTCTGACCGGGGCCCGGGGCTGGCTGGCGGCCCAGGCGCTGGTGGCCCTGCTCGTCAACCATCTGCTGCTGACGGGCTGGTGAGCCGGCCGCGGCAGCGCGGGCGGGGGCCGTGTGACGTACGCCGCACAGCGGATCGTAAGTTTTTCCCGCAGCGGTGATTGTTCCTGCCGTCCCGTCCGTACCTCTGGGGGTACGAGTCGTTCACGTCTGGAGGCACGATGCCCGTCTCGCGCCGCATGGTTGGCACCGTCTTCGTGGGAGGCGCCCTGGTCCTGACCCTGTCCGCCCTCGCCTACCCCGCCATGCTGGGTGTGCAGACCACCTCGGTCAGCCAGGACCGCGTCATCGCCAACACGCAGTGGGGGCCGCTGACCGAGGCGGACCGTGACTTCGTGGTCAAGGTGCGGGCGGCCGGGCTCTGGGAGCACCCGCTGGGCATGATGGCGATGCAGCGGGGCACGACACCGGCGATGAAGGAGGCCGGCAAGCACCTGGTGGTCGGTCACGCCCGCCTCGACCTCGCCTGCCGCAAGATCGCGTCACAGCTGAACATCACCCTGCCGAACCAGGCGAGCCCACAGCAGCAGCAGTTCGTCGCGACGGTGGACTCCAAGACGGGCAAGGAGTTCGACTCGACCGGTGTGGCGATCATGCGGGTGACCCATGGTCAGATCTTCCCGGTGATCGCGAAGATCCGGGCGAACACCCAGAACACCATGGTGCGCCAGCTGGCCGACTTGGCGAACGACACCGTGCTCGACCACATCACGGTCCTGGAGAAGACCGGACTGGTCAACTTCGACCAGAACAACTTCCAGCAGACCACGCCCCCGAAGCTGCCCCAGGACCAGCTGACCCCGCCCCCGCCACAGCCGGGCGCGCCGGTCCTCACGCTCGCCATCCCCAAGGGCCTGGGCCTGGAGAACCTGGACACCAAGTCCCCGAAGGCGCTGCCCAGCGCGGACGTCAAGTGAGCCGGTGCCCCCGTCTCCCGGGGGCACCACGGCTCAGCCGGTCTTCCAGCCCCAGGGCGTGTCCAGCCGCTCCCACTCCGCGGCCCACTGCTCCAGCCGCCGCCGGTCCATCATCAGGCGGACCACCCAGCCGGCGCCCAGGACGAGACCGGCCCCGCCGGCGCCGGCGAGCAGGCCGCCGGAGACCGCGTGCAGGGTCGTCTCGGCGCCGGACAGCGGTTCGTTGACGACACGGCCGTGCCGGTCGGTCCACACCTGCACCTTGCCGCCGGCCTTGGCCTTCGGCGGGACCCGCGCCTCGTCGGTGCGGGTCGTGCCGCCCGGGTCGCTCCAGCGGACCGGCGCCCACACCAGGTGGTCGGTGGTCACGCGGGCGGGCCCCGGCTCCTCCGCGTCCCGCACCAGGACGGCGGTCACCCGACGGGTCTCGGCGCGGACGCGCTCGGCGGAGCCGACCACGGCGTCCGCCGCCGCGCAGCCGGCGAAGACGCCGCCCACCAGCGCGAGCAGCCAGGCGCACAGGACCACCCACGCCTCGATGACGTCGCTGCGCCGCTTCAGCGGATTGGACCGCCACCGCCACAGCCGGACCTTCGTGCACTCGGACGCCGCCATGCCGACACCCCCTTGAGCACCGACAGCACCTTTCCAGTGTGCGCCCATTCGAGGGCCGCCGCACTTACCCGAACGGCCCTCACCGGCCCCCTGCGGGGGGACGTTCGGGGCAGTCAGCTCGCGGTGCGGCGGATGCGTCCGGCGTACCGCTTCTCCAGCTCCAGATTGCCCTCGTAGCCGCCCGGCACATTGGCCGAGACGTAGACCGGCGGCCGTTGACCGGCGGCGAGGAGCAGCGCGGTCGCCTCGGCCACGGCCATCTGCACGAGGAGGACGCCGGTGAGCGTGGACAGGGCGCACACGGCGCCGCCGCCGGGCAGCTCCAGCAGGGCGTCCCCGCGTGGGGCCGCGTTGTCGAGGACGACGTCGGCGATGTCGGCGAGCTTGCGGCCGCCGGCGTGCCCGGCCGGGACGGCGCGCGTGTGGGCGAGGGAGGTCAGGGCGAGGACGTCGTGCCCGCGCTCCTTGGCGTGCAGGGCCATCTCCACGACGACGTTGTTGACGCCGGAGTTGGAGATCACGACGAACAGGTCCTGGGGGCGTGGGTCGGCCAGGTCGTAGATGCGGGTGGCGACCCCCGCCCGGCGCTCCAGGAGCGGGTCGTCGAGGACGTCCGGGGACTCACCGCCGTACAGGACGAGGTCGGCGATGCTCAGCCGGTTGGTGGGCACCAGTCCCCCGGCGCGTCCGGCGATCTCGAGGACGACGGCCTGGGAGTGGCCGGTGCCGAACGCCTGGACGACCCCGTCGGCCCGGACGCATCCGGCGATGAGCCCGGCGGCGCGGGCCACGTCCTCCCGTACGGACGCGGTCCCGGTGAGGCGGTCGAGGACGGCTCTGCTCTCCTGCACGAAACGCTCGGCGCTCACGGACGCGTCGGACATGAACCCTCCCGCGATGAACGAATCCACCAAGTTGCGGCCCACGGATGAGTCGGCGAACCGAACGCTACCGCCGACCGCTCCCGCAGCCGACCCCCGCAGACGCCCCGATGTGCGCAGCCGCCGCGTCGCCACCGCGAGCGACCCGACCCCACCGCGCGGCACACGCGTGCACCCGCTGACCGACCCCAGAGCTCACGCCGCCAGCCGCGCCAGCGTCACCGCCCCCCGGCAGCCGTCCGTCACCAGGGCGGGGGTGAGGTCCAGTGGGCGGAGCCGGGCCAGGAGGGGAGGGGTCAGGGGGCCGGCCGGGCCGAGGAGGCCACCGGTGAGGACGATCCGTTCGCCGGGGTGGGGGGCCAGGGCGTGGACGAGATCCGCCAGGTGGTCCGCCGCCGTCGCCAGGACGGCGGCGGACACCGCGTCGCCCTCGACCGCGGCCGTGGCCACCAGCGGCGCGAGTTCGGCGAGCCGCACCGGGTGCCGCCCCATCACGGCGGGCAGCAGCCGCATCCGGTACGCCTCCCGGTGTTCCCGGTCCCAGCCGGTGCCGTCGTACGGGACGGGCGGCAGCACGTCCGGGGGCACCCCGAGGGTGTGGCCGACCGACCAGGCCAGGGCCGTCGGCCCGCCCCGGCCGTCCGCCGCCCGCAGGGCCACCCGCACCGCCTCGCGCCCGATCCAGAACCCGGCGCCGTCGTCGCCCAGCAGCCAACCGTCGCCGCCCGCGGTGGCGCGGCACACCCGCCCGGCGATGCGGACGGCGACGGCGCCCGTGCCGGCGATCACGGCGATCCCGTCGGCGGGGCCGCCCGGCGCGGAGGCGAACGCGACCTCGCCGTCGCCGTGGATCTCGACGGTCCCGGCGGTGATCCCCACCTGGCGCAGCGCGGCGGTGAGGGCGGCGTGCGCGCGCAGGTGCCCGGGTTCGTCGGGCGCCAGCCGGGAGGCCCCGGCGAAACCGCCCGCGACCGCCACCACCTGGCCCCGCAACCGCGGCGGGACGGCCCCGGCCAGGGCGGCGGCGAGATGGCCGGTGAGGTCGGCCTCGGACACGCTCAGCGCGTTCCCGGGCCCGCCCCGCCCCTCGCGGAGGGGCGCGCCGCCGGCCAGGGGCGCCAGGACGGCCCGGGTGCGGGTGCCCCCGGCGTCCACACCGACGACGTACGCGGGCGCACCGGCGGGGTCGACAGTCATCGGCGCCCATCGTGAAGGACCGGTGGACACCGGGACAAGGAGCGTGCCGCGCTACTCGTCGCCGAAGCGCAGCACCGCGACGGTGATGTTGTCCGGCCCGCCCGCCTCGATCGCGGCCCGCCACAGTTCGAACGCGGCCCGGCCGTCATCGTGCTCGCGCAGGATCGCGCCCACCGTGTCGGCGGGCACCGGGTCCGTCAGGCCGTCCGAGCACACGACGTAGCGCGTGCCGGGCACGAGGGGTTCGGTGCTGACGTGCGGGTGGACCTCGCGGAAGGTGGGCGAGCCCCCGAGGCACTGGGTGACCAGGGACGTCGTACGGCCGGGCGGGTGCGGCGGGTTGTCGTCGACGCTGACCTGCCGCAGGCCGTCGCCGTCGGCCGCGAGGACCTGGCTGTCGCCCACGTTGAACACGAGCACGCTGTCCTCGCCGACGACCACGCCGGCGACCGTCGTCCCCATGGCGGTCAGCTCGGTCCGCTCGTCGCCGCCGGCGGCCTGGTGGACGGCGCGGTTGCAGGCGTTCAGGGCGTCGCGGACGGCGACCTCGCTGCCGAGGGCGGGGCCGAGCATCGCGATCCGGCGCACGACCAGCGAGCTGGCCAGGTCACCGCCGGGATGCCCGCCGAGCCCGTCGGCGACGGCCACGACGACCGGGGTGCCGAGCGGGAAGACCAGGGTCTGGGGGCTCTCGGTCACCGTGGCGCACAGCGTCCACGGTCCGACGGCCAGACTGTCCTCGTTGCGCTCGCGCAGCAGTCCGGGATGGGTGATCGCGCTCACCGCGACGTACGGCATGCGGCGCCACCGCCTTCCGTACCGGGCGCACCGCCGACAAAGGGGCCTGCTACGAGTCTAGGAACACGCAGGGCCCGGACGCACGTGCGGCCGGGGTCCACCCCCGGCCGCACATGTCCGGCTGTCCGGCTGTCAGCTCTCGGCCGGCGTCAGCCGCAGCGAGATGCTGTTGATGCAGTACCGCTGATCGGTCGGGGTCGGGTACCCCTCGCCCTCGAAGACGTGCCCGAGGTGCGAGCCGCACCGGGCGCACCGCACCTCGGTGCGCACCATCCCGTGCGAGCGGTCCTCGATCAGCTCCACCGCGTCGGTGTCCTTCGGGTCGTAGAAGGACGGCCAGCCGCAGTGCGACTCGAACTTGGTGGTGGACGTGAACAGCTCGGCGCCGCAGGCGCGACAGGAGTAGACGCCCTCGGTCCTGGTGTCGGTGTACTCACCGGTGAAGGCCGGTTCCGTACCGGCCTGGCGCAGCACGGCGTACTCGGCCGGGCTCAGTTCCGCGCGCCACTCCTCGTCCGGCTTCTCTACGTCGTACGACATGGGTGTGTGCCCCTCACTTCGACAGGCGGTCCAGGATGAGCGGGCCGAGGTCGGTGACATCGCCCGCGCCCATGGTGAGAACGAGATCACCGGGCTTCGTCATTCCCGCGACCAGCGAGGGCACCTCGCCCTTGTCGTGCACGGGGGTCACGTCGGCCCCGGCCGCGCGGGCGGCGTCGACGACCAGCTCGCTGGTGATGCCCGGGATCGGGTCCTCGCGGGCCGGGTAGATGTCGAGGACCAGCGAGGCGTCGGCCAGGGCCAGGGCCTCGCCCATCTCCTTGCCGAGCTCCTGGGTGCGGGAGAAGAGGTGGGGCTGGTAGACGACCAGGATGCGGGCGTCGCCGGCGGCGGCCCGCATGGCCTGGAGGTCGGCCGTCATCTCGGTCGGGTGGTGGGCGTAGGAGTCGATGACCTGCGCGCCGGCGGCTTCGCCCTTGAGCTGGAGCCGCCGCTTCACACCGGTGTACGCGGCGATCGCGGGGGCCAGCTCGGCGGCCGGGATGCCCAGCGCCGCGCCCGCCGCGAGGGCGGCGACGGCGTTCAGGGCGTAGTGGCGGCCCGGAACGGAGACCGTGAAGGTGAGCTCCCGCCCGTCCAGGAGGACCGTGACCTCGCTCTTGAGGCCCTGCGGCACGACGGACAGGACCCGCACGTCGGCGTCCGGCGCCTCGCCGTACGTCACGACGCGCGGCCCGCGCCCGGCGACACGGCGGGTGAGTTCCCGGGCGCCGTCCTGGTCGGCGGAGATCACCAGGGTGCCGCCCTCGGTGATCCGGTCGGCGAACGTCACGAAGGACTCGTAGATCTCCTCCAGCGACGCGTAGTTCGCGTGGTGGTCGAGCTCGACGTTGAGGACGATCGCGACGTCGGGCGCGTACTTGTGGAAGCTGCGGTCCGATTCGTCCGCCTCGGCGACGAAGATGTCGCCGTCGCCGTGCAGCGCGTTGGAGCCGGGGGCGTCCAGGTCGCCACCGATGGCGTACGACGGGCGCAGGCCCAGCTCGGTGAGGGAGACGGCCAGCATGGAGGTGGTGGTCGTCTTGCCGTGGGTGCCGGCGACGGCGATCGGGCGCAGCCCGTCCATCAGCGCGGCGAGCGCGTCGGAGCGGTGCACCACGGGGACGCCCAGCTCGGCGGCGCGGGCCAGCTCGGGGTTGTCCTGCCGGATCGCCGACGACACCACGACGCAGCTGGCGTCGTCGGCGAGGTGCTCCGCGGCGTGCCCGATGTGCACGGTGACGCCGAGCGCCCGCAGCGCCCCGGCCGTCGCGGACTCCTTGGCGTCGCTGCCGGCCACCGCGGCCCCGCGCTGCGCGAGGATCTTCGCGATGCCCGACATGCCGGCCCCGCCGATGCCGATGAAGTGCGGTCGGTCCATGGCGGGGGGAAGGCCGGGTGCCATGCGTGTCTCCCAGGAGTGCGATACGACGGTGAGGCCCCAGCCTATTAGCACGCGGCGGGCCCACCGCCCGGGGGCGCTCCCGGCTCTCCTCAGGCCTTGCTGTGCGAGAACAGCTTCAGCACCGGCACGCCCACCTTGTGCCGGGCCCGCGAGGCCCAGTCCCGGTGGAAGAACTCCTCCACGTAGTGCGGGTCGGTCAGCACGATGACCTCGTCCGCCCCGACCTCGCGCACGACGTCCTTGAGCGCGTCCAGCGGATGGTCCTCCAGCAGCCGGCCCTCGGCCTGCGCCCCGGCGGTGCGCAGGGCGGTGAGCGACACCTCCAGGGCGCGTTCGCCCGTGCTCAGGGCCTCCTCGCCCTCGGGGGTCTCGCCCTCGCGCACCGCCTCGTCCAGCTCGCCGAGCGCGATGTCGTCGATGGCGCGCAGCAGCCGGTCGGCCTGCTCGCCGCGCGGCTGGAGCAGTACGTGGAAGGCGACCTCCTCGTCGCCGTGCAAGGTGGTGACGAACTCCACGTCGGCGGACGTCAGGGCCTTCTCGATCATCAAAACGCTTGTGAACACCGGCGCCCCTTCTGCGGAAACCATCCTGCCCCGTGCGGGCACGGGGACTGCGAAATGTAGTCTGCCCGGCGGAAGCCAAGCGGAACGGTCTATTCCGCCGTTTCCCGGGCCATGGATCAGAGAACCCCCCTGCCGCCCCCGCTAACCTCGCGGCCGCCGGTACCGGCTGAACAGGAAGCCGTCCTCCTCCAGCAGGGACGCCAGCTCGAACCGCCGCGGCACCTCCACCGAGGGTCCTCCGGCGATGCGCTGGGCGTCCCCGGCGGTCAGCATCGGCGAGATCGTCAGGCACAGTTCGTCGAGCACCCCGCCCGCCACCAGCTGCCCGAGCAGCCGCGGGCCGCCCTCGGTCAGCAGCCGGGTGTGGCCGAGCCCGGCGAGGGCGGCCACGGCACGGGCGGGGTCGACGCCGGCGCCGTCACCGGCGATCACCACCCGGGCGCCCGACCGCTCCGCCTGCGCGACCCGGTCCGCGGGCGCGGCGGCGCCGGTCAGCACCAGCGTCGGCACGAGGGGCGAGGTGAACAGCGGCAGTCCGAAGTCCAGGTCGAGGCTCGCGCTGATCACCGCGACGGCGGGGGCGGGCGCCTGCCCGGCGGCGGCCCGCGCCCCGGCGAACTCGGCCCGCGCCCGAGCCGGGCGGTACCCCTCCTGGCGGACCGTTTCAGCACCGACGACCACGACGTCCGCCAGCGCCCGCAGCGTGCCGAAGATCCGCATGTCGGCCGCGCAGGAGATGGGCTGCGACCGCCCCTCGTGCTGGGCGGCGCCGTCGAGCGTGGAGACCATGTTGCCCCGCAGCCACGGGGTGCCCCCGCCGGGCCCGGCGTCCGGGTAGGCGTACACGGCGGCGAGCTCGGCAAGGCTCCACTCCCGTCCGGATCCGCTCCTCCCGGAAGCGCTCGGCGTCGTCTCGTCGGTCACGGGGAACAGGCGTCGCATGGCAAGGAGTGTGGCACGGCGCCCGGTCACCGCCCCGTCCTCCTCACGCGCGCTCGCCCACGTCACCGGCGTGGGCGCCGTCCGGGCGGACGCCGGGGCGCGCCGGGCAGGCCCTACCATGGTGAACCGTGTCGTCCTCCTCCGCCGCGTCCCAGCCGAGCCCGATAGCCGAAGCGAGCCCGCTCTCCCTGTGCGCCCGCGAGCCGCATGTACCGGCGGACCGGCTGGTCGCCGAGATGGTGCCGCCGCCGCGCTTCGACTCGGTCCGCTTCGGCACGTACATCCCGGACCCGAACCAGCCCAGCCAGACCGAGGCGGTCCAGGTCCTCGAGTCCTTCGCGGCCGGACTCGGCGGAGCCCACGCGAGCGGCGGCGGCAAGCCCCGGCGCGGTCTGCTGGGCTTCGGCCGGGCGAAGGCGCCGAAGGCCCCGGCGGGACCGCGCGGCGTCTACCTCGACGGCGGCTACGGGGTCGGCAAGACCCATCTGCTCGCCTCCCTGTGGCACGCCACCCCGGCCGAGCCGTCCCTGAAGGCGTTCGGCACCTTCGTGGAGCTGACGAACCTGGTCGGCGCCCTCGGCTTCCAGCAGACCGTGCAGACCCTCTCCGGTCACCGTCTGCTCTGCATCGACGAGTTCGAGCTGGACGACCCGGGCGACACCGTCCTCGTCTCCACCCTGCTCGGCAAGCTGGTCGACGCGGGCGTCGCGCTCGCCGCCACCTCCAACACCCTGCCCGGCAAGCTCGGCGAGGGCCGCTTCGCGGCGGCCGACTTCCTGCGCGAGATCCAGGGCCTGTCGGCCCACTTCCGCGCGCTGCGCATCGACGGCGAGGACTACCGCCACCGTGGTCTGCCGCAGGCTCCGGACCCGTTCTCGGACGAGCAGGTGACCCGGGCGGCGTACGCCACCGAGGGCGCCTCGCTCGACGACTTCCCCGGGCTGCTGGAGCACCTGGCCCGCGTCCACCCGAGCCGCTACGGCGCGCTGACGGACGGCCTGAAGGCGGTCTGCCTCACCGGGGTGCAGCCGATCCCGGACCAGTCCACCGCCCTGCGGCTGGTGGTGCTCGCCGACCGGCTCTACGACCGTGAGGTCCCGGTCCTGGCCTCGGGGCTGCCCTTCGACCGGCTGTTCAGCGAGGAGATGCTGGACGGCGGCTACCGCAAGAAGTACTTCCGCGCCATCTCCAGGCTGACGGCGCTGGCCCGCGACGCGCGGGGGCTCGTGGCCGACTGACGGCCGCCTCGGCGCAACCCTCCGGCGCACAGCGGGAGTTCAGGCCATATCACCCTCTCCTTTGAGGCGCTTCGCGACCTGGGGCGTCAGGTTGAGCTTGCAAACAACCTCGCCGGGTTACCTTCTTTCTTGACCAACGGTTGACCAGCCGTTGGTCGGTGCATGGGGTGCGTACGGACCGGAGGGGAGCGCATGTTCCGAGGTGGGACGGCCAGGATCGGTGTCCTCCTCCGCGCTTCCCCCGGCCCGCACCCCCTCCGCAGACATCGCCCGCCTCCTTCGCACCCGCGCATACGAGGCGTGAAGCAAAGGCCACGGCTCGTCCCCGGGGAAGAGTTCCCCGGGGCGGTGCGGTAGGCGGTCCCCCCACCTCTGTCACGCACACCCCGACGCGCCCGCCGAGACGCGCCAGGAGGAGTCACCACCCATGCAGCCCCTCATCGACAACGCCCGTATGTTCGGACAGCGCCCTGAGGAGTTCGCCCCGCTGGCGGCAGGACAGTCCCCCCAGGTCCTCTTCATCACCTGCTCCGACTCCCGGGTCGTACCGGCCCTGATCACGGGCGCCCGGCCCGGCGAGCTCTTCGAGCTGCGCACCGCGGGCAACATCGTCCCCCCGTACGGCTCCGGGCGGCCCACCGCCGAGGCCGCCACCATCGAGTACGCCGTGGAGGTCCTCGGCGTCGGCGACGTCGTGGTCTGCGGCCACTCCCACTGCGGAGCGGTGGGCGCGCTGGTGCGCGGCGACGACCTGGACACCGTCCCGGCCGTCCGCGACTGGCTGGCGCACGCGGCGCCACCCCCGGCCGGCACCCCCGAGGACCCGGAGGTCGCCGAGGGCGTCCAGGCCCATGTGCTGGCCCAGGTGCTGCGGCTGCGCTCGTACCCGTGCGTCGAGCGACGGCTCGCGGCGGGCCTGCTCACCGTGCACGCCTGGTACTACGAGGTGCACCGCGGGAGCGTGCGGGTCCACGACCCCGCGACCGACGCCTTCGAGGCGCTGTGACCGCCCGGCGCGGCGCGCTCCCCCACATACGGCGGGACCTCGCCGCCTCCCTGGTCGTGTTCCTGGTCGCGCTGCCGCTGTGCGTCGGCGTGGCCGTCGCCTCCGGGGTCCCCGCCGAACTGGGGCTCGTCACCGGCATCGTGGGCGGCGTCGTCACCGGCCTGCTCCGCGGCAGCACCCTGCAGGTCTCCGGTCCCGCCGCCGGTCTGACCGTGCTGGTGCTCGAGGCGGTGCGGGAGTTCGGGCTGCCGGCCCTCGGCGTCCTGGTGCTCGCCACCGGCCTGCTCCAGATCCTCATGGGCGCCCTGCGGCTGGGCCGCTGGTTCCGGGCCATCTCGGTCTCCGTCGTCGAGGGCATGCTGGCCGGCATCGGACTGGTGCTGATCGCCGGGCAGCTCTACTCGGTCGCCGACGCCGAGGCACCCGCCTCGGGCACCGAGCGGCTGGCCGGGCTGCCCGGCACGCTCGCCCGGGCCGCCGGGGACACGGAGACGCTGGCCGCGATCGGGCTGGGCGCGGGCACCGTCGCCGTCCTGGTGGTGTGGCCGCGGCTGCCGCGCCGGGTGCGTGCGGTCCCCGGCCCGCTCGCGGCCGTCGCGCTGGCGACGGCGGCCGCGGCGGCCTTCTCGCTGCCGGTCGCCACCGTCGAGGTCGAGGGCCTGCTGGGTGCCGTCCAGCCACCCGGCGGGGACGCCCTCGGCGTCCTGGCCGACCCGGCGGTCTATGCCACGATCGTCGCCTTCACCCTGATCGCGTCCGCCGAGTCGCTGTTCAGCGCCGCGGCCGTGGACCGGATGCACGACGGCCCCCGCACCCGGTACGACCAGGAGCTGATGGCACAGGGCACGGGCAACGCCGTCTGCGGCCTGCTGGGCGCCCTGCCGATGACGGCGGTCATCGTCCGCAGCTCGGCGAATGTGCGGGCGGGTGCGCGGACCCGGGCGGCCCGCGTTCTGCACGGCGTCTGGCTGCTGGTGTTCGCGGCGCTGCTGCCCGCCGCGCTGGGGCTGCTGCCGCTGCCCGCGCTGGCCGGCGTCCTGCTGCACGCGGGCTGGAAGCTGATCCCGTTCCGGGGGCTGCTGACGCTGTGGCGCGGTGAGCGCGGCGAGGCGCTGGTCCTCGTCGCCACGGCGGTGTCGATCGTCGCGCTGAACATGTTCGAGGGCGTGCTGATCGGTCTCGCCCTGTCGGTGGCCAAGGCCGCCTGGGGGGCCTCGCAGGTACGCCTGGAGGTGCGGGACCCGGGCGCCGGGCCGGTCCGGGCGCGGCTGTCGGGCAACGCGACCTTCCTGCGGCTGCCGAAGATCCTCGACAGCCTGGAGGCCCTGCCGCAGGACCGCCCGGTGGAGCTCGACCTGTCCGGCCTGCACCACCTCGACCACGCCTGCCGCACGGCCCTGGAGAACTGGGCCGCACGGCACAGCGCGGCGGGCACCACGCCCGTGCGCCTCACCGCGCGCTGACCCCGCCCGCCCGTCCGGCGGTCTGATGGCCCCGCGGCAGGGAGCGGGCATATCGTTGCAGAGACGCCGGAACGGGCCTCTCCGCGAGGAGGTCGACATGGTCGAGGAGCTGCTGGGCGCCGCCGCCGGAGTGGCCGCCTTCGGCGTGGTCTACGTGGCCGCGGCGGCCCGTGTGGTGAAGCAGTACGAGCGCGGGGTGGTGCTGCGGCTCGGGCGGCTCGCCGGGGAGGTGCGCCCGCCGGGGTTCACGATGATCGTTCCGTTCGTGGACCGGCTGCACAAGGTCAACATGCAGATCGTGACGCTGCCGGTGCCGGGCCAGGAGGGCATCACCCGCGACAACGTGACCGTGCGGGTGGACGCGGTCGTGTACTTCAAGGTGGTCGACGCCGCGAGCGCCCTGATCACGGTCGAGGACTACAAGTACGCGGTCTCGCAGATGGCGCAGACCTCGCTGCGCTCCATCATCGGCAAGAGCGACCTGGACGACCTGCTCTCCAACCGGGAGAAGCTCAACCAGGGCCTGGAGCTGATGATCGACAGCCCGGCGATCGGCTGGGGCGTGCAGGTGGACCGCGTCGAGATCAAGGACGTGTCCCTGCCGGAGTCGATGAAGCGCTCCATGGCCCGCCAGGCCGAGGCGGACCGCGAGCGGCGGGCCCGGATCATCAACGCGGACGCCGAGCTCCAGGCCTCCCGCAAACTCGCCGACGCCGCCCGGCAGATGGCCGAGACCCCCTCCGCGCTCCAGCTGCGGCTGCTGCAGACCGTGATGGCGGTGGCCGCGGAGAAGAACTCCACGCTCGTCCTGCCGATCCCGGTGGAGCTGCTGCGCTTCCTGGAGCGGGGCGAGGACCACGGGGAGCACCAGGCGCCCGCGCCCGCCGCCCGCCCGGCCGAGCAGCCGCCGGAGACCGAGGACGCGGACGCGCCGAAGGCGGTCGAACCCCCACCGGAGCGCACGGTCGAACGGACGATCGACGACATCATCGGTGACGCGCAAGGGAAGTGACACGAGCTACACGCGTGGTTCCCGCGAGTCCCGCCAGGTGATAGACACGGCTGGGTCACATCTCCTGTCCGCCAGCAGGAAGGTTGTTCCCCCCATGTCCGCAACCGCATCCGCACCCGGCGGCTCCGGCTCGACCCGCCGTCAGCTCCTGGCCCGTTCCGGCGCGCTGGGCGTCTCGATCGCCTTCGCCGGCAACGTCACCGAACTCTTCACCGGAACCGCCGCCGCCCAGAACCTGGGTCACTCCGGGTACGGCCCGCTGGTCCCCGATCCGAAGGGCCTGCTCGACCTGCCAAAAGGTTTCTCCTACCGGGTGCTCTCCCGTGAGGGGGACCAGCTCCGTTCCGGTGAGGGCAGGGTCCCCTCCCACTGCGACGGCATGTCCGCCTTCGGCGCCCGCTCCGGCCGCGTCCAGCTGGTGCGCAACCACGAGAACCGCGCGGACGCCGCGATCCCCGTCCCCACCGTCAAGGGCCTGACCTACGACCCGGAGGGCAAGGGCGGCTGTACGGCGCTGACCCTGGACGGGCGCAACCACGTGCTGTCCGAGCGCGTCGCCATCGCCGGCACCGCCGTCAACTGCGCGGGCGGCCCCACCCCTTGGGGCACCTGGCTGACCTGCGAGGAGACCGAGGACAAGGCCGGCACCAACGGCTACACCAAGGACCACGGCTTCATCTTCGAGGTCGACCCGGACGACCCGCACCGCTCGGGCGCGGTCCCGCTCACCGCCATGGGCCGCTTCCAGCACGAGGCCATCGCGGTCGACCCGAAGCGCGGGGTCGTCTACGAGACGGAGGACGCGTTCGAGCGGCCGTTCGGGCTGTTCTACCGCTTCCTGCCCGAACGGCCGCAGGGCGGCCTCGGCTCGTTGCGCGCCGGCGGGCGCCTGCAGGCCATGCGGGTGCCGGGCGTGCCCGACCTGTCCACGATCCAGGAGACGGGCACCACGTTCGACCGCGTCGAGTGGGTGGACGTGCCCGACCCGCTCGCCGCCGAGACCCCGATCCGCTTCCAGGACTTCGGCCCGAAGGGCATCACCCACGCGCAGAAGCTCGAGGGCTGCTACTGGGGCGGGCGGTCGGTGTACTTCGTCTCGTCCTTCGCCCGCCGCTCGGACGGCTCGGCGGCCGACCACTACGGGCAGATCTGGCGCTACGACCCCACCGAGCGCCGGCTCACCCTGGTGATCGTCTTCGGCCCCGACACCGACGTCCAGCTCCCCGGCGAGTCCCCGGACAACATCTGCCTCGCCCCCAGCGGCGGCCTGATGGTGTGCGAGGACGGCAACGGCGCCCAGCACGTCTTCGGCGTCACCCGGCGCGGCGAGGTGTACGCGATGGCGCGCAACGCCCAGAACATCAACACCCCGGAGGAGCCGGAGTGGGGCGAGTTCGCCGGCGTCACCTTCTCCCCCGACGGCGACACGATGTACGTCAACTGCTACCAGCCCGGGACCACGTTCGCGGTGACGGGACCCTGGCGCCGCTGACCCGGCGGACCCGACCCGCCGGTCGGTGGGGCGCCCCCCGGCGCCCCCACCGACCGGCCGGGTGACTCCGGCCCGGCGCCCCCACCGGCGCACCGGAATGTCCATCTGATCCTCATATTGTCGAGCGGTGATCACTCGCGTCCGGCGGATCGCCGCCGTCTGCGCCCTCGGCACGGCGCTCACCGCACTCGCCGCGTGCTCGGCACCGCAGCCGGTCCGCGCCCCGCGCGCCGCCCCCGGCTCCGCCGTCGCCTCACCCTCGCCCTCGGCCGCCGCCGGGCCGCCGACCCTCGCCCCCGGGCCGGCGGGCCTGACCCCGGTCTTCGAGCACGGTCCCCGCACCGGCGACCGGGCCGTCGCCCTGACCTTCGACGCCGACATGACCGCCGACCAGGGCCCGCGCGCGGCGCGGGGCGAGCGGTTCGACAACCCGGGGCTGATCGCGGCCCTGCGGGAGCTGAAGGTGCCGGCCACCGTGTTCATGACGGGCCGGTGGGCCGAGCAGTACCCGCGGCAGGCCCGCTCCCTCGGCCACGACCCCCTGTTCGAGATCGCCAACCACTCCTACAGCCACTACGCCTTCACCGAGGACTGCTACGGCCTGCCGACCGTGGACGAGGAGCGGATGCGCGCCGACGTGGAGCGGGCCTACGCGGCCTTCCGCAGGGCCGGTGTTCCCGACGCGATGCCGTACTTCCGCTTCCCCGGCGGCTGCCACGACACACGGGCGCTGCGGGCCCTGACCCCGGCCGGTGTCACGGCCGTGCAGTGGGACGTGGTGAGCGGGGACGCCTTCGCCACGGACGCCGGGGCGGTCGCCCGGGACGTGCTGGACGGGGTGCGGCCCGGATCGGTGGTGGTGCTGCACTGCACGCTGAGCGCGGCCCCGACGACCGAGCGCGTGGTGCGCGAGGTGGTGCCGGAGCTGCGCCACCGGGGCTACCGGTTCGTGCGGGTGTCGGAGCTGATCGGCGCCTCGGGCGGTCGCCGCTGACCGTTCTACGCTGGAGGCATGAGCGAGGACTACTGCACGATCGTCGACGGGGTGAAGCCGCCGAAGGCGGACGGGCCGCCGTACGCGGAGTGTGTGCTGTGCCGGGAGCCGACGGAGTACCCGGAGTCGTACAAGGGCATCACGCTCTGCCCGGTCTGCGAGTGGCAGGAGGCGCAGCGCACGGCCTGCTCCGGCTGACCGCGTCGCCGGTCCGCGCGGCGGGTTGGCAGACTGGGGCGTGTGAACAGTGAGCCCACGCCCGCCGGTGACAGCCCCTTCCGCTCCGCGTCGGAGGCGCGCGACAGCGCCCCGCAGTTCGTCCTGCCGCTGGTCGTACGGATCGAGCGTGCCGCTCCCCCGGCCCGTACCGACGCGCTGGAGACGTCGGCGCGGGCCGTCCTGGTGTTCCTGAGCGACGAGCGCTCCCTCGGCGAGGGCGAGTGGGCCCGGGCCGTCCGGGGCTGGGAGGACGCGCGCATCCGCAAGGTGGTGCGGCGGGCACGGGGCGCCGAGTGGCGGCGCGCCCAGGAGCTGCCCGGCATCACCGTCACCGGCAAGTCCGCGGAGGTGCGGGTGTTCCCGCCGGTCCCGCTGGACGGCTGGCCCAAGGACCTGGCGAAGCTCCAGGTCTCCGGCACCGACCTCGACGACCCGGAGCCGCCCGTGGCCGCCGGGCCCGCCGAGCCGGTGCTGTGGCTGAACCCGGACCTCGACATGTCGGCCGGCAAGGCGATGGCGCAGACCGGGCACGCGGCGCAGCTCGCCTGGTGGGAGCTGCCGGACGCGGACCGGGACGCCTGGCGCGCGGCCGGGTTCCCGCTGGCCGTGCGGACCGCGGACCCGGCGCGCTGGCGGGAGCTGACGCGGTCCGGTCTGCCGCTGGTGCGGGACGCCGGGTTCACGGAGATCGCGCCGGGCTCCTGCACCGTCGTCGCCGACCACCCGGCGCTGCGCCGGGCGCCCGGCGCCTGAACATTCCTGGCGTCCCCCGCGTACGGGACGGGGGGCGGCGAACCTCAAATCTTGCTCTGAAGGTGGCATCCCGAGGGTTCGGGCGGGTCCGCGCGGGGCCATACCCCCGTCACGTCCGGAGCGCCCGGGGATGGGGGCGGCGGACCGGCGCGAGGTGGAGGTGGGGACGATGGTGCGGCTGGGGACGGGGATCGGGTGGCGTCCGGAGATCGCGGACGCCGTGGAGCGCATGCCGGGCGTCGACTGGGTCGAGACGGTCGCCGAGAACGTCTGCCCCGGGCACCTCCCGGAGTCCCTGCTGCGGCTGCGGGAGCGCGGGGTCACCGTGGTCCCGCACGGCGTCTCCCTCGGCCTGGGCGGCGCCGAACGGCCCGACGAGGGGCGGCTGACCGCGCTCGCCGAGCGGGCGACGGCCCTGGGCTCGCCGCTGGTCACCGAGCACATCGCGTTCGTGCGGGCGGGCGGCGCGCTGACCGCGTCGCCGCGTCTGGAGGCGGGGCACCTCCTGCCGGTCCCGCGCACCCGGGACGCCCTGGCCGTGCTCTGCGAGAACGTGCGGATCGCACAGGACGCGCTGCCGGTGCCGCTCGCCGTGGAGAACATCGCGGCCCTGTTCTCCTGGCCGGGCGAGGAGATGACGGAGGGCCAGTTCCTGTACGAGCTGGCCGACCGCACCGGTGTACGGCTGCTGATCGATGTGGCCAACCTGCACACCAACCACGTCAACCGGGGCGAGGACCCCGCCAAGGCGCTCGCCGAACTGCCGCTGGAGGCCCTCGCGTACGTGCATGTGGCGGGCGGCTTCGAGCGCGACGGGGTGTGGCACGACAGCCACGCCCACCCGGTGCCCCGGCCGGTCCTCGACATCCTGACGGACCTCGCGTCGCGGGTTTCCCCGCCGGGGGTGCTGCTGGAGCGCGACGAGAACTTCCCCGAGCCGGCGGAGCTGGAGCGGGAGCTGGGCACGATCCGGGAGGCGCTGGCGACCGGCGGGTCACGGCGGGAGGCGGCCCCGGCGCGGACGGGGGCTCCCGTGGTCGCCGAGCCCCCCGCGCCGGTCCGCGAACGGCTGGCGCTGGCGCAGACGGCGCTGCTGTCGGCCCTCGTCGCGGGGACCCCGGCGCCGGAGGGCTTCGACCGGGTGCGGCTCGGGGTGCAGGCGCGGGCGCTCGCCGGGAAGCGGGCGGACGTGGTGGCCAAGGTGGCGCCCGAACTGCCGGTGATCCTCGGCGACGGCTACCGGCCGGCGTTCCTCGCGTACGCGCAGCGCAACCCGATGACCGGCGGCTACCGGCGGGACGCGCTGGACTTCGCCGGGCACCTCCTGACGGAAGGGCGGCCGGCCGACGAGCGTGCCCGGGCGGAGCTGCGGGAGTGGTGGCGGGAGCGGTCGGGCCCGAGGCCGCGCTCGCACCGCCCGGCGGTCCGGCTGGCGCGGGCCACGCGCCGGGTGCTGCTGCGCCGCTGACGGTCACCCCACCTGCTTTTTGGGCGTTTCCTCCCTGTACGTCGGACTCCGTGACGGCCGACGGCAGTTGGCGTGGGCTCGAAGTAATATGCCCATCCCATCCCCGAAGCGCACTGACGTGCGGTGCCGCGACAGGAGGCACCTCATGCGACCGCGACCTCCCCTCAAGGGCCGAGGCATCCTCAGCGGCACCGGTCTCATCGTCACGGGCCTGGTGGCCACCCTCGCGGCGATGATCTTCCCGATCTGGTCGTACGCCGACCGGTCAGGGACCGGTCTCGCCGTGCTCGACGCCCAGAGCGTCACGACCGGCTACGGCCCCCTGTCGGCCCTCGACCGCGACCTCATCACGAAGGTCCGGCTCGCGGGCCTGTGGGAGCTGCCCGCCGGCCGGCTCGCCCAGCAGAAGGGCACCACCGACGCCGTACGGACCGCCGGGCGGCACCTCGTCGAGGGGCACACGTTCCTCGACGACCGGGTGCGGGAGGTGGCCGCCCAGCTCGGCCTCCAGCTGCCCGACGAGCCGACGGAGCAGCAGCGCGGGTGGCTGATGGAGCTGAGCGCGGCCGAAGGCGCCGACTTCGACCAGAAGTTCGCGAACATCCTGCGGCTGGCGCACGGCAAGGTGTTCCCGGTCGTCGCCGAGGTGCGCGCCGGCACCCGCAACTCGCTGGTCCGCAAGCTGGCCGACGACGCCAACACCACCGTCCTGGACCACATCACGGTCCTGGAGGCCACCGGCCAGGTCGACTACGAGGCGCTGGCCCGGGACCTGGCCGCCGACAGCACGCCTCCGCTCGTCCCCTCCCCGGCCCCGCCCGGCCCGGTCGCCGACCCGTCCCCGGCGGCGCCGGCGAACCCGGATCCGTCGCCGTCGTACGCGCTGCCGCCGGCGGCCAGCAGTCCCCGCCCGTCCACCACCCGGGAGCCGCAGGAGGGTTCGGGAAGCCCCTGATCGCCGTCCGTCGCGATCCGGAACGTCACAACCTCGCACATCCGTGTCCGGATGGTGAACAAACCATGGCGCCACGCCGTGCTTCTGGCATAGAAAAACGGCATGTTCTGGGTCCTTCTCCTGCTGCTGGCCTGGGCCGTCGCCGGCACGGCCTGCACCCGGCTGTGCCTCGCCGCCGTACACGCCGCGGCCACGGACGTGAACGGCGCGCCCGCCGCCCGGCGGCACGATCTGACCCTGTACGAGGCCGCGTTCCTGTCCGGCGGGCCGCGCCGGGTCGCCGATCTGACCCTCGTGTCGATGGCCCGGCAGCGCCGGCTGCTGCTCGCGCACACCGGGTGGGCGACGGTGGTCGATCCGCGCGGCCGCGACGAGATCGAGCGTTCGGTGATCGGGGCCATCGGACCCGGAGGCCAGTCGCGGATAGCGCCGGTGCGGGACGCGGCGGCCGCCGCCGACGCCGTCGGCAGCCTCGCCGACCGGCTGGTGGGCGCGGGCCTCGCCGTCCCCGACGGGCCGCGCCGCGACATCTCGTCGGCGATCCGTCAGGTGCGGTTCGCCGCCCTGGCCGTGCCGGTGCTCGGCGCCGTCGCGCTGCTGACGCCCGGCCGCGACGACATGCCGGGGCAGCTGGTCGCGCTCTGGTTCGCGCTCCCCCTGATCCTCACCGTGAGCTGTCTGGCCATCGCCCGGGTCGAGATCTCCCCGTACGCCCAGTGGGCCTCCCCGGCCGGGCAGCGGCTGCTGAACTCCCTCGCCCGGCGCTCCCGGGGCTCCGACGACCACACCTTCCTCACCGCCGTCGCCGTGCGCGGGGTGCGGGCCGTCGGCGAGCCGGAGCTGCGGGCGGCCTTCGCCCACCGCGACCCGGCCCCGGGGACGGACCGGCGCCCCGACGGCACGCCCGGGATCGCGTGACGCATAGGGGGCATTGACGCCGACACCGGCGGGCGGTGCTTTACTTCCTCAACCGGCGAACGAAATATCCCTTCTGTTGCTGCCGTGCACCGAAGGGATACGCGATGCGAGCTGCCGCCCTCTACTCGGCCGCGGGGGCACTGCTCCTGACGACCCTGTCCGCCGCGCCGGCGGGAGCCACCGGGGCCGCCCCCGGCTGGAGCGAGAGACACGGCACCGCGGTCGCCGCCCTGCGCGCGGAGACCGCCGGCATCGACTTCGGCACCTGCCCCAAGGGACAGGGCCTCCCGGAGAACGTGAAGTGCGGGACGGTGTCCGTCCCCCTCGACTACGCGCGCCCGTACGGCGAGCAGATCCGGCTCACCGTCAGCCGGGTGCGCGCCACCCACCGGGACCCGGGCAACAGCAAGCACCGGGTGCCGCGCAAGGGCGCCCTGGTCTACAACCCGGGCGGTCCGGGCGCGTCGGGACTGCACTTCCCGCTGATCGGGGTGCTGCCCGCGTGGAAGCGTCTGGCGGCCGCCTACGACCTGGTGGGCTACGCCCCCCGCGGCGTCGGGCCGTCCGCCAAGCTGTCCTGCCAGAACCCCGAGCAGTACCTGAAGGCGCCGACCCTGGCGCCGGTCCACCCGACCGAGGCGGACAAGAAGGAGCGCGTCGCACGGGCCAAGGCGTACGCGCGCGGCTGCGCCCGGCGGGCGGGCAGCGCGCTGCGGCACTACAACTCCCTGAACAACGCCCGCGACCTGGACGTCCTGCGTGCCGCGCTGGGCGAGCCGAAGCTGACGTTCATGGGCGCGTCGTACGGCACCTACTTCGGCGCGCTGTACGCGCACCTCTTCCCCACGCATGTGCGGCGCATGGTGTTCGACTCGGCGGTGAACCCGGACCCCGCGCAGATCTGGTATCACAACAACCTCGCCCAGTCGGTGGCGTTCGAGAGCCGCTGGGCCGATTTCCGGGAGTGGGTGGCCGAGCACCACGCCGACTACGGGCTCGGCCGCACCGCGGAGGCGGTGCAGCGCGGCTACGACAAGGCGCGGGCGCGGCTGGCGGCGAAGCCGGCCGGCGGGCGGATCGGTCCGGGGCAGCTGCAGGAGGCGTTCCTCCAGGCCGGTTACTACGACGACTACTGGCCCTCGCGGGCGCGGGCGCTGTCGGCGTATCTGAAGGGCGACCCCAAGCCGCTGGTGGAGCTGGCGTCACCGGTGCCGGAGGCGGCGGCCGAGGAGGAGAACACCAACGCCGTCTACACGGCCGTGGAGTGCAACGACGCGCCCTGGCCGACGGACTGGCGGGTGTGGGACCGGGACAACACGCGGCTCGCGCGGGTCGCGCCCTTCGAGACCTGGGACAACGCCTGGATGAACCTGCCGTGCGCGTTCTGGAAGGCGCCCCGGCAGCAGCCGGTGGACGTGCGGACCGGGCCGGGCGAGGTACCCCCGATCCTGATCCTGGCCGCCGAGCGGGACGCGGCCACCCCGTACGACGGGGCGCTGGAGATGCACCGCCGGCTGGCCGGCTCGGTGCTGGTGACCGAGCGCAACGCCGGGACGCACGGCATCGCGTACGGGCCCAACGCCTGCGTCAACGCGCACGTCGACGCCTATCTGCTGGAAGGGCGGCTCCCGGCGCGCCGGGCGTCGTGCGAGGGGCGCCCGCAGCCCGAACCGCAGCGCGCGGACGCCCGTACGTCGAAGCGGCCGGCCGCATCGAAGCCGGGTGAGCGGCCGAAGGCCGCCGGCTGAGCGGACACGGCACCACCGCACGACGCACGAAGGCCCGGGGTGATCCCCCGGGCCTTCGTGCGTCGCGGGTCAGGCCAGTCCGGCGATCAGGTCCGCCACCGACTTGCGGCGGCCGGTGTAGAACGGGACCTCCTCGCGGACGTGCCGGCGCGCCTCCGAGCCGCGCAGGTGCCGCATCAGGTCGACGATGCGGTACAGCTCGTCGGCCTCGAAGGCCAGGATCCACTCGTAGTCGCCGAGGGAGAACGAGGCGACCGTGTTGGCGCGGACGTCGGGGTAGCCGCGGGCCATCTTGCCGTGGTCGGCGAGCATGCGGCGGCGGTCCTCGTCGGGCAGCAGGTACCAGTCGTAGGAGCGCACGAACGGGTACACGCTGACGTAGTCGCGGGGCGTCTCGTCGGCGAGGAACGCCGGGATGTGCGAGCGGTTGAACTCGGCGGGGCGGTGCAGCGCCATGTTCGACCAGACGGGCTCCAGCGCGCGGCCCAGCCGGGTGCGGCGGAAGAGGTTGTACGCCTCCTGGAGCTGGTCGCTGGTCTCCGCGTGCCACCAGATCATGACGTCGGCGTCGGCGCGCAGACCGGAGACGTCGTAGGTGCCGCGGATGGTCACGTCCTTGGCGGCGAGCTGGTCGAACAGCTCCTGGACCTCGTCGGCGTAGCCCGAGCGGTCCTCCGGGAGCACGTCCTTCAGCTTGAAGACCGACCAGAGGGTGTAGCGGATGACCTCGTTGAGGTCCTTGGCCAGCTTGCCCTTGTTCGGGATCCTGCCGGTCTCGGGGGTGGAGGCGTCGTCACTCATGTCCTCATTCTCCTGCTCCTCCGTGCAGACTCTGCACCGGGTGGGCGGTGAGCTGCTGCACACCGCTCAGGTCGCCGGCCAGCTGGTCGACCGCCGCGTGGGCGCTGGCGATACAGGCCGGGATGCCCACCCCGTCGTACGGGGCGCCGCACACGGCCAGGCCGGGAAGTTCGGCGACGCGCGCGCGGATACGGGCCACGCGTGCGTGGTGACCGACGGGGTACTGGGGCAGTCCGCCGGTCCAGCGGGTGACGCGGGTCTCCAGGGGCGCGGCGGCCAGGCCCGTCGCCTCGTGGAGGTCGCGCCGGGAGACGGCGACGAGGTCGGCGTCGTCGTGGGACAGGATCTCCGTCTCGCCGTACCGGCCGACGGAGGTGCGCAGCACCAGCACGTCCGGGTCCTCGTCGGCGATCCAGCCCCACTTGCGGGAGGCGAACGTCGACGCCTTGATGGTGCGGCCGTCGACGGGCGGCACCAGGAAGCCGCTGCCGTCGGGCAGCGCGGCTGCGTCGGCGCGCCGGTACGCCAGGGTGACCAGGGCCATCGAGGCGTACTCGACGGTGTCGAGCTCGGCGGCGGCCGCGGGCGCCTCCGCCCGCAGCAGGGCCGCCGCGGCCGGGGCGGGCACGGCGACGACGACGGCGTCGGCGCGCAGCACCCGGTCGCCGGCGACGACACGCCATCCGGTGGGCCCCTCGCGGCGCAGCTCGGTGACCGGCGCGCCGGTGACGATCTCACCGCCGCGCGCGCGGACGGACGCGGCGACGGCGAGCGGGAGCTGCCCGACGCCGCCCTCGATTCCCATGAACACCGGTCCGGTCTGCTGCCGGGCGGCGGCCGCGGCCTGGATCCCGCGCACCGCCTCGGTGAGCGAGTCGTGGGTGCGGGCGGCCTGGTAGAGCTGGGGGACGGCGGAGCGCAGCGAGATGCGGTAGGCGTCGCCCGCGTACACGCCGCCCAGCAGGGGTTCGACGAGGCGGTCGACGACCTCGCGGCCGAGGCGCTCCGCGACGTACGCGCCGACGGCGACGTCGTCGCCGACCTCGGTGCGCGGCAGGTCAGCGTCGCGCTCGATCCGGGCGAGGCCCTCCTGCGAGAGCAGGCCGGACAGGGCGGCCGCGGTGCCGGGGACACCCATCACATGGCCCTTGGGCATGGGGCGCAGGGCACCGCGCGTCCAGATCGACGCGGTCGCGGTGGCGGGCGGCTGGAGCCGCTCGGCGAGACCCACCTCGCGGGCGAGGGCGACGGCCTCGGGGCGGCGGGCGAGCATCGACTCGGCGCCGAGGTCCACCCGCACCCCGGCGATCCGGCCGGGCAGCAGCTTGCCGCCGACGCGGTCCGACGCCTCCAGCACGGTGACGTCGCTGCCGCCGGCCAGCAGCCGGTGGGCGGCCGCCAGCCCGGCGATGCCGCCGCCGATGACGACGACCCGGCCGCCGGGTCCCGTGCGGGTGTCCTCGTGCTCCTCGGTGTGCTCGCGCATGATCCCACTCTCTCAAACGGCTCCGGCCGCGCCGCCAGGGCCGTACGGCCCACCCCGCCGGGCCCGGTGTGCCCGCGCCGAGTCCCGACCGTGACCTCATCGGGACCGTTCGCCGCCAACGTTCCGGCGGGGCCGGGCGTCGAAGATGCGTCAGTCGTCCACGACGAGCCCTCGGGGGTACCCGCCATGCGCGCACGCCGTTCCGCACGATCCGTCCAGGCCCTCGCCGGCCTCCTGCTGGCCACCGCGCTCGCGCTGACCGGGTGCAGCGGCGCCGGCGACGGCGCCTCCTCCGATTCGGCGGCCGGGGGCGAGGCCGCCAAGGCGGACGCCAAGGAGGCCGCGCCGGGCGGCGCCGCCGACTCCGGGTCGGGCGGCGCGGCCCGCAGGCAGCCGTCCACGGCGCCCAAGGCCGCCGCCACCCACATCATCCGCACGGCCTCGCTGACCGTGCGGGTGAAGGACGTGCCCGAGGCGCTGGACGAGGCCCGCACCGCGGTGGAGGACGCGGGCGGGTTCGTCGGCGACGAGACCACCCGCCGGGACGGCGACGGCCACGAACGCACCCGCGTGGTCCTGCGGGTGCCGGTGGAGCAGTACGCCGAGGTGCTGAAGGACCTGGAGGGCACCGGGAAGCTCGTCGAGCGCAGCGCCAAGGCCCAGGACGTCACCGACCAGGTCGTCGACGTGGAGAGCCGCATCACCTCGCAGCGGGCCAGCGTGGCCCGGATCCGGGAGCTGATGGACCGGGCGACGAAGCTGAGCGACGTGGTGACGCTGGAGGGCGAGCTGAGCAGCCGGCAGGCGGACCTGGAGGCGCTGCTCGCCCAGCAGGCGTCCCTGAAGGACCGCACGAGCCTCGCGACCATCACCCTGTCCCTGTCACAGACCCCGGTGACGAAGAAGGCGGCTCCCGAGGACGACGGCCCGGGCTTCCTGGACGCGCTCGCGGGCGGCTGGGACGCGTTCGTGACGATGCTGCGCTGGCTGGCCGTGGTGTTCGGGGCCGTGCTGCCGTTCCTGGCGGTGGCGGCGCTGCTCGTGCTGCTGTGGGTGAAGGTCCTGCGGCCGCGCAGGCCGGCCCGGCCCGTCGCGCCGGACCCGCTGGGCACCGTCGGGCCGCTGCCGGCGGCGCGTCCGGCGCCGGAGGGCACGCGCGCGGGCGGCGAACAGGGTGGCGAGCGGCACTGAAATGCCGGGCCCCCGTAGCGTGTTCGCATGGACATGAGCGCTGCGCGGAGTGTGCGGGAACGGCTGGTCGTGATCGGTGGCGACGCCGCGGGGATGTCCGCGGCGTCGCAGGCACGGCGGCTCAGGGACGCCGGGGACCTGGAGATCGTGGCTTTCGAACGCGGCCACTTCACCTCCTACTCGGCCTGCGGCATCCCGTACTGGGTGGGCGGTGACGTCGAGCGACGCGAGCAGTTGATCGCGCGGACCGCCGAGGAGCACCGGGCGCGGGACATCGATCTGCGGCTGCGGACCGAGGTCACCGAGATCGACGTGGCCGGGCGGCGGGTACGCGCGCGTGACGTCGACTCGGGCGACGAGTCCTGGACGTCGTACGACAAGCTCGTGATCGCGACCGGGGCGCGGCCGATCCGGCCCGACATGCCGGGGGCCGACGCGCCCGGTGTGCACGGGGTGCAGACGCTGGACGACGGGCAGGCCCTGATCGACACGCTGTCACGCACGCGGGGCCGGCGCGCGGTGGTGGTCGGCGCGGGGTACATCGGCGTGGAGATGGCCGAGGCCCTCATCAACCGCGGCTACGAGGTGACGGTCGTCAACCGGGGCAGCGAGCCCATGTCGACGCTGGACCCGGACATGGGCCGGCTGGTGCGCGAGGCCATGGAGGGCCTCGGCATCGCCATGGTGGGCGACACCGAGGTCACCAAGATCCTCACCGGTGACGACGGGCACGTACGGGCCGTGGCCACCGAGGACGCCGAGTACCCGGCGGACGTGGTCGTCCTGGGTATCGGCGTCCGCCCGGAGACCGCCCTGGCGCGGGCGGCGGGCCTGCCGCTGGGCGAGCACGGCGGACTCCTCACCGACCGGTCCCTGCGGGTACGCGGCCAGGCCGACGTCTACGCCGGCGGCGACTGCGTGGAGGTCCTCGACCTGGTCTCCGGCCAGGAGCGCCACGTTCCGCTCGGCACCCACGCCAACAAACACGGCCAGGTCATCGGCACCAACGTCGGCGGCGGGTACGCCACGTTCCCCGGGGTGGTCGGCACGGCCGTCAGCAAGGTGTGCGACCTGGAGATCGCCCGCACGGGCCTGCGCGAGAAGGACGCGCGCAGGGCGGGCCTGCGGTACGTCACCGCCACCATCGAGTCCACGAGCCGCGCCGGGTACTACCCGGGCGCCTCCCCGATGACGGTCAAGATGCTCGCCGAGCACCGCACGGGACGGCTGCTCGGCGTGCAGATCGTCGGCCGGGAGGGCGCGGGCAAGCGGGTCGACGTCGCGGCGGTGGCGCTCACGGCCGGGATGACGGTGGAGCAGATGACGTCGCTGGACCTGGGGTACGCGCCGCCGTTCTCGCCGGTGTGGGACCCGGTCCTGGTGGCGGCCCGCAAGGCGTCCAAGGCGGTGCACGGCGTCTTGTGAGCCGGTGGCCGGGAGGCCGCTCACGCGCTGCCGTTGATCCTCTCGATGGCCTGCCGCGCCTGTTCGGCGGGCGGCCGCGAGGGCAGCGAGGACACGGACGCGCTGCTCGGCATGGCGGCGGGCTGCTCCCCCGCGGGCTTGGCGTGCGCGGCTGCGGGCCGCGCGGACCGCAGCCGGTGGCTGACGGCCTCGTCCAGGGTCACCGGCCGCTGCATCTGCGTGGCGAGCCGCCCGGCGTCCTGGCCCAGCCGGGCCACGTCCTCCCACGGCAGCCGCAGCACCACGGCGATCTCGGCCTCCCCGTCGGGCAGTGCGTGTATCGGAGGAGTAACTCGGTCGCTCATCGCCTGTTCCTCACGTCGTCCCCACGGCCCGCCTTCCCCGTGCCGTGGGCGGTTGCCGAGACATACGCGGCGGGACACGCCGGTGTTCACCGATTCGGCGGACCGATCGGGGGCACATATGTGTCGTGGTCATCCCCGTCCATGACGTCAACCCCGTGAGCCGTACGCCCCATGTGACCTACGCGTTGATCATCGCGAACGTCCTGGTCTTCCTCTTCATGCCCGGCGGCGCCGGCTCCGTGGCCGGGGAGAGCAGCCTGGCGCAGCTGTGCCATCTTCAGGCGTTCCTGGAGCAGTACGCGGCCGTCCCGCGGGAGCTGATCCACGGTCAGCTGCCCGGCATGGTGCCCACGGGCGGTGTCGCCGTCGGGCCGCACGGCCCGGGCTGTGTGATCGGCCCGCCGGACTACGACAAGTCCCCGGCGCTGTCGGTGTTCACCGCGCTGTTCCTGCACGGCGGATGGCTGCATCTGCTGGGCAACATGCTGTTCCTGCTGATCTTCGGCAACAACATCGAGGACCGCATGGGCCATGTGCGGTTCCTGCTGTTCTACGTCGTCTGCGGCTATGCGGCCTCGTACGGCTTCGCGTTGCTCAACGACGGCTCGGCGGAACCGCTGATCGGCGCGTCCGGGGCCATCGCGGGGGTGCTGGGCGCCTATCTGGTGCTGTACCCGAGGGCCCGGGTGTGGGTCCTCGTGCCGTTCCTGGTCTTCCTGCCGCTGCGGCTGCCCGCGTGGCTGGTGCTCGGCTTCTGGTTCGTGCTCCAGGCCGTGTACTCGCACGGCCAGGGCGTCTCGGACGCGGGCACGGTGGCGTACGCGGCGCATGTGGTGGGTTTCCTGGCGGGCATGGTGATCGCGTGGCCGCTGCGCCCGGGGACGCCCCCGCCCCCGGAGCCGCGCGGCCTGCTGTTCGGCAGGCGGGCGCGGCCCGGGTGGTGAGGGGGCGTCGCACGCTGTGGTTCGCGAGCGGGGGCCCGCAGGGGTCAGCCGGCCGTCCGGGTGTGGACGTACTCGACGAGCCGGGTCAGGGCGTCGGGGTCGGTGGACGGCATGACGCCGTGGCCGAGGTTGAAGACGTGGCCCTCCAGACCGGCGGCGGCGTCGAGGACCTCACGGGCCTTCGTCTCCACGGCCTCGGTCCCGGCGAACAGCACGGTCGGGTCGAGGTTGCCCTGCAGCGCCTTGCCGGGGCCTACCCGGCGGACGGCCTCGTCGAGCGGAACGCGCCAGTCGACGCCGACGACGTCCGCGCCGGCCTCGCCCATGAGGCCCAGCAGTTCGCCGGTGCCGACGCCGAAGTGGATGCGCGGGACGCCGTAGCCGGCGACCGCGTCGAAGACCTTCGCTGAGGCGGGCAGCACCGAACGCCGGTAGTCGGCGGGGGCGAGCGCGCCGGCCCAGGAGTCGAAGAGCTGGACGGCGGAGGCGCCGGCCTCGATCTGCACCTTGAGGAAGGCGGCCGTGATCTCCGCGAGCCGGTCGAGCAGGTCGGCCCAGAGCTCCGGGTCGCCGTACATCATCGCCTTGGCGTTCTCGTACGTGCGGGACGGACCGCCCTCGACGAGGTAGCTCGCGAGGGTGAACGGAGCGCCGGCGAAACCGATGAGCGGGGTGGCCCCGAGCTCGGCCGTCAGCAGGCCGATGGCCTCGGTGACGTAGGAGACGTCCTCGGGGGTGAGGTCCCGCAGCCGGGCCAGGTCGGCGCGGGTGCGCACGGGCTGCTCCACGACGGGGCCGACGCCGGGCTTGATGTCGAGGTCGACGCCGATGGCCTTGAGCGGGACGACGATGTCGCTGAAGTAGATCGCCGCGTCGACGCCGTGCCGGCGCACGGGCTGCAGGGTGATCTCGGCGACCAGGTCGGGCCGCATGCAGGAGTCGAGCATCCCGATGCCCTGACGGACCTTGCGGTACTCAGGCAGTGAGCGCCCGGCCTGCCGCATGAACCAGACCGGTGTGTGCGGCACGGGCTCGCGCCGGCACGCCTTCAGGAAGGCGGAGTCGTACGGGGCGGAAGGCGGCGTCTGGTTGGCACTCACGGGCCCAAGTCTCGCACGGCCGGGGAGGGCGGGGCGCCGGGGGCGGCGGTGATGTCCGGGTGTCCCTCCCTGCACGCGGCCCCTGTTCCCCTTAATCTTCCCGGCATGGCTGCGGCTCAGGGAAGACTGTCGGACGGCACTGGCGGAGCGGATGACGCGAAGGGCGGCGGAGAGGCGGACCGGAATGCGCGGAGCACGGCCCCGCCGGCCTTCCGAGCCGCGGTGGAGGCCCTGCGCGGCAGCCGGCTGCGCCCGCAGATCGAGGTGGAGCAGACCAAGGCGCCCCAGCGTCTCGCCCCGTACGCGTACGCCCTGGAGGCGACCGTCGTCGACGGCGACCAGGACCTGGCCGACGGCCGTCTCGTGCTGCTGCACGACCCCGACGGGCACGACGCCTGGCGGGGGACGTTCCGGCTGGTGACGCTGGTGCGCGCGGAGCTGGAGCCGGAGATGGCCGCCGATCCGCTGCTGCCCGAGGTGTGCTGGTCCTGGCTGACCGGCGCGCTCCAGGCGCGCGGGCTGTCGTACGGGGAGCCGAGCGGGACCGTGACCCGGGCGAGCTCTCACTACTTCGGGGGGCTGTCGGAGCGCCCGGCAGCCTCGCAGATCGAGATCCGTGCCTCGTGGACCCCGCGCGAGGGCCTGGGCGGCGTCCCGGACACCGCGGCCCATCTGACGTCGTGGTGCGATCTGCTCGCCCAGGTCGCGGGGCTGCCGCCGGCGGGCCCCGGGGACGCCTCGGTGGTGACGCTGCCGCAGCGCCGGGACCCGCAGGCACGCTGACGCGCGGGCGGACCGAGGGGTCCGCCCTGCCCGTCACTTTGTCGATACGGCCACTTTCGGTCAGGAAACCGTCCTCGATCGAACCGATACCGGTCTCGAACGATCGACCACCTGTCCGAATTGCCCCAATTGTTACTCACTAAATCGTGATCTTTCCCTAAAGGGCCAGAGGTTTGGTGCCGAAGACGACTGTGACCTTGAAAGCCGTCCCCGCACCCCAGGAGGCCCGGTGTCCGTTCTCCTCGAGCAGCCCGCAAGCCTGGTCGCCTACCGCCCGAACAAGCCGACCGCCATGGTGGTCGTGGCCGACCCCCGCGTCCGCTCCACCGTCACCCGCCACCTCTGGGCGCTCGGTGTGCGCGACGTCATCGAAGCCTCGTCCGTCGCGGAGGCTCGTCCCCGCATCGGCAACCCCCGCGACATCTGCGTCGCCGACGTCCACCTCCCCGACGGCTCCGGCCTCACCCTGCTGTCCGAGACCCGCGCCGCGGGCTGGCCCAACGGCCTCGCCCTCTCCGCCGCCGACGACATCGGCGCCGTGCGCAACGCCCTCGCGGGCGGTGTGAAGGGCTACGTCGTCACCGGCACCCGCACCAACCTCGGGCTCCCCACCCGCCCCGGTGCCGCCCCCATCGGCTCCGCCGCCGCCCGTATGCACCGCCGCCACCCGGGTGCCCCGAGCCACCCGGGCGGCTACCGCGAACTGTCCGGCCGTGAGGTCGAGGTCCTGCGGCTGGTGGCGGAGGGCCAGTCGAACAAGGCCATCGGCGTCTCGATGGGCCTGTCCGCGCTGACCGTCAAGAGCCACCTCGCCCGCATCGCCCGCAAGCTCGGCACCGGTGACCGCGCCGGCATGGTCGCCGTGGCCCTGCGGACCGGCATCATCCACTGATCTCCCACCCGTCCGGCCGACCCGCCCGCCGTCCACCGAGGTGAACGGCCCCCTCCCCCTCCCTCCCGTCCCCACCCTCGTCGTGCGCCCGCTCCCCCACCGGACTGACTGGTTTACGACCCCCCGGCGCCTGCCGACGG
>NZ_JBHWJK010000016.1:0-174093 GCF_042731455.1 Streptomyces sp. NPDC059852 | reverse complement strand
TGACGTTCCGTGCACGGTCCGGGGTGTCGGCTCCGGCGCACTCCGGCGCGATCTCGAACGGGTCACCCCCTGACGTATGCCCTCGAAGATCCGGGCCCGCCCGGCGTGCGGGCCGCCCGGCCCCTCGGTGCCGGGGGCGCCGGGCCGCCCGCCCTCGCGGTCACCCGGCGCCGTGCTCCCGGCTCAGCCCGCCGTCACCCCCGCTGACCAGGCGTGGACGGCCGGCGCCAGGTCGGCCGGGCCGCCGCGGCGCGCTGCCTCACCGCCGCCCAGCGCTCCGACAGGGCCCACACCACCCGCACGGTCGAACGCGGCGCGAGCAGCGCCCGCACCCGGGTCGTCCAGCTCGCCTTCGACGTCAGATCGGCGCGCACCCTGCGGACCTCATCCGCCAGCCCGGCCACCGGACGCGGACTCGGTGCGTACAGGACCTGCTCCACCGCGTCCGCGACGCGGTGGACGGCCTCCGCCGCCGGAGGATCGAGCCGGCCGAGCCGGACGATCCGGGCGGCCGTCGTGCGCGGTGTCCGGCTGTCGTCCGGCGCGATCCCGAAGTCCCACGCGGTGTCGGTCAGTTCCTGCCAGACCGCCAGGGTGTGCAGGGCCGTCTCCTCGTCCGAGCGGCCGTGCCCGCCGAGCCGGACCGCCCGGGTCCGCAGCCGCCACAGCGCCGGCGACAACGGGATCAGCAGGGCCAGCAGCCCGCCGAGCGCCCACGCCAGCGCCAGGTACCAGCGGGGGCCGTCGCCGTCCGTGCCCAGGGCCAGCGCCGGGGACTCGCTGGCGCACAGCTCCGGGCGTCGGCCCACGCAGGAGTCGCTCTCCGACGCGGACGCCGAGGGCGCCTCGCTCGCCGACTGCGAGGGGCGTGCCTCGTCCGGCTGCGCGCTGCTGGACGTGTCCGGCAGGGTGTACGACGGCACCGATCCACGCGTCGGCGTCGGCTCGAAGCGAGTCCAGCCCACGCCCTCGAAGTACAGCTCGGGCCAGGCGTGCGCGTCCCTGAGCCCGACCGACACCGTGCCGTCGCCCTGCGGGGTGCCGGGTGCGAAGCCCACCGCGACCCGCGCCGGGATGTCCAGGGAGCGGGCCATCGCCGCCATCGCGAAGGAGAAGTGGACGCAGAAGCCCTCCTTGTCCTTCAGGAAGCGGGCGATCGCCCCCGGGCCGTTGCCCACCTTGACGTCGGTGTCGTACTGGAACCCGCCGGTCAGCGAGAAGAAGTCCTGCAGCTTGACCGCCTGGTCGTACCGGCTGGTCGCGCCCTCGGTGACCTCGCGCGCGGTGCGGGCGACCACGTCCGGCAGCGAGTCGGGCAGCTGCGTGAACTCGCGCCGCAGCGCGGTCGGCGCCTCGGGCGCCTCCTCCAGCTGCTTGGCCGTCGGGCGCACGTCCAGGGAGCGCACGGTGTAGGTGACGCCGCGCGTGGTCTGCCGGCGGTCACCGACGACCGTCATGCCGAGCGGCTCGTACCGCCAGTCGCCCGGGATCTGGACCCCGCTCGGCGGGTACGGCATCGGCAGCCAGTTCTGCGCGTACCAGTCGGCGGCCCGGACGGTCGTCGCGACCTCCGTGCGCTTGATGTCGGGACCCAGCCCGAAAGGCGTGGGGAACGGGTCGGGCACCGCCTCGATCGTCCGCTTGGACGGCTGCCACGTGGTGCCGTCGAAGTCGTCGAGGGACACGATCCGCAGGTACATGTTCGAGATGTCGGTGGTGTCGGTCCGCAGGGACAGGACCTGGCGGTCCTCCTCCACGTTCAGGCTGTCGCGCAGCGACACCAGCGGGTTCACGGCGGAGATCGTCCCGCCGGTCCCGGTGCCGGCGCCGATCCCCGTGCCCGCCGGGCCGAGCAGGCCGCCGTTCATGGCGGGCAGGGCCAGCGGCACGACCAGGGCGATGCCCAGGGCGACCACCCCGATCCGCCGTCCGGTGCGCACCGGCGCCACCGCCGAGCCCGGCGCCGCGCCGGGGTGGCGCGGGGCCCCGCTGAAGACCCGGCCCCACTGCGAGAGCCGGTCGCGTCCCTCGGCCAGCAGCAGCATCAGATAGCCGACGGCGGCGACCACGAACCACAGCCCGTCCGCCGCCCCCTCGGACAGCCCGGCGGCCACCGAGTACAGCGCGAGCAGCGGCAGCCCGGCCGGGGCGGCGCTGCGGAACGTCACCGCGACGGCGTCCACCGCGAGCCCGATGACCAGGACACCGCCGACCAGCATCAGCCGGATGCCCGGCGTGAGCGGGGCGGGCGCCGAGTAGTGGCCGACGTCCTCGCCGCCCGCCTGCAGCAGGTCGCCGAAGTGACGGAACGCCTCCGGTCCGGGGACCACTCCGAGCACGGCCTGGCTGCTCGCGAAGGCCAGCGTCAGCAGCGCCAGCGTGACGACGGCCTGGGTCGCCACGGTCAGCGGCCGGGCCAGCGGCACCCGCCGGGTCAGCATGCCCACACCGGTCTGGATCGCCAGCAGCAGCGCGGACTGCACCAGCCAGCTCACCGACGTGACCAGCGGCAGCAGCGCGCAGGACGCCATCAGGGTGGCCGCCGCGGCGCACAGCGCCATCCGTGTCCGCCCGCTCATCGCCATGCCTCCCCGCCGCCGGCCGCGGTGAGCCCGCCGCGCTCCCGGTCCGCCTGCCGCCACATCTCTTCCAGCGAGACGCCGCGCGGCACGCCCAGCACTGTCCAGCCGGCGTCGCGCAGCAGATGCAGCCGCTCCTCCTGCCGGGAGGTCAGGGGCCCGGGGACGTCCGTCGCCTCCCGCATCCACGTCCCGCTGTCCAGTACGAAGGCGATCGCGCCGCCGCTGCGCTGCCGCATCCGGGCGGCCACCGCCGCCTGCTCCTCGTCGAGGTCCCCGAAGAAGGCGACCAGCAGTCCCTCGTTGCCGCCGCGCAGTACGTCGTACGCGCGCGACAGGCCGCTGCCGTCGGAGTGGTCGACCACCGCCAGGGTGTCCATCATCAGCCCGGCGGCGTCCGCCGACTCCTGGCTGGCACCGGCGAACCCGTCCGCGCCCTCGCCGGGCACCGACGAGCCGGTGTCGGTCAGCAGCCGTACGGAGAAGCCCCGCTCCAGCATGTGCACCAGCACGGAGGCCGCGCCCGAGACGGCCCACTCGAACGCCGAGTCGGGGCCGGCGCCCTGGTAGGCGTCGCCCCGGGTGTCCAGCAGCACGGTGCAGCGGGAGCGCTGCGGCTGCTCCTCGCGGCGCACCATGAGTTCGCCGTAGCGTGCGGTGGAGCGCCAGTGCACCCGGCGCAGGTCGTCGCCGTAGCGGTAGCCGCGCGGGATCACGTCGTCCTCGCCGGCCAGCGCCAGGGAGCGCTGCCGTCCGTCGCCGTAGCCCTTCGCCTCGCCGCCGAAGCGGACCGGCGGCAGCGGCTCCACGCGCGGGACGACGGTGAGGTCGTCGTACGCCGAGAAGGAGCGGGTCAGCTCGCACATGCCGAACGGGTCGCTCAGACGCAGCTGCAGCGGTCCCAGCGGATAGCGGCCGCGCAGGTCCGAGCGCACCCGGTAGGACACCTCGCGCCGCCCGCCCGCCTCCACCCGGTCCAGCACGAAGCGGGGCCGGGGCCCGAGGACGTACGGCACCCGGTCCTGGAGCATCAGCAGTCCGGTGGGCAGCCGGGAGACGTTCTCGATGCCCAGGTGCACCCGGGCCTCGCTGCCCGCCGGCACGCGCGCGGGGGACAGGCGCCGGCTGGCCGCGACCCGGTAGCGGGTGCGGTACAGCACGGTCGCGCAGACCAGCGGCAGCACGGCGAGCAGCAGCCCGACGCGCAGCAGATCGCTCTGGCCGAGCACATAGGCGCAGACGGCGGCCGCGACGCCCGCGGCGAGGAACGACCGCCCGCGCGTCGTCAGACCGGCCAGTGCCGTGCGGACCCCGCTGTGGTCACCGCGGTCCGCGTCGGCCGGGCCGGCCTCGCCGGAGGTCATCCCAGCCTCCGCGGCGGCTGCTGGCCGTACGCGGCGGCGCCGCGGCCGAGACCGCCGAAGCCGCTCTGCTGGTGGGGCGCCGCGGGCACCGGGGTGCGCTGCAGGATCTCCTGGACGACCTGCTCGGAGGTGCGGCGGTTGAGCTGCGCCTGGGCCGTGGGCAGCAGGCGGTGGGCCAGGACGGCAGCGGCGAGGGCCTGGACGTCGTCCGGCAGCGCGTAGTCCCGGCCGTGCAGAGCCGCGGACGCCTTCGCCGCGCGCAGCAGGTGCAGCGTCGCGCGCGGGGAGGCGCCGAGTCTGAGGTCCGGGTGGATGCGCGTGGCCGCGACCAGCTCCACCGCGTACCGGCGCACCGGCTCGGCCACGTGCACACCGCGCACGGCGTCGATGAGCTTGACGATGTCGTGCGCGTGGGCCACCGGCTGCAGGTCCTCCAGCGGGGACACCCCGCCGTGCACGTCCAGCATCTGCAGCTCGGCCTCCACGCTGGGGTAGCCGACGGACACCCGGGCCATGAAACGGTCGCGCTGGGCCTCGGGCAGCGGGTAGGTGCCCTCCATCTCGACCGGGTTCTGCGTGGCCACCACCATGAAGGGGCTGGGCAGCTCGTAGGTCTGCCCGTCGATGGTGACCTGGCGCTCCTCCATGGACTCCAGGAGCGCGGACTGGGTCTTCGGCGAGGCGCGGTTGATCTCGTCGCCGATCACGATCTGCGCGAAGATCGCGCCCGGTTTGAACTCGAAGTCCTTGCGCTGCTGGTCCCAGATGGACACGCCCGTGATGTCGGACGGCAGCAGGTCGGGCGTGAACTGGATGCGCCGCACCGAACAGTCGATGGAACGCGCCAGCGCCTTGGCCAGCATGGTCTTGCCCACGCCGGGGACATCCTCGATCAGAAGATGCCCCTCGGCGAGCAGTACGGTCAGCGAAAGCCGTACGACCTCGGGCTTGCCCTCGATCACACCCTCCACCGAACTGCGGACACGCTCCGCTGTGGCGGTCAGATCTGTGAGGCTCGCTCGATCGTCATAGGTCGTCACCCGGCCCTCCTCGGCCCGTTCTTCCCGGGCCGACACAAAGGCGGACCGGCCCTCCCCTGGAACACGGGCACCACGCGTGAAACGTTCCGCGTGCTGCCACACTCGCATTCTTGCTGCCGTTACCGATTCGTGTCACTCGACTGTGGACAACTGCCTGCGTTATGTCGGTCTTAGGGGGGTTTGTACGCGCCGAAGCGCGAAATCGACAGTGGAACGACAGGTGAAACCGATGGTCACCAGGGGTGCCCGCGGAATCACCGCGAGGTGGGCCGGGAGCCGGCTCAGGCCGCGTCGACCTCGCGCAGCAGGCCCGTCTTCACGTCGAAGACGAAGCCGCGCACGTCGTCGTTGTGCAGCAGGAACGGCGAGGTGCGCACCCGCTGCATCGACTGGCGGACGTCCTGGTCGACGTCCCGGAAGGACTCCACCGCCCACGCCGGGCGCTGGCCGACCTCCATCTCCAGCTCGTGCCGGAACTCCTCGGTCAGGGACTCCAGACCGCAGTTGGTGTGGTGGATCAGGACGATGCTGCGGGTGCCGAGCGCCCGCTGGCTGATGGTGAGCGAGCGGATCACGTCGTCGGTGACGACGCCGCCCGCGTTGCGGATGGTGTGACAGTCACCGAGCTCCAGGCCCAGCGCGGCGTGCAGGTCGAGACGGGCGTCCATGCAGGCCACGACGGCCACGTGGAGGACCGGTCGCGCGTCCATGCCCGGGTCGGTGAACTCGGCCGCGTAGCGCGCGTTGGCGTCGACGAGCCGGTCGGTGACCGTCCCGCTGCGGTCTATCGCGTCGTCGGAGCCGGCAGGTACCGATGCAGAAGTCGTCATACCCATGACGTTACTGGTCACCTCGGCGCCGGTCCTGTCGTGAGAGGGGACAAAGAACGCCATCGAGGCTTGTTGTGAGCTAACCCACAGGGGTGGTGTGAGTGCCCCCATACGGGCGGTTTCGCCGCCCGTGCGGCGCCACCCCGACCTGGGGCGGCGACGCGCAGGCCGGTTGATTGACCGCGCGACACCGTGGACTAAAGTGACGCGAAGCGGGAGGCGAGACTCCCCCTGCTGGACAGCAAACCCCGGAGGCTCCGGCGACTTTCCGGAGACCTCCCCGCGTGCGCGGCGCGTACGTACGGCTCGGCCTCCTCCCGCTCCCGGTCGGCTGACGCTCCAGGCGCCGGCAGACCTCCCCTTCATGAGCGGCGGGAGACCCGGCGGTGCGTGCGCCGCCGGATCTGAGAGGGCCCCAAGAGTGACAGGGCGCGAAGCGCTTCCGAACACGGACGGCGGGCGACGGGAGGACCGGCACGTCCCGGTCATGCTCCAGCGGTGCCTCGACCTGCTGGCCCCCGCCCTGGAGGAGCCGGGAGCCGTCGTCGTCGACTGCACCCTCGGGCTCGGCGGGCACAGCGAGGCCCTGCTCCGGCGCTTCCCCGAAGCCCGGCTCGTCGCGCTCGACCGGGACACCGAGGCGCTGCGCCTGTCCGGCGAACGGCTCGCGCCCTACGGCGAGCGCGCCCGCCTGGTGCACGCCGTCTACGACGAACTCCCGGACGTCCTCGCCCGCCTCGGCATCCCGCGCGTGCAGGGCGTCCTGTTCGATCTCGGCGTCTCCTCCATGCAGCTCGACGAGGCCGACCGCGGCTTCGCCTACGCCCAGGACGCCCCGCTCGACATGCGCATGGACCAGACCACCGGGATCAGCGCCGCGGAGGTCCTGAACACCTACCCGCCCGGCGAGCTGGTCCGCATCCTGCGCGCCTACGGCGAGGAGAAGCAGGCCAAGCGGATCGTGGCCGCCGTCGTGCGCGAACGCGACAAGGAGCCGTTCACCAACAGCGCCCGGCTCGTGGAGCTCATCCGCGACGCGCTGCCGCAGGCCGCCAAGCGCACCGGCGGCAACCCGGCCAAGCGCACCTTCCAGGCGCTGCGCATCGAGGTCAACGGCGAGCTGTCCGTCCTGGAGCGGGCGATCCCGGCCGCCGTGGAGGCCCTCGCCGTGGGCGGACGGATCGCCGTACTGTCGTACCACTCGCTGGAGGACCGGCTCGTCAAGCAGGTCCTCGCGGCCGGCGCCGCCAGCACCGCCCCGCCCGGGCTGCCCGTCGTGCCCGAGCGCTACCAGCCCCGGCTCAAGCTGCTGACACGCGGTGCCGAACTTCCCACGGAGGAAGAGGTCGCCGAGAACCGCCGTGCCGCACCGGCGCGGCTGCGCGGCGCCGAGCGCATCAGGGAGTCCATCGAATGACGGACGGCAGGCAGGAGCGGACGCCCGGTCCCGGACGGCACGCCGCCCGGCCGGAGCACCGCAGCGGGGAGGGCGCGTGAGCAGGAAACCCCAACTGAGGGGCCGGGCGGCCCGGCTCGCCCGGCTCCTGCCCGCCGGGGCCGGGCGGGCCGCCCGCGCCCCCTTCGTCCTGCTCGTCGTCCTCCTCCTCGGCGGCGGACTCATCGGGCTGCTCGTGCTGAACTCCGCCCTCAGCGAAGGCGCGTTCCGGCTGGACGACCTCGAACGGGAGACGAAGTCCCTCACCGACGAGGAGCAGTCCCTGCAACGCGACATCGACGCCTACTCCGCGCCCGACGCCCTCCAGCGCCGGGCCCGTGAACTCGGCATGGTGCCCGGCGGCGACCCGGCGTTCCTCGGCCCCGACGGCACCGTCAAGGGCGTCCCCAGCCCCGCCGCCGTCGATCCCGCCGCCGCCCGCGACCCGCTCGTACTCGCCCCCGAGGCCCTCGCCGGCGACCCCGCGACACCCGGCGCGGCACCCACCGAACCCGGCCCGGCGGACACCTCGCCGCAGGGCACGACCACCCCGGCCCCGTACCCCTTTGACGCACAGCCCTCCCCGTACCCGACCCCCGGCAGGTGACGGAAGTGTCCGACAGGGAACCACCGCGCCGCCGTGTGCCCGGACCCGCGAAGCCCGCCCGCTCCGGCGGCGCCCAGCGGCGCCCGGGGCCCGGCGGGCGCCCGGCCCGCCGCCCGGCCCGGCCCCGCCCCGGCGCCCAGGGCACCATCCGGCTCGGCAGCCCCCGGCCCCGGCTGCGCATGGTCGGCCTGGCCCTGACCCTCGTGCTGAGCGCCTTCGTGGTGCGCCTGCTCCAGGTGCAGGGCGTCGACGCGAGCACGTACGCCGCCAAGGCCCAGAAGAACCGCTACGTCGGCTACACCCTGGCCGCCGAGCGCGGCGGCATCACCGACCGCAACGGCGTGGCCCTCGCCACCAGCGTCGACGCCTACGACATCACGGCCGACCCCACCCTGTTCACCCGCGAGCAGCTCGGCGTCGACGACGGCCCCGAGCAGGCGGCCGCCCTGCTCGCGCCGATCCTCGGCCAGGAGCAGGACGCGATCGTCAAGAAGCTCCGGCCCGCGAACAGGAACCTGCGCTACACCCTCCTGGCCAGCCGTCAGACCCCGCAGGTCTGGAAGCAGATCAAGGACCTGAAGACCGCGCTGGCCACCAAGTCCGAGGCCGACAAGGCCACGGTGAACGTCCTCGGCGGCGTCCTGTCGGTCGCCAGCAGCAAGCGCGTGTACCCCAACGGCGACCTCGCCGCCGGGATACTGGGCTGGGTCAACGCCGACGGCAAGGGCGGCGGCGGGGTCGAGCAGCAGCTGAACGGGGAGCTGTCCGGCAAGGACGGCGAGATCCGCTACGCCCAGTCAGGCGGGCGTCAGGTCCCCACCGTCAACGCCACGGAGACGCCGGCCGTGCCCGGCAGCGACGTCGAGCTCACCATCGACCGCGACATCCAGTGGGCCGCGCAGAACGCGATCACCGAACAGGTCGCGAAGTCCAAGGCCGACCGCGGCTACGTGATCGTCCAGGACACCCGTACCGGCGAGGTCCTCGCCATGGCCAACGCGCCCGGGTTCGACCCCAACGACCTGTCCGAGGCGAGCGGCGCCAACATGGGCAACGCGGCCCTGCAGGACGCCTACGAGCCCGGCTCCACCGCGAAGATCATGTCGATGGCCGCCGTGCTGGAGGAGGGCGTCGCCACCCCCGGCACCCACGTCGTCGTACCCAACCGGCTGCACCGCGGCGACCGCCTCTTCAAGGACGACATCGACCACGAGACCTGGCACCTCACGCTCAACGGCGTGCTCGCCAAGTCCAGCAACATCGGCACGATCCTCGCCACCGGCCAGCTCGGCAGGACCCAGCCGCAGGCCAACAAGGTCCTCTACGACTACCTGCGCAAGTTCGGCCTCGGCAGCTACACCGGGCTCGGCTTCCCCGGCGAGACACCGGGCATCCTGGCCGCCCCCGGCAAGTGGTCGACGTCGCAGCAGTACACGATCCCTTTCGGCCAGGGCCTCTCCCTCAACGCCATGCAGGCGGCGTCCATCTACTCGACGATCGCCAACGGCGGCGTCCGCGTCGAACCCACGCTCGTCCGCGGCACCAAGGGCCCCGACGGGCAGTTCACCGAGGCGCCCGAGCCCAGGAAGACCCGGGTGATCAGCGCGAAGACGGCGAAGACGCTCGCCCGGATGCTGGAGTCCGTCGTGGACGACCGCGAGGGCACCGGCACCAAGGCGCGCATCCCCGGCTACCGCGTCGCGGGCAAGACCGGTACGGCGAACCGAGTGGATCCGGCCACCGGCAAGTACCGCGGCTACACGTCGTCGTTCGCCGGCTTCGCGCCCGCGGACAAGCCCCGGATCACCGTCTACTGCGCCATCCAGAACGCCACCCAGGGCAACTACTTCGGCGGCCAGATCTGCGGCCCCATCTACAAGCAGGTCATGGAGTTCGCGCTGAAGACCCTCCAGGTCCCGCCGACCGGGGCCAAGCCCGCCAGCCTTCCGGTCTCCTACAAACCCTGACCATCTGATCAGCACCGAGCAGCCAGGAACCGCCCCGTGACAACGATCACCCCCGACCCCGGGAACCACGGCACCCCCCGCCCCTCACTTCGCCCGCAAGGGGGTACGCCCGGTACGCTCACCGCCGTGCCACACGCTGATCAGTCCCAAACCACCCAGAAGGGGCACCCCGTGACGTATCCGGGACCGCCCAGGCCGGTACAGGTCGCCGCCACACCCCTGGCGGAACTCGCCGATCAGCTGGGTGCCGCCACGCCGGCACAGCAGGACGGCTCCGTCGAGATCACGGGCATCACCCATGACTCGCGTGCCGTCCGCCCCGGCGACCTGTACGCCGCCCTCCCGGGCGCCCGCCTGCACGGCGCCGACTTCGTGACCCAGGCCGCCGGCCTCGGCGCGGCCGCCGTGCTGACCGATCCGACCGGCGCCGAACGCGCCGCCGCGACCGGCCTGCCGGTCCTCGTCGTCGACGATCCGCGCGGCCTGATGGGCGAACTCGCGGCCACCATCTACGGCCACCCGGGCCGCGATCTGCTCCAGATCGGCATCACCGGCACCTCGGGCAAGACCACCACCGCCTACCTCGTCGAGGGCGGCCTCAGGACGGCCCGCTCGACCGGCCTGATCGGCACGGTCGAGATGCGCATCGGCGACGAGCGGATCAAGTCCGAGCGCACCACCCCGGAAGCCACCGACCTGCAGGCCCTGTTCGCCGTCATGCGCGAACGCGGCGTCGAGGCGGTCGCCATGGAGGTCTCCAGCCACGCCCTGGTGCTCGGGCGGGTCGACGGCTGCGTCTTCGACATCGCCGTCTTCACCAACCTCAGCCCGGAGCACATGGAGTTCCACTCCGACATGGAGGACTACTTCCAGGCCAAGGCGCAGCTGTTCACCCCGGCGCGCAGTCGGCTCGGCGTGGTCAACCTCGACGACGAGTACGGCCGCCGGCTCGTGAAGGAGGCCGGTGTCCCGGTCGTCACCTTCTCCGCCGAGGGGCACCCGGACGCCGACTGGCGTGCCGAGGACGTCCGGATCGGCCCCATGGACGCCCGGTTCACCGTGATCGGCCCGAAGGACGAACGGATCGCGGCCACCTCGCCGCTGGCCGGCCCCTTCAACGTGGCGAACACCCTCGCCGCGATCGTCGCCCTCGCCGCGGCCGGCCTCGACCCGCAGACCGCCGCCGACGGCATCGCCGCCGTACCGGGCGTGCCGGGTCGGCTGGAGCGGGTGGACGAGGGGCAGCCGTACCTCGCGGTCGTGGACTACGCCCACAAGACCGACGCCGTCGAGTCCGTCCTCAAGGCCCTGCGCAAGGTCACCGAGGGCAAGGTGCACGTGGTGCTCGGCTGCGGCGGTGACCGGGACAGGACGAAACGGGAGCCGATGGGCGCGGCCGCCGCGCGGCTCGCCGACACCGCCGTCCTGACCTCCGACAACCCCCGCTCCGAGGACCCCCTCGCGATCCTCGCGGCCATGCTCCGGGGCGCCGCCTCGGTGCCGGCGCACGAGCGCGGCGAGGTGCAGGTCTTCGAGGACCGGGCCGCCGCGATCGCCGCCGCCGTCGCCCGCGCCCGGCCCGGGGACACCGTGCTGATCGCGGGCAAGGGCCACGAGCAGGGCCAGGACATCGCCGGGGTGGTCCGTCCCTTCGACGACCGCCAGGTGCTGCGCGAAGCCATCAAGAAGACCCAGGGATGAACTTGTGATCGCCCTCTCTCTCGCCGAGATCGCAGAAGTCGTCGGCGGGCAGACGTACGACATACCGGATCCGTCGGTCGAGGTCACCGGATCCGTCGTCCGGGACTCCCGTGAGGTGGAGCCCGGCAGTCTCTTCGTCGCCTTCGTCGGCGAGCGCGCCGACGGCCACGACTACGCCGAGGCGGTGGTGGCGGCCGGCGCCGCCGCCGTCCTCGGCTCACGCCCGGTGGGCGTGCCCGCGATCGTCGTACCGGACGTCCAGAAGGCCCTCGGCGCCCTCGCCCGCCATGTCGTCCGCCGGCTGGGCGCGACCCTCGTCGCCCTGACCGGCTCCGCCGGCAAGACCAGCACCAAGGACCTCATCGCCCAGGTGCTCCGCCACAAGGCGCCGACCGTGTTCACGCCGGGCTCGCTCAACAACGAGATCGGGCTGCCCCTCACCGCTCTCAGCGCCACCGAGGAGACCCGCTTCCTGGTCCTGGAGATGGGCGCGCGGGGCATCGGCCACATCCGCTACCTGACCGAACTGACCCCGCCGAAGGTCGGCCTGGTGCTCAACGTCGGCACCGCGCACATCGGCGAGTTCGGCGGGCGCGAGCAGATCGCCCAGGCGAAGGGCGAACTGGTCGAGAGCCTCCCCCCGGCCGAGGAGGGCGGCACCGCGGTCCTCAACGCCGACGACCCCCTCGTGCGGGCCATGGCCTCCCGTACGAAGGCGAAGGTGGTCCTTTTCGGAGAGTCCGACGAAGCGGACGTTCGCGCCGAGAACGTGCGACTCACGGACAGCGGACAGCCCTCCTTCGTCCTTCACACACCCTCCGGGTGCAGCGATGTGACCATGCGCCTGTACGGTGAGCACCACGTGTCGAACGCGCTCGCCGCGGCCGCCGTCGCCCATGAGCTGGGCATGTCCGCGGAAGAGATCGCCACCGCGCTCTCCGAGGCGGGCTCCCTCTCCCGCTGGCGGATGGAGGTCACCGAGCGCCCGGACGGCGTGACGGTCGTCAACGACGCCTACAACGCGAACCCCGAGTCCATGCGAGCCGCTCTGCGCGCCCTCGCGGCGATGGGCAAGGGGCGTCGTACGTGGGCGGTGCTCGGCAAGATGGCCGAGCTCGGGGACGAGGCGCTCGCCGAGCACGACGCGGTCGGACGGCTCGCCGTCCGGCTCAATGTCGGCAAGCTCGTCGCGGTCGGGGGCAGGGAAGCGTCCTGGCTGCAACTGGGCGCATATAACGAGGGTTCGTGGGGTGAGGAGTCGGTGCACGTGTCCGACGCACAGGCGGCGGTCGACCTGTTGCGCAGCGAGTTGCGCCCAGGGGACGTCGTGCTCGTGAAGGCGTCCCGTTCGGTCGGTCTGGAGAGCGTCGCCGAGGCGCTGCTCGCGGGCGGTACCGAGGGTGAGGTCGCCGCCCGATGATGAATCAGATCCTGTTCTCGGGTGTCATCGGTCTGTTCCTGACCCTGGTCGGCACTCCGCTGCTGATCAAGCTGCTGGCCCGCAAGGGCTACGGCCAGTACATCCGGGACGACGGCCCGCGCGAGCACCACAGCAAGCGCGGTACGCCGACCATGGGTGGTATCGCGTTCATCCTGGCGACGATCGCCGCGTACTTCCTGTCGAAGCTGATCACCGGCAAGCCGCCGACGTTCTCCGGCATCCTCGTGATCGGCCTGATGGCCGGCATGGGCCTGGTCGGCTTCCTCGACGACTACATCAAGATCGTCAAGCGCCGTTCGCTGGGTCTGCGGGCCAAGGCGAAGATGGCGGGCCAGCTGCTCGGCGGTATCGCCTTCGCCGTCCTGTCGCTGCAGTTCGCGGACAACCGGGGCAACACCCCGGCGTCCACCAAGCTCTCCTTCGTGCAGGACTTCGGCTGGTCCATCGGCCCGGTGCTGTTCGTCGTCTGGGCGCTGTTCATGATCCTGGCCATGTCCAACGGCGTGAACCTGACCGACGGTCTGGACGGCCTCGCCACCGGCGCCTCCGTGCTCGTCTTCGGCGCCTACACGTTCATCGGCGTCTGGCAGTTCCAGGAGTCCTGCGCCAACGCGGGGACCCTCACCAACCCGGGCGCCTGTTACGAGGTGCGCGATCCGCTCGATCTCGCCGTCGTCTCCTCGGCGTTGATGGGCGCCTGCCTCGGCTTCCTGTGGTGGAACACGTCACCCGCCAAGATCTTCATGGGCGACACCGGTTCGCTGGCCCTCGGTGGCGCGCTCGCCGGTCTCGCCATCTGCTCGCGCACCGAGCTGCTGCTCGCCATCCTCGGCGGCCTGTTCGTGCTCATCACCATGTCGGTGGTCATCCAGGTCGGTTCGTTCCGCCTCACCGGCAAGCGCGTCTTCCGTATGGCGCCACTGCAGCACCACTTCGAACTCAAAGGCTGGTCCGAAGTCCTTGTCGTGGTCCGTTTCTGGATCATCCAGGGCATCTGTGTGATCGTCGGACTGGGTCTCTTCTACGCGGGATGGGCAGCGGACAAGTGACCGACTGGCAGGGGAAGAACGTCACCGTCGCCGGGCTCGGCGTCTCCGGCATCCCGGCGGCCAAGGTGCTGCACGGCCTCGGCGCGCACGTCACCGTCGTCAACGACGGCGACGACGACCGGGCCCGTGCCCAGGCCGCCGAACTGGAGGCGCTGGGCGTCACCGTGCGGCTCGGCGACGGGGCGACCCTGCCCGACGGCACCGAACTGGTCGTCACCGCGCCCGGCTGGAAGCCGGACAAGCCGCTGTTCGAGGCGGCCCGCGCGGCCGGCGTGGAGATCTGGGGCGACGTCGAACTCGCCTGGCGGCTGCGGGGCCCGGACGCGGCCCCCTGGCTCGCCGTCACCGGCACCAACGGCAAGACCACCACCGTCCAGATGCTCGCCGCCATCCTGCGCGCGGCCGGCCTGCGCACGGCGGCCGTGGGGAACATCGGGGTGTCCCTGCTGGACGCGGTCCTCGGTGACGAGGAGTACGACGTCCTCGCGGTCGAACTCTCCAGCTACCAGCTGCACTGGGCGCCGTCCCTGCGCGCCCACTCCGCCGCCGTGCTGAACCTGGCTCCCGACCACCTCGACTGGCACGGCTCCATGGAGGCGTACGCCGCCGACAAGGGCCGTGTCTACGAGGGCAATCGGGTCGCCTGCGTCTACAACGCCGCCGACAAGGCCACCGAGGACCTGGTGCGCGAGGCGGACGTCGAGGAGGGCTGCCGGGCCATCGGCTTCACCCTCGGCACCCCGGCCCCCTCCCAACTCGGCGTCGTCGAGGGCATCCTCGTCGACCGCGCGTTCGTGGAGGACCGGCACAAGAACGCCCAGGAGCTCGCCGAGGTCTCCGACGTCGATCCGCCCGCGCCGCACAACATCGCCAACGCCCTCGCGGCGGCGGCCCTCGCCCGCGCCTTCGGGGTGCCCCCGCAGGCCGTACGGGACGGGCTGCGGGCCTTCACCCCGGACGCCCACCGGATCGCGCACGTGGCGGACGTGGACGGCGTCGCGTACGTCGACGACTCCAAGGCCACCAACACCCACGCCGCGGAGGCGTCGTTGGCGGCGTACGAGTCCATCGTCTGGATCGCGGGCGGGCTCGCCAAGGGCGCCGAGTTCGAGGAACTGGTCGCCAAGTCCGCGCCGCGGCTGCGCGGCGCCGTGCTCATGGGCGCCGATCGAGCCCTGATCCGCGAAGCCCTGGCGCGACACGCGCCGGAAGTACCCGTCGTCGACCTCGAACGGACCGACACTGGGGCGATGCTCGCGGCAGTCCAGGAGGCGCGGCGGCTCGCACAGCCCGGCGACACGGTGCTCCTCGCTCCGGCGTGTGCCTCGATGGACATGTTCGCCAACTACAACCAGCGCGGTGACGCGTTCGCGGCGGCGGTCCGCGAACTCGGCGCGGGCGCCTGACGGCGGGTCTCGGCCACAGCGGGTGCTTCGGGACCCTTGGAGGGACGCGTGACTCGGATGTGGCCGGACAGGACGTACGCCCTTGACGAGGCGGTGAGCGCCGATGCCCGGTAGCCGTACCGGACGGCCCCCCGTCCAGCGGACCGTGCGGCGCCCGGCCGCGGCGCACCCGGTGCGCGACAACGCCGTACGACGGCTCGTCCTGCGGCTGCGCCGGGCCTGGGACCGGCCGCTGACCGCCTACTACCTGATCTTCGGCGGCAGCCTCCTGATCACCGTGCTGGGTCTGGTGATGGTCTACTCGGCCTCCCAGATCACCGCGCTGCAGATGTCGCTGCCCGGCTCGTACTTCTTCCGCAAGCAACTGCTGGCCGCGGCGATCGGCGCCGGGCTGCTGTTCGCCGCCTCCCGGATGCCGGTGAAGCTGCACCGCGCGCTGGCCTACCCGATCCTCGCGGGCGCCGTCTTCCTGATGGCGCTGGTGCAGGTGCCCGGGATAGGAGTCGCGGTCAACGGCAACCAGAACTGGATCGCCCTCGGCGGCTCCTTCCAGATCCAGCCCAGCGAGTTCGGCAAGCTGGCGCTGGTGCTGTGGGGCGCCGACCTGATCGCCCGCAAGCAGGACAAGAAGCTGCTGGCCCAGTGGAAGCACATGCTGGTGCCGCTGGTGCCGGTCGCCTTCATGCTGCTCGGGCTGATCATGCTCGGCGGCGACATGGGCACCGCGATCATCCTGTCCGCGATCCTGTTCGGTCTGCTGTGGCTGGCGGGGGCGCCGACCCGGCTGTTCGTCGGGGTGCTGTCCGTCGCCGGCGCGATCGGCCTGCTGCTGATCAAGACCAGCGCGAACCGGATGGCCCGCCTGCAGTGCCTCGGCGCGACCGAGCCCCAGGCCGGGCCCGTCGACTGCTGGCAGGCCGTGCACGGCATCTACGCGCTCGCGTCCGGCGGGATCTTCGGTTCCGGACTCGGGGCGAGCGTGGAGAAATGGGGCCAACTCCCCGAAGCCCACACGGACTTCATCTTCGCCGTCACCGGTGAGGAACTGGGCCTGGCGGGGACGCTGTCGGTGCTGGGCCTGTTCGCGGCTCTAGGCTATGCGGGTATCCGCGTGGCCGGACGCACGGAGGACCCCTTCGTCAGGTATGCCGCGGGAGGTGTGACCACCTGGATCACCGCGCAAGCCGTGATCAACATCGGTGCGGTGCTCGGCCTGCTGCCGATCGCCGGTGTCCCCCTCCCGCTGTTCTCCTACGGAGGATCCGCCCTGCTGCCGACCATGTTCGCCATCGGGCTGCTGATCGCGTTCGCGCGCGACGAGCCCGCTGCGCGGGCAGCGCTTTCCGTACGGCAACCACGCTTTGGTAAAAAGCGTGCGGGAGGCGCCGGGCTTGTTCAGGGGCCTCGGAGATGGAACACGATGCGACGGCGTGCCTCGGCGGCGCGCTCGTCCGGAGAGCGGTGAATTTCGGTGCATGTCGTACTCGCCGGTGGGGGGACCGCCGGCCACATCGAGCCCGCGCTCGCCCTCGCGGACGCCCTGCGCAGGCAGGACCCGACCGTGGGGATCACGGCCCTGGGCACGGAACGCGGTCTGGAGACCACGCTCGTACCGCAGCGGGGCTATGAGCTGGCGCTGATCCCCGCCGTGCCGCTGCCGCGCAAGCCGACGCCCGAGCTGATCACCGTCCCGGGCCGGCTGCGCGGCACGATCAAGGCGACCGAGCAGATCCTGGAGCGCACCAAGGCGGACGCCGTCGTCGGCTTCGGCGGCTATGTCGCCCTGCCCGGCTACCTCGCCGCCAAGCGCCTCGGCGTGCCGATCGTCATCCACGAGGCCAACGCCCGCCCCGGTCTGGCCAACAAGATCGGCTCGCGCTACGCCGCCCAGGTCGCCGTCGCCACCCCGGACAGCAAGCTGCGCAACTCCCGCTACATCGGCATCCCGCTGCGCCACACCATCGCCACACTCGACCGGGCCGCCGCCCGCCCCGAGGCCCGCGCGATGTTCGGGCTCGACCCCAACCTGCCGACACTGCTGGTCTCCGGCGGCTCGCAGGGCGCCCGCCGCCTCAACGAGGTCGTCCAGCAGGTCGCGCCCTACCTCCAGCAGGCGGGCATCCAGATCCTGCACGCGGTCGGCCCGAAGAACGAACTGCCGCAGGTGCAGCAGATGCCGGGGATGCCCCCCTACATCCCGGTAAGTTACCTGGACCGGATGGACCTCGCGTACGCCGCGGCCGACATGATGCTCTGCCGCGCGGGCGCGATGACCGTCGCCGAACTCTCCGCCGTCGGACTCCCGGCCGCCTACGTCCCGCTGCCCATCGGCAACGGCGAACAGCGGCTGAACGCCCAGCCGGTGGTCAAGGCCGGCGGCGGCCTGCTGGTCGACGACGCGGAACTCACCCCCGAGTGGGTGCAGCAGAACGTGCTGCCCGTGCTCGCCGACCCGCACCGGCTGTACGAGATGTCCCGCGCGGCAAGCGAGTTCGGCCGCCGGGACGCCGACGACCTGCTCGTCGGCATGGTGTACGAGGCGATCGCCTCGCACCGCCGCCAGTGACCGTATGACGGAGGGTAGGGAGCGTGGCCGGATCGACGACCGCCGAGCGCGGTGAACGCCAGCAGGAGTCGTCCGACCCGCCCCTCACCCGGCGGCGGTTGAGGCTGCCCCGCCTTCGTACGATCATCATTCTTTCCGTCGTCCTGGTGCTCCTCGGCGCCGGTTCCGTCTGGCTGCTCTACGGTTCGTCGTGGCTGCGGGTCGAGCGGGTGCCGGTGTCCGGGACCCGGGTCCTGACGCCGGAGCAGGTGCGCGAGACGGCCGACGTGCCCGTGGGCGCACCGCTCGTCTCGGTCGACACCGGGGCGATCGAGGCGCGTCTGCGCCGTGAACTCCCGCGGATCGACGAGGTCGACGTGGTGCGCGACTGGCCGCACGGAATCGCCCTGAACGTGGTGGAACGCACTCCGGTCCTCATTGTGCGAAGCGGCGGAAAGTTCGTCGAAGTGGACAAGGAAGGCGTCCGGTTCGCCACGGTCCCCGAGGCCCCGGAAGGCGTCCCCGCGCTGGAATTGACGGTCTCCCGGTCGAGTTCCGCCGCGGCGAGCCTGCGGCGCTTCGGCGAGGCCCGGCTGGTGCGGGAGGCGGTGCGGGTCGCGGGCGCCCTCCCGGCGTCCGTCGCACGGGGCACCCAGGTCGTCAAGGTCCGTTCCTACGACGACATCTCGCTCGTCCTGACCGGGGGCACGACCGTGGCCTGGGGCAGCGGCGAGAACGGCGCGGCGAAGGCTCGCACACTCCACGCTCTCATGAAAGCCTCCCCGCGTGCGCGGCACTTCGACGTCAGCGTCCCCACGGCCCCGGCGTCATCAGGGAGTTGACGCACATCCGCGCAGGCCAGCACCCTGGTTGGGCAGCGACACGGCTGATCACATAGGGTGAAAAGAAAAACGGGAGGTTCGGCGTGTTCGTTGAACGTGCGCCACTTGTCGACTTAGTGTCCTGTTCAGAAGACTTCAGGGAACAGACACACTGGTAACCCTAAACTTCAGGGTTAGGGTTCGGGTCGGCGCTATGGACCGTCCCATTCGGCATCAGTCACCGGGTTCGCGAAGCGCACCGCTTCCGTCATCCGGTGACCCGTAACTCGAGGCGAGAGGCCTTCGACGTGGCAGCACCGCAGAACTACCTCGCAGTCATCAAAGTCATCGGTGTCGGCGGCGGTGGTGTCAATGCCATCAACCGGATGATCGAGGTCGGTCTCAAGGGCGTCGAGTTCATCGCCATCAACACCGACGCGCAAGCTCTGTTGATGAGCGACGCCGACGTCAAGCTCGACGTCGGCCGCGAACTCACCCGCGGACTCGGCGCCGGAGCGAACCCGGCCGTGGGCCGCAAGGCCGCCGAGGACCACCGCGAGGAGATCGAGGAGGTCCTCAAGGGGGCCGACATGGTCTTCGTGACGGCCGGTGAAGGCGGCGGCACCGGCACCGGCGGCGCGCCCGTCGTGGCCAACATCGCCCGCTCCCTGGGCGCGCTCACCATCGGCGTGGTCACCCGCCCGTTCACCTTCGAGGGCCGGCGCCGCGCCAACCAGGCCGAGGACGGCATCGCGGAGCTGCGCGAAGAGGTCGACACCCTCATCGTCATCCCGAACGACCGTCTGCTGTCCATCTCGGACCGCCAGGTCTCCGTCCTGGACGCCTTCAAGTCGGCCGACCAGGTCCTGCTCTCCGGTGTCCAGGGCATCACCGACCTGATCACCACGCCGGGCCTCATCAACCTCGACTTCGCCGACGTCAAGTCGGTCATGTCCGAGGCCGGTTCGGCCCTCATGGGCATCGGCTCGGCCCGCGGCGACGACCGCGCGGTGGCCGCGGCCGAGATGGCGATCTCCTCGCCGCTGCTCGAGGCGTCCATCGACGGCGCCCGCGGCGTCCTGCTCTCCATCTCCGGCGGCTCCGACCTCGGTCTGTTCGAGATCAACGAGGCCGCCCAGCTGGTCAGCGAGGCCGCCCACCCCGAGGCCAACATCATCTTCGGCGCGGTCATCGACGACGCCCTCGGCGACGAGGTGCGGGTCACCGTGATCGCGGCCGGCTTCGACGGCGGCCAGCCGCCGGCCCGCCGGGACAACGTCCTCGGCTCGGCCTCGTCGTCCCCGGCGCGCCGTGAGGAGCCCGCCCCGGTTCCCGCCCGGCCGCAGCCCGAGAGCCGTCCGTCCTTCGGCTCCCTCGGCAGCGTGACGCCGAAGGAGGAGCCCGAGCCGGCGCCGGAGCCCGTGGCCGACGTCCCGGTCGCCCCGCCGGTCCCGCCGTCGCGGACCTACGCCGACAGCGCGGCGGAAGAGCTGGACGTCCCGGACTTCCTCAAGTGATCCTTCTGACGTGATAGGACAGCGCGACACAGTGAGCGGCGCCCACTTCGCCTTCACCGACCGGTGGGGCGGGGTGAGCGCCGCTCCGTATGAGGAGCTCAACCTCGGCGGGGCGGTCGGCGACGACCCGGAGGCCGTCCGGGGCAACCGGGAGATCGCCGCGAAGTCGCTCGGGCTCGGCCCGGCGGACGTCGTCTGGATGAACCAGGTGCACGGGACGGACGTCGCCGTGGTCGACGGACCCTGGGGCGACGCCCCGGTGCCCGAGGTCGACGCGATCGTGACGGCTCGGCGCGGACTCGCCCTCGCCGTCCTCACCGCCGACTGCGTGCCGGTGCTGCTGGCCGACCCGGTCGCCGGGATCGCCGCCGCGGCCCACGCCGGACGGCCCGGCATGGTCGCCGGGGTCGTCCCGGCGGCGGTGCGCGCGATGACGTCGCTGGGTGCCGACCCCGCCCGGATCGTCGCCCGCACCGGACCCACGGTGTGCGGCCGGTGCTACGAGGTGCCCGAGGCGATGCGCGCCGAGGTGGCCGCCGTCGAGCCGGCGGCGCACGCCGAGACGAGCTGGGGCACCCCCGCGGTGGACGTCGCCGCCGGAGTGCACGCCCAGCTCACCCGGCTCGGGGTGAGCGACCGGGAGCAGTCGCCGGTGTGCACACGGGAGTCGGCCGATCACTTCTCGTACCGCCGCGACCGCACCACGGGGCGACTCGCGGGATATGTCTGGCTGGACTGAGTGGACATGACGGACCGAAAGCATGAACTCGCCGGGAATCTGGCGAAAGTGGAGCGTCGGATCGAGGCCGCCTGCGCGGCCGCCGGGCGCTCCCGCGACGAGGTGACCCTGATCGTGGTCACCAAGACCTACCCCGCCGACGACGTGCGGATCCTGGCGGAACTCGGTGTGCGGCACGTCGCCGAGAACCGCGACCAGGACGCGGCCCCCAAGGCCGCCGCCTGCGCGGACCTGCCCCTCACCTGGCACTTCGTGGGCCAGTTGCAGACCAACAAGGTCCGTTCCGTGGCCGGTTATGCCGATTTCGTGCAGTCCGTCGACCGTGCCCGTCTGGTGACGGCACTGTCGAAGGAGGCCGTACGGCAGGAGCGCGAGCTGGGCTGTCTGATCCAGGTGGCGCTGGACGCGGGCGAGAGCGAGCGAGGCGAGCGCGGCGGAGTGGCGCCGGGCGGTATCGGGGAGTTGGCCGCTTCGGTGGCCGCGGCTCCGGGGCTGCGGCTGGCGGGGCTCATGACCGTCGCCCCGCTGACCGGCGAGTACGCCGGGCGTCAACGGGCGGCGTTCGAGCGGTTGATGGATTTGTCGACTGACCTGCGCCGAGCCCATCCGGCTGCGAACATGGTGTCGGCAGGGATGAGCGCGGACCTCGAGGAGGCCGTGGCGGCCGGTGCGACACATGTGCGCGTCGGCACTGCGGTACTCGGAGTCCGCCCCAGGCTCGGGTAACGTCGCCAAGAAGTCGGACCACAGCAGAAAATATGGTCAATGTCGCCGAAAGGCGGACGTGACGACCGCGTGGATCGAAGGCACTTGGCAGTCGTCAGCCGATCCACCACAGAGCGGAGGACTCAGAGAATGGCCGGCGCGATGCGCAAGATGGCGGTCTACCTCGGCCTCGTGGAGGACGATGGGTACGACGGCCGGGGGTTCGACCCCGACGACGACTTCGAGCCCGAACTGGACCCGGAGCCGGAGCGGGACCACCGACGGCATGAGCCGTCCCACTCATCTCACAGTGCACATCAGTCCCAAAGGGACGAAGAGGTGCGAATCGTGCAGCCGCCCGCGCCCCGCGAACCGGTGGCCCGGTCGGCTTCGCTGTCCGCGGAATCCGGGCGTCCGGCGCGCATCGCGCCCGTGGCGTCCATCACACAAGAACGCGCAAGCCTGGAGAAGAACGCACCGGTGATCATGCCCAAGGTCGTGTCGGAACGAGAGCCGTACCGGATCACCACACTTCACCCGCGGACCTACAACGAGGCCCGTACCATCGGGGAACACTTCCGTGAAGGCACCCCGGTGATCATGAATCTGACTGAGATGGATGACACAGACGCGAAGCGACTTGTCGACTTTGCGGCCGGTTTGGTGTTTGGTCTTCACGGCAGTATCGAGCGGGTGACGCAGAAGGTGTTCCTGTTGTCTCCTGCTAACGTCGATGTCACGGCGGAGGACAAGGCCCGCATCGCAGAGGGCGGGTTCTTCAACCAGAGCTGAGACGCACCACCGGAACGAGCAGTACCCGACAGGGAACAGGGGAGAGGGAAACACCAGTCATGAGCGTGGTCATGCAGGTTCTCTACATCGCGCTGATGGTGTTCCTCATCGTGCTCATCTTCCGGTTGGTCATGGACTACGTCTTCCAGTTCGCCCGCTCATGGCAACCCGGCAAGGCGATGGTGGTCGTTCTGGAGGCCACCTACACTGTCACCGATCCACCGCTGAAGCTTCTGCGGCGGTTCATCCCGCCGCTGCGTCTCGGGGGCGTGGCGCTCGACCTGTCCTTCTTCGTACTGCTGATCATCGTCTACATCTTGATCACGCTCGTGCAGAACGGGATGTGAGCGATGTGACAGATACGGTCTTGCCGACTGCCGACGACTACGTTGAGGTGAAGAGATGCCGTTGACCCCCGAGGACGTGCGGAACAAGCAGTTCACGACCGTCCGCCTCCGAGAAGGCTATGACGAGGACGAGGTCGATGCCTTCCTCGACGAGGTCGAAGCCGAACTGACCCGCCTGCTCCGCGAGAACGAGGACCTGCGCGCCAAGCTGGCCGCGGCGACGCGTGCTGCTGCCCAGAACCAGCAGAACATGCGCAAGCCTCCGGAGGGGCCGGGCGGCCCGCAGGACCAGCAGCAGGGCGGCATGCCCCAGCAGGGCGGTATGCCGCAGCAGGGCATGCGCGGTCCCGGGGGACCCGTCCCCGCCGGGATATCGGGCCCGCCGCAGCAGCAGATGGGTGGCCCCATGGGTGGTCCGCCCCAGCTGCCGAGCGGTGCCCCGCAGCTGCCCGCCGGCCCCGGCGGTCAGGGTGGCCCTCAGGGTCCCGGTCCGATGGGCCAGGGTCCGGGGCCGATGGGCCAGCCCCCCATGCAGCAGATGGGCGGCCCCATGGGCGGTCCGATGGGTGGCCCGATGGGCGGTCCCGGTCAGGGCGGCCCCGGCGGCGACAGCGCCGCGCGCGTCCTGTCGCTCGCCCAGCAGACCGCCGACCAGGCGATCGCGGAGGCCCGTTCCGAGGCCAACAAGATCGTCGGCGAGGCGCGTTCGCGTGCCGAGGGTCTCGAGCGTGACGCCCGTGCCAAGGCCGACGCCCTGGAGCGGGACGCGCAGGAGAAGCACCGCGTCGCGATGGGCTCCCTGGAGTCCGCCCGCGCCACGCTGGAGCGCAAGGTCGAGGACCTGCGCGGCTTCGAGCGCGAGTACCGCACGCGGCTGAAGTCCTACCTGGAGTCCCAGCTGCGCCAGCTGGAGACCCAGGCGGACGACTCGCTCGCCCCGCCGCGCACTCCGGCCACGGCGTCCCTGCCGCCGTCCCCGGCGCCCTCGATGGCTCCGGCCGGCGCGAGCGCCCCGTCGTACGGCGGCAACCAGACGATGGGCGGTGCCCCGTCCCCGGCTGGCCCGTCCTACGGCGGTCAGCAGCAGATGTCCCCGGCGATGACCCAGCCGATGGCTCCGGTCCGGCCGCAGGGCCCGTCCCCGATGGGACAGGCTCCGTCGCCGATGCGCGGGTTCCTCATCGACGAGGACGACAACTGACGGACGGCGGTACGCCTCAGGCGTCGGCAGCGTTCAGGGCGAGGCCCCGGATTTGGTTCCGGGGCCTCGCCCTTTGCTACGCGTGTTCACGGTGTATACGGCGTTTGTTCGGGACTGGGTGTGATGTCCGACGCACACCACGCCGAAGGCCCGGCACCACCAGGATTCCTGGCGGGCCGGGCCTTCGTGTTCCTCAGCGGGCCGTGTCACGCCTTCCGCAGGCGGAACGTCAGGGTCAGGCCCTCGTCGGTGAACGGCTCCCCGTAGCCGGAGCCGTCCGCCTCGCCCTGGGCGAAGTCCGTGGCCAGGACCTCGTCGGCGATCAGGCCGGCGTGCCCCTCGAGGGCCGCGACCGTGGCCGGGTCCGTCGCCGTCCAGCGCAGGGCGATCCGGTCGGCCACGTCCAGGCCGCTGTTCTTGCGGGCCTCCTGGATCAGGCGGATCGCGTCACGGGCCAGACCGGCCCGGCGCAGCTCCTCCGTGATCTCCAGGTCCAGCGCGACCGTGGCACCGGCGTCGGACGCCACCGACCAGCCCTCGCGCGGCGTCTCCGTGATGATCACCTCGTCCGGGGCCAGGGCGACCGTCTCGCCGTCGACCTCCACCGAGGCCGTGCCCTCGCGCAGGGCCAGGGACAGCGCGGCGGCGTCCGCGGCGGCGATGGCCTTCGCCACCTCCTGGACGCGCTTGCCGAACCGCTTGCCCAGGGCGCGGAAGTTGGCCTTGGCGGTGGTGTCCACCAGGCTGCCGCCCACCTCGGACAGCGACGCCAGCGACTCGACGTTCAGCTCCTCGGTGATCTGCGTGTGCAGCTCGGGGTGCAGGGCGTCGAAGCCGCCGGCGGCGATCAGCGCGCGGGACAGCGGCTGGCGGGTCTTGACGCCCGACTCCGCGCGCGTGGCGCGGCCGAGCTCCACCAGACGGCGGACCAGGACCATCTGCTGGGACAGCTCCGGGTCGATCGCCGACAGGTCGGCCTCCGGCCAGGACGCCAGGTGCACCGACTCCGGCGCGTCCGGGCTCACCGGCACGATCAGGTCCTGCCACACCCGCTCGGTGATGAACGGGGTGAGCGGGGCCATGAGCTTCGTCACCGTCTCCACGACCTCGTGCAGGGTGCGCAGCGCGGCCTTGTCGCCCTGCCAGAAGCGGCGGCGCGAACGGCGGACGTACCAGTTGGACAGGTCGTCGACGAACGCCGAGAGCAGCTTGCCGGCGCGCTGGGTGTCGTAGCCCTCCAGCGCCTGGGTGACCTGGTCGGTGAGCGCGTGCAGCTCGGACAGCAGCCAGCGGTCGAGGACCGGGCGGTCGGCGGGGGCCGGATCGGCCGCGGACGGCGCCCAGTTCGACGTACGGGCGTACAGGGCCTGGAAGGCGACCGTGTTCCAGTACGTCAGGAGCGTCTTGCGGACGACCTCCTGGATGGTGGTGTGGCCGACGCGGCGGGCCGCCCAGGGGGAGCCGCCGGCCGCCATGAACCAGCGCACCGCGTCCGCGCCGTGCTGGTCCATCAGCGGGATCGGCTGCAGGATGTTGCCCAGGTGCTTGGACATCTTGCGGCCGTCCTCGGCGAGGATGTGACCGAGGCAGACGACGTTCTCGTACGACGACTTGTCGAAGACGAGCGTGCCGACGGCCATCAGCGTGTAGAACCAGCCGCGGGTCTGGTCGATGGCCTCGCAGATGAACTGCGCCGGGTAGCGGGCCTCGAACAGTTCCTTGTTCTTGTACGGGTAGCCCCACTGCGCGAACGGCATGGAACCCGAGTCGTACCAGGCGTCGATGACCTCCGGCACGCGCGTGGCCGTCTTCCGGCAGGTCGGGCAGGCGAAGGTGACCTCGTCGATGTACGGGCGGTGCGGGTCGAGGCCGGACTGGTCGGAGCCGGTCAGCTCGCTGAGCTCCGCGCGGGAGCCGACGCAGGTGAGGTGGTCGTCCTCGCAGCGCCAGATGGGCAGCGGAGTGCCCCAGTAGCGGTTGCGGGACAGCGCCCAGTCGATGTTGTTGTCGAGCCAGTCGCCGTAGCGGCCGTGCTTGACCGTGTCCGGGAACCAGTTGGTGCCCTCGTTCTCCTCGAGGAGACGGTCCTTGATCGCCGTGGTGCGGATGTACCAGGACGGCTGCGCGTAGTAGAGCAGCGCGGTGTGGCAGCGCCAGCAGTGCGGGTAGCTGTGCTCGTACGGGAGGTGCTTGAAGAGCAGGCCGCGCTCGTCGAGGTCCGCGGTCAGCTTCTCGTCGGCCTTCTTGAAGAAGACGCCGCCGACCAGCGGGACGTCCTCCTCGAAGGTGCCGTCCGGGCGGACCGGGTTCACGACCGGGAGGCCGTAGGAGCGGCAGACCTTGAGGTCGTCCTCACCGAAGGCGGGGGACTGGTGGACCAGACCCGTGCCGTCCTCGGTGGTCACGTACTCGGCGTTGACCACGTAGTGGGCCTCGGCGGGGAACTCCACCAGCTCGAAGGGGCGCTGATACGTCCAGCGCTCCATCTCGGCGCCGGTGAAGGACTGCCCGGTGGTCTCCCAGCCCTCGCCGAGGGCCTTCTCGACCAGCGGCTCGGCGACGACCAGCTTCTCCTCGCCGTTCGTGGCGACCACGTACGTGACGTCGGGGTGGGCGGCGACCGCGGTGTTGGAGACGAGCGTCCAGGGGGTCGTCGTCCAGACCAGCAGGGCGGCCTCGCCGGCCAGCGGGCCGGAGGTGAGCGGGAAGCGGACGTAGACGGACGGGTCGACGACCGTCTCGTAGCCCTGGGCCAGCTCGTGGTCGGACAGGCCGGTGCCGCAGCGGGGGCACCAGGGGGCGACGCGGTGGTCCTGGACCAGCAGGCCCTTGCCGAAGATCTCCTTCAGCGACCACCAGACGGACTCCACGTACTCCGGGTCCATCGTCCGGTAGGCGTCGTCGAGGTCGACCCAGTAGCCCATGCGGGTCGTCAGCTCGGCGAAGGCGTCGGTGTGGCGGGTCACCGACTCACGGCACTTGGCGTTGAACTCGGCGATGCCGTACGCCTCGATGTCCTGCTTGCCGGAGAAGCCGAGCTCCTTCTCGACCGCCAGCTCCACGGGCAGGCCGTGGCAGTCCCAGCCGGCCTTGCGGGCCACGTGGTAGCCGCGCATGGTGCGGAAGCGGGGGAAGACGTCCTTGAAGACGCGGGCCTCGATGTGGTGGGCACCCGGCATGCCGTTGGCGGTGGGCGGGCCCTCGTAGAACACCCACTCGGGGCGCCCCTCGGACTGCTCCAGGCTCTTGGCGAAGATCTTCTGCTCGCGCCAGAAGTCGAGCACCGCGTGCTCGAGCGCGGGCAGGTCGACCTGGGCGGGCACCTGGCGGTACGTCGGCTGTGTCATCAGCGAGCTTCCTCCGGCGGACTTGCTGCCTTCCGTCCGGAGGGACGAGAGCTGGGTCTTTCCGTGCGCCGTCCGGCGCGCTCCCGCGGTACCACCCTCCTTGGCCCTCCGGTGCGGGGTGTGCGCCGGTGAGCCCCCTCATTGGGGTCGCGATACCGGTTCTACTCGCCGCTGCGGTGGTCTGCTGCGGCTTTCTTCCGGCGGCTCCGGGGTGATCTTCACGTCGCGCTCGCCCCCGGGCTCACACCGTCCCCGGGTCGCTCTGGGCTGCTTACGCCGCTACTCGTCCCCATCCACGCTTTTCGCTCCGTCCAGTGTACGGCGCCGCGGGGGCGGCGGCCGACCGGATTTTTGGTGCGGGAGGCGGGGGCGCGGGGGCGGGCGGGCACCGCGCGCGGTGACTCGAATGGCGCGGCACGCCTGTTCGGATCCCGGGACGTTCTTCCCGGCGGCATACCCCGCGGGGAGCTGGGCACAACGGATGCAAGTCCGGCGCGCTCCCCGCACGGGGCGGGCGAATCGGGCGGTGTGCCCCGTTGCCGCGGGACTCGAGTCGATTTATCGTCCCAGCACGATGCGCCAGCAAGATCATAAAATGTGAAGGGGCCGCGGCATGGTGGCGAAGAAGACCGCCGTACAGCAGTCGGCGTCGAGCGGTTCGACCCGTGCCGGTGGCTCCGGCCGTGCGGCCTCCGGGGGCGCGGCGAAGGACGTGGACGGCGGGAAGAGCGTCAAGGGGGGCGGGAGCGCGAAGAAGGCGGCCACCGGGACCGCCGCAGGGGGGAAGGGCGGCGCGGCTTCGCGCGCGGGAGGCGGCGCCACGAAGAAGGCGGCGTCCCGCGCGGGCCGGACCGAGGCCGTGGCCGACGGGGCCGCCGCGCCGCGGACGGCCGGGACGCGCGAGGCGGCCGGGAAGCAGGGCACCGGGAAGGGCGCCGCCGTGAAGAAGACCGGCACGGCGGGCCGGACCGGGAAGAAGACGGTGGACGCGGGGCGGGCGGCCGGGGAGCGGCCGGCCACCCGGAGCAGGGCCAAGAAGGCGGGCGCGGCGCAGGCCGCGGAGCAGACGGGAGCCACGACAGTGGTTGCGAAGAAGACTCCTGGCACGGCCACGGCGGCCAAGACCGCCGTTCCCAAGGCGCGGATCGCCGCGGCGGACCCCGGCGACCTGGCCGTACGGCCCGGCGAGGACCCCTGGACCCCCGAGGAGGTCGAGGAGGCCCGCGCCGAGCTCCAGGCGGAGGAGACGCGGCTGCGCGACGAGATCACCTCCTCGGAGCGGGCCCTCGCCGGCCTGATGCGGGACTCCGGGGACGGGGCCGGCGACGACCAGGCGGACACCGGCGCGAAGAACATCACGCGCGAGCACGAGCTCGCCCTCGCCGCCAACGCGCGCGAGATGCTCACCCAGACCGAGCACGCCCTGGAACGGCTGGACGCCGGGACCTACGGCCTGTGCGAGAACTGCGGCAACCCGATCGGCAAGGCCCGGATGCAGGCGTTCCCGCGCGCGACCCTGTGCGTGGAGTGCAAGCAGAAGCAGGAACGCCGGTACTGACCGGCAGGCGGGTGACGCGGGACGTGCCGTACTCTCGTCCTCAGTCAGGTACCTAGGTCGAGGGACTCACGTGGCAGAGGCGGAGCGCATCATCGGTACGCCGGACACCCCGGAGGCGGGGGACGCCGGGCCGGAGCAGTCCGACCGGCGGGCGAAGGACGCGGCGGCGGCCGAGCGGCCCCGGGGCAGGCGCCGGATCGCCGTGCTCTTCGGCGTGGCCGCGTTCGCGTACGTCCTCGACCTGCTCAGCAAGATGTGGGTGGTCGCGGAGCTGGAGCACCAGCCGCCCATCGAGATCATCGGGGACTGGCTGAAGTTCGAGGCGATCCGCAACGCGGGCGCCGCCTTCGGCTTCGGCGAGGCCTTCACCGTGATCTTCACGGTGATCGCCGCCGCCGTGATCGTGGTGATCGCCCGCCTCGCCCGCAAGCTGTACAGCCTGCCCTGGGCGATCGCACTCGGACTGCTGCTCGGCGGGGCCCTCGGCAACCTCACCGACCGGATCTTCCGGGCGCCCGGAATCTTCGAGGGCGCCGTCGTGGACTTCATCGCGCCCAAGCACTTCGCCGTGTTCAACCTCGCGGACTCCGCGATCGTGTGCGGCGGCGTCCTGATCGTGCTGCTGTCGTTCCGGGGCCTGGACCCGGACGGGACCGTCCACAAGGACTGACCGTCCACAAGGGCAGGCCGCCCGCGGCGGGTGGCCGCGGGTTGTCCACAGGCCCGTGCCCGTCCCCAGGCCCGTGCGGGTCCGTCCGCCCCGTCCGGCATACTCGACGGGTGAGCACGATTCCCGAGATCCGTACCCTGCCCGTGCCGGACGGCCTGGAGGGCGAGCGCGTCGACGCCGCCATCTCCCGCATGTTCGGCTTCTCCCGTACGAAGGCGGCCGAGCTGGCCGCGGCGGGGAAGGTCACGGTCGACGGGTCGGTGGTCGGGAAGTCCGAGCGGGTGCACGGCGGTGCCTGGCTCGAGGTCGAGATGCCGCAGGCCCCCGCCCCCGTCCAGGTCGTCGCCGAGCCCGTCGAGGGCATGGAGATCGTCCATGACGACGACGACGTCGTCGTGATCGTCAAGCCCGTCGGTGTCGCCGCCCACCCCTCGCCGGGCTGGAGCGGGCCGACGGTCATCGGCGGTCTCGCCGCCGCCGGCTACCGCATCTCCACCTCCGGCGCCGCCGAGCGCCAGGGCATCGTGCACCGGCTCGACGTGGGCACCTCCGGCCTCATGGTCGTCGCCAAGTCCGAGTACGCGTACACCTCGCTCAAGCGCCAGTTCAAGGAGCGCACGGTCGACAAGCGGTACCACACGCTCGTGCAGGGCCACCCCGACCCGACCAGCGGGACCATCGACGCGCCGATCGGCCGCCACCCGAACCACGACTACAAGTGGGCGGTCACCGCCGAGGGCAAGCCGTCCGTCACGCACTACGACCTCATCGAGGCGTTCCGGGCGGCCTCGCTGCTCGACGTGAAGCTGGAGACCGGCCGCACCCACCAGATCCGCGTCCACATGGCCGCGCACCGGCACCCCTGCGTCGGCGACCTCACCTACGGCGCCGACCCGACGCTCGCCAAGCGGCTGCGGCTGACCCGCCAGTGGCTGCACGCGGTGCGCCTCGGCTTCGAGCACCCCGGGGACGGGCAGTGGGTGGAGTTCGCCAGCGACTACCCGGCCGACCTCCAGCAGGCCCTCGAGCAGGTGCGCGAGGAGACCTGGGCATGAGCACCCCCGCGTACACCGTGCGGGTCGCCGAGGACCCCGCCGACCGCGAGGCGGGCTTCGCGGTGCGCAAGGAGGTCTTCGTCGCCGAGCAGGGCGTCCCGCCGGAGATCGAGTACGACGCCTACGACGCCGGCGCGGTCCATGTGCTGGCGGTCCGCGAGGACGGGCTGCCGCTCGGGACCGGCCGGCTGCTGTACGGCGAGGCGGCCGCCGCCAAGACCGGCGGGGACCCCCTCGTGGGATCGCTGGGCCGGCTCGCCGTGACCAAGGAGGCCCGGGGCCTCGGCGTCGGCGCTGCCCTCGTGCGCGCCGTCGAGGACGCGGCCCGTGTGAGGGGGCTCACGGCCGTCGACCTGCACGCGCAGACCCACGCCCTGGGTTTCTACGAGCGTCTGGGGTACCTGGCGTACGGACCCGAGTTCCCCGACGCCGGAATACCCCACCGCGCGATGCGGCGCGCCCTGACGCGGTAGGGCGCGAACGCGCTGGTGGGGCGCGCCGCGTGGCAGGCTTGAGGTCTGTCCCGTGGACGCCTATCCGTCGGAGCGCTGACCGTGGATCAGTTGGCCCTGCTGTTCGTGCTGTTGCTCGGGGCCCTGGTGAGTGTCCCGGTCGGAGACCGGGTCGGTCTGCCGGCGCCCGTGCTGATGACCCTGCTCGGGATCGCCCTCGCGCTGCTGGAGTTCGTCCCCAACGTGGACGTCCCGCCCGACCTGATCCTGCCGCTGCTGCTGCCACCGCTGCTCTACGCCGCCGTACGGCGCACGTCCTGGCGGCAGTTCGCGGCGAACGTACGGCCGATCTTCCTGCTCGCCGTGGCCCTGGTGTTCGTCACCACCCTCTGCGTGGCCGCGGTCGCGCAGGCGATCGTGCCGGGTCTGCCCCTCGCGGCGGCCGTGGCGCTGGGCGCTCTCGTCGCGCCGCCCGACCCGGTCGCGGCCACCGCCGTGGCGGGACAGCTCGGGCTGCCGCGCCGCCTGGTGTCCATCCTGGAGGGCGAGGGCCTGTTCAACGACGTCACGGCGATCGTGCTGTACCACGTGGCGATCGCCGCCGCCGTGAGCGGCACCTTCTCCCCGTGGCAGGCCGGGCTCGACCTGGTCCTGTCCGCCGTGGTCGCGCTGGCCGTCGGGCTCGCCCTCGGCTGGGGCGCCTACAAGCTGATGGACCTGCTGGACGAGCCCACCCTGCAGATCGGGCTCTCCCTCCTGGTGCCGTACGCCTCCTATGTGATGGCCGAGGAGCTGCACGGCTCCGGGGTGCTGGCGGTGCTCGTCACCGCGCTGTTCCTCGCCGAGTACGCCACCGACGCCGACGACGTGATGACCCGGCTCGCCGGGCACACCTTCTGGGACATCGTCGACACACTGGTCACCGGTGTCGCCTTCGGCCTGGTCGGACTCGAACTGCACAACGCGGTCAGCACCGCGGCCGGGCACTGGGGCGAGATGCTCACCTGGGCCGGCGCGGTGGTCGGCGTCGTCGTGCTCGTACGGCTGCTGTACCTGCTGCCGGCCAGCTGGCTCGCCAAACGGATGCACGCCGGACGGGACGTCGAGGAGGAGATCCCGATGACCTGGCGCGAGACCGTCGTCATGTGGTGGTCGGGGATGCGCGGCGTGGCGTCCGTCGCGCTGGCGCTGGCCATCCCCCTGGAGACCGACGCGGGCTCCCCCTTCCCGGACCGGGACGAGATCGTCTTCATCGCGTTCGGAGTGATCATGGCGACGCTCGTCCTCCAGGGACTGACCCTGCCGTGGCTGGTCAGACGGCTCGGAGTGGAGGCCGACAGCGAGTGGGAGAAGGAGTACGAACGGTCCCTGGCGACCCGCGCGGCCAAGGCGGCCAAACGCCGACTGCGGGAGATCGAGGCCGTCGAGGACCTGCCCGACGAGCTGTCCGAGCAGATGATGCGCCGGGCGCTGGACATCGGCGTGCGGATCAGCCCCGACCTGGGCGAGGAGGAACGCCGGGAGGCCCACCACCAGCGGGCCAAGCGGCTGAAGCGGGTGCGGCGCATCCAGGGTGAGCTGCTGAGCGCGGCCCGCCACGAGATCCTCGCCGCCCGCACCGAGCCGGGGGCCGACCCCGAGGTGGTGGACCGGGTGCTGCGGCATCTGGACGTGCGCAGTCTGCGGTGATCCGCCCGCCGGGGCCCCGGGCTTCGTACCATCTGATCATGGCTCGCAACGTTGTCATCAGTGGAGGCGGTACGGGGATCGGGCTCGCGACGGCCCGGTTGTTCGCCGCGGACGGCGACCAGGTGCTGCTGCTCGGGCGGCGCGCCGAGGTCCTGGAGCAGGCCGGGGTGCCCGGCGCCCTGACCTTCGCGGCGGATCTGAGCAGACCGCGCGGGGCGCGCGCGGTGGAGCGCTTCGTCGCCTCCGAGTTCGGCACCGTGGACGTGCTGATCCACAGCGCCGGCGGCTCGGGCGGCCTGGAACCCCGGGTGGAGAGCGACGAACCGCTCGACGTCGTCCTGCACGACTGGACCCTGAACTTCGGCCTGAACACGCTGACCGCCGCCCTGCTCACCGAGGCCCTCAAGGACCGGCTCGCCGACCCCGGCGGGCGGGTGCTCTTCCTCAGCTCCATCGCCGCCCACCGCGGCTCGGGCAGCGGGGCGTACGCGGCGTCCAAGGCGGCGCTGCACCCGTACGCCCACGACCTCGCCCGGCAGTTGGGGCCGCGCGGGATCACCGTGAACGTCGTCGCCCCCGGATACGTCGAGGACACCGAGTTCTTCGGCGACGCCATGAGCGAGGAGCGGCGCGCCCGGCTCATCGCCGAGACGTCCAACGGGCGGGCCGGGACGCCCGGCGACGTGGCCGCGACACTGCACTGGCTGGCGTCGCACGGCGCCGCCCACATCACCTCACAGATCATCCAGGTCAACGGCGGCGCGGAGCGCGGGCACTGAGTCCGTCAGGCGCGCTCGGAGCGTGCCGAGGGCTGCTGGCCGCGGGGGAGGGTGCGGCGGGCCGGCGGAACCCGGCCGGGGACCGGGAAGCCGGGCGGCAGGACCGCGTCCGCCGCGTTGACGCGGGGCAGCGCGTACGGGTGCCGCTCGGTCAGCCAGCGGATCAGCTGCTCGCGCACCGTGACCCGGATCGTCCACAGGTCGTCGGCGTCCTTCGCGGTGACCAGGGCGCGGACCTCCATGGTGGAGGGCGTGGAGTCGGTGACGACCAGGCCGTAGTCGCGGCCGTCCCAGGCGGGGCACTCGCGCACGATGTCGCGGAGCTTCTCGCGCATCGCGTCCAGCGGCGCCGAGTGGTCGACGTGCAGGTAGACGGTGCCGGTCATCTGGGCGCCGCCGCGCGACCAGTTCTCGAACGCCTTCGCCGTGAAGTACGACACCGGCATGGTGATCCGGCGCTCGTCCCAGGTCCGTACGGTCAGGAAGGTCAGGGTGATCTCCTCGACCGTGCCCCACTCCTCGTCCACGACGACCGTGTCGCCGATGCGCACCATGTCGCCGAAGGCGATCTGCAGGCCCGCGAACATGTTGCTCAGCGTGGACTGGGCCGCCACACCGGCGACGATGCCGAGGATGCCGGCCGAGGCCAGCAGCGAGGCGCCGGCCGCGCGGAACGCGGGGAACGTCAGCAGCATCGCGGCCCCCGCCACCACGCCGACGACCGCGGACACCACCCGCATGATCAGCGTCACCTGGGTGCGGACCCGGCGGACCCGTGCCGGGTCGTGGTGCGCGCGGGCGTAGCGGCTGTACGAGGTCTCCACGACCGCGGCGGCTATGCGGATCGCCAGCCAGGCCGCCGCGCCGATCAGCACGAGGGTGAGGACCCGGCCCACGGCGACGTGGTGCTCCTGGAGCAGCCGGGACTCGTCGTAGGACCCTCTGAGCAGGGCCGCGCACAGCACGACCTGCCAGGGCACGCGGGCGCGGCGCAGCAGCCCCCACAGCGGGGTCTCGCCGTGTCGGTCGTCGGCCTTGCGCATCAGGCGGTCGGTGGCCCACCCGATGAGCAGGGTGAGCAGCACCGAGCCGCCGATCACGAGCAGTGGTCGGAGTATGGTCTCCATCCCTCGAACGTAACCAGCCTTCGGGGGGCCTGAACATCGCGGCCGGTGAGGCGCTGGTCACGGCGTCGCCGGACCGGCTGGCACCATGGGCTCATGAACATCATGCTGTTTCACTCGACCTATGGCCTCAGGCCCGCGGTGCGGCAGGCCGCGGACCGGCTGCGTGCCGCCGGACACGAGGTGTGGACGCCGGACCTGTTCGAAGGGCGCACCTTCGAGACGGTCGAGGACGGCATGGAGTTCAACACGTCGATCGGCAAGGACGAGCTGCTGAAGCGGGCCGTGCTGGCCGCGGCCCCCTACTCGGAGCGGGGGCTGGTCTACGCCGGGTTCTCGCTCGGCGCCTCGATCGCGCAGACGCTGGCGCTCGGCGACGACAAGGCCCGCGGACTGCTGCTCCTGCACGGCACCTCGGACATCGCGGTGAACGCCTCCGTGGACGACCTGCCGGTGCAGCTGCACGTGGCCGAGCCGGACCCGTTCGAGACGGACGACTGGCTGAGCGCCTGGTACCTCCAGATGGGCCGGGCCGGCGCCGACGTCGAGGTCTACCGGTACGCGGGCGCCGGGCACCTCTACACCGACCCCGACCTCCCGGACTACGACGAGGAGGCGGCCGAGGCCACCTGGCGGGTGGCCCTCGGCTTCCTGGAAACCCTCTAGATCCCGGTCACACCGGGTCGTACGTGCGCTCGACCTTCTGGGTGCCGTTGCGGGTGCGGTAGGAGCGGGTCCACCGGGAGGTGGCGTCCTGCTTGGCGCGGTCGGACGTGACGTAGTAGTCCATCTGCGCGCGGTCGGCCGTGATGTCCAGGACCCCGTAGCCGTGGCGGTCGGTGTCGACCCAGTGGACGTGCCGGTTGGCGGCGCGGATGACCGGGGCGGCGATCGCCGAGACGGTGCCCTCGGGGACCTTCACGATGTCGTCCAGGTTGTCCGACGTCACCGAGGTGACGACGAACTCCGTGGCGGCGGAGGCCGACAGAGGGTAGGTGCCGGCGTCCACGGGGACGTCGTTCGCCCACGCCATGTGGATGTCGCCGGTGAGGAACACCGTGTTGCGGATCGCGTTCGACCGCAGGTGGGCGAGGAGTTCACGCCGGTCGTCGGTGTAGCCGTCCCACTGGTCGGGGTTGAGGGCGAGCCCCTCCTGCGGCAGGCCCAGCAGCTTGGCGAGCGGCTTGAGCAGGTCGGCGGAGAGGGAGCCGACCGCGAACGGCGAGATCATCACCGAGTTGCCGACCAGCCGCCAGGTGGTGTCCGAGGACTTCAGGTTCGCCTTCAGCCAGTCCAGTTGGGCGCGTCCGGTGAGCGTGCGGTCGGGGTCGTCGACCTCGCCGTTGCCGACGGAGACCTGCTGGGAGCGGAACGAGCGCAGGTCGAGCAGGGACAGGTCGACGAGCTTGCCGAAGCGCAGCCGGCGGTAGGTGGTGCCGGCGATCGCCGGGCGCACCGGCATCCACTCGAAGTACGCCTGCTTGGCGGCGGCCTGCCGAGCAGCCCACGCCCCCTCGGCACCCTCGGTGTGGTTCTCGGCGCCGCCCGACCAGGTGTCGTTGGCGAACTCGTGGTCGTCCCAGATCGCGATGACCGGGGCCTTGGTGTGCAGGGCCTGGAGGTCGGGGTCGGTCTTGTACGTGGCGTGCCGGACGCGGTAGTCGGCGAGGGTGACGATCTCGTGGGTGGGGGCGTGCGGGCGCACGACCTTGCCGCGGGTGCCGTAGTCGCCGGAGCCGTACTCGTAGATGTAGTCGCCGAGGTGGAGCCATGCGTCGAGGTCGCCGCGGGCCGCGAGGTGGCGGTACGCCGAGAAGTAGCCGGCCTCCCAGTTGGCGCAGGAGACGACGCCGAAGCGCAGGTTGGCCACGGGTGCGTCCGCCGCCGGCGCGGTGCGGGTGCGCGCCGCCGGGGAGTCGGTGCCGCCGGCCGAGAAGCGGAACCAGTAGTCGGTGGCCGGTGACAGGCCGCGGATGTCGGCCTTGACGGTGTGGTCGGAGGCCGCGGTCGCGGTGGTCGAGCCCTTGGCGACGACGTTCATGAACGCCTTGTCCAGGGCGACGGTCCAGCTGACCTCGACGTCCGGGCCGATCCCGGAACCGGGGACGGCGTCGGGCGTCGGCGTCACCCGGGTCCACAGCAGGACGCCGTCGGGCAGCGGGTCGCCGGAGGCGACACCGTGCAGGAAGGCGGGGGCCGCGTCGACGGCGCGGGCGGGCAGGGCGCCGGCGAGCGGGCCGGCCAGGACAGCCGTCGCCGCCGCGGCCTTGACGACCGAACGGCGGCGTGGACTGAGCGCGTTGTACTGATCGGATGATCTGTATCGACTGGTCACAGCCGATCAGGTTACTGAGCGGTACAAGCACGGGCGGGCGAATTCCAGGAAATTCGCCCGCCCTTCACACGGAGGTCCGGCTTCCTTGCGGTCATGGGCGCCGGAAGGCGGACGTCAGCCCTTCAGCGCCGCGTCCACGGCCTTGGTGTACTCGGCCACCGTCCAGGGCTGGTTGGCGTCGGACTTCTCCAGGATCTTGCCGTTCATCACCAGGCTCGGCGTGCCCGTCACACCGTCCTTGTTGGTGTCGAAGGTCTTCGACATGGCGAGGGCCCAGGCGTCGTACGTGCCCTTCTTGACCGCGTTCTGGAACGCGGCGTTGCCCTTCAGGGCGGGGACGCTGTCCGCCACCTTGATCAGGTACGAGTCGTCCTTGAACTTGTCCTCGGACTCCAGCGGGTGGAACTTCTCCGAGTACAGGGCGCTCTTGTAGGCGAGGAACGCGTCGGGGCTCACGTTCAGCGCGGCGCCCAGGGCGCTCATCGCGTTCTTCGACCCCTCGCCGTTGGCCCCGATCTCGCTGTCCTTCATCTGGTCGCCGTCGAGGAAGGTGCCGCCGACGAACTGCAGCTTGAACTTGCCGGCCTCGATGTCCTTCTCGACGGTCGGGCCGACGGTCTGCTCGAAGGAGGCGCAGACGGGACAGCGCGGGTCCTCGTAGAGCTTGAGGGTCTTCTTGGCGCTGTCCTTGCCGATGACGACCGTCGTGCCGTCGGCGCCGGTGGTGTGGGACGGGGCCGTGACCTTGGCGTCGGTCAGCGACTCCCAGTAGCTGGGCTTGTTCGCCTGGACGACCGCGTAGCCGATGCCGCCCGCTGCCGCCAGGACGCCGACGACCGAGGCGGCCACGATGATCTGGCGCCTGACCTTGGCGCGCTTGGCCTCGCGTTCGCGTTCGGCGCGCAGGCGCTCTCGGGCCGCCGACTTCGCCGCCTGGCTGTTCCGCTTGCTCATTGGGTGATCTCCATGCATGGGGACGCGCACACGTCGTGTGCGGGATACGTACGGGTGGGCCGTATTGCTCAGAAGGCGTTCACGCGAACGCGGGCGAGCACGGCGGTCCACGCCGTCCCAGGGAGTGCACGAGGAGCAGAAGGCGCGCGGAGGCCGCCCGGTGGGCCGGGCGCGGCAGACGCCGGGCCGGTGCGGTCAGGCGGACGGTCACCGCCGCGACCGCCAGCAGCAGCGGCCGGAACGTGGTCGCGCCGACCGCACGCAGCAGCTGGGCCAGTGCCCGCTCGCCCCGGCGCAGCCAGGCCGCGGCGGCGAGGCCCACACCCACGTGGGCGGCGAGCAGGAACCAGGCGGTGGCCGGGTCCGCGTGGGCGAGGAGCCCGCCGAGCCGGTCCGGGTCGGTGCCGGTGACCTGGGCCAGCGGGGCGCCGACCCGGGTGCCGTCGCCGCACAGCACGTCCCAGCCGACGGAGGCCAGGGGGCCCGCGACCGGGCCGCCCGCCCTGCCGTAGCAGACGTGCTGCCCGGTGGTGAGGATCGTGTCGGCGGCCAGCTCCAGCGGGATCAGCAGGGCGGCGATCCGCCCGAAGCCGCGCTCCCGGCCGGCCAGGGCGTAGGCCAGGGCGAACACTGCGGCCGCCAGCAGGGCCACCGTGTTCAGCGGCAGGGGTGCCCGGGACAGCAGGACGTGCGACGCCGTGCTCAGCGTCACCACGAGTGACGTGAACAGCGCCGCGCGTACCGCTCGGAGCTGGGTCCCGGAGATGTCCATAACGAGAGAAGAGTGTGGCACGAAGGGCTGTAAGGGACCCCTAAAGGGTGCCTGTGAGGGGCCCTGAGAGGATGGTGGGTGACCCCTTCGTCACAGACCCGGGATCCGGCCGTTGCGGAACAGGTCCACGAAGATCTGGTGGTCGGTACGCGCGCGTGCGCCGTAGTCGTGCGCGAAGGAGACCAGCAGCTCGGCGAAGCTCTCCTCGTCGGCGGCGATCGCCGCGTCGATGGCGCGCTCGGTGGAGAACGGCACCAGCGACTCCCCGGACGTGTCGTCGGCCGCCGCGTGCATCGCCGCCGTGGCCCGGCCGAGGTCCGCGACGACCGCCGCGATCTCCTCGGGGTCGTCGATGTCGCTCCAGTCCAGGTCCACGGCGTACGGCGACACCTCCGCGACCAGCTGGCCCGCGCCGTCCAGCTCGGTCCAGCCGAGCCAGGGGTCGGCGTGCGCCTGGAGGGCGCGCTGGGAGATCACCGTGCGGTGGCCCTCGTGCTGGAAGTACCCGGCGATCGCCGGATCCGTGATGTGCCGGGAGACCGCCGGGGTCTGGGCCTGCTTGATGTAGATCACCACATCGTTCTCCAGGGCGTCGCTGTGGCCCTCCAGCAGGATGTTGTACGACGGCAGCCCCGCCGAGCCGATCCCGATGCCGCGCCGCCCCACGACGTCCTTCACGCGGTAGGAGTCGGGGCGGGCCAGCGAGGCGTCCGGCAGCGTCTCCAGATAGCCGTCGAAGGCCGCGAGCACCTTGTACCGCGTGGCCGCGTCCAGCTCGATGGCACCGCCGCCGGGGGCGAAGCGGCGCTCGAAGTCGCGGATCTCCGTCATCGAGTCCAGCAGCTCGAAGCGGGTCAGCGAGCGGGCGGCGCGCAGGGCGCCCAGCAGCGGGCCCTCGGCGCTGTCCAGCGTGAAGGGCGGCACCTCGTCGCTCTTGGCGCCGGTCGCGAGGGCGTGGATACGCGCGCGGTAGGCGTCCGCGTAGACCCGCACCAGCTCGCTGATCTGGTCGTCGCTGAGCGCCTTGGCGTAGCCGATGAGGGCGACGGATGCGGCGAAGCGCTTGAGGTCCCAGGTGAACGGGCCGACGTAGGCCTCGTCGAAGTCGTTGACGTTGAAGACCAGGCGGCCGTTGGAGTCCATGTAGGTGCCGAAGTTCTCCGCGTGGAGGTCGCCGTGGATCCACACGCGCGAGGTGCGCTCGTCCAGGTACGGGCCGCCCCGCTTCTCCGCGGCCAGGTCGTGGTAGAAGAGGCACGCGGTGCCCCGGTAGAACGCGAAGGCCGAGGCCGCCATCTTCCGGAACTTCACGCGGAACGCGGCCGGGTCGGCGGCCAGGAGCTCGCCGAAGGCGGTGCCGAAGACGGCGAGGATCTCGTCGCCGCGCTGCTCGTCGTTGAGCTGGGGGACCGACATCGCTGGGTGCCTCCTGGTGCATGTGTACGACAGCGCTTCTGTCGTATCGAACGGGCGGGCCCGCCGGAAAGTGCCCGCGGGCCCTCGCTGTGAAGGTACGCGGGGCAGACCCGTACGTGTCAGTCCCGAGGCATAGACTTCGACGCTGTCCCCGGAAGTGTCCGCCCGCCTGTCACCGAGTGTTTCCCATGGAGGCCACGTCGTGTCGAAGCCGCCGTTCACGCACCTGCACGTCCACACCCAGTACTCGCTGCTGGACGGTGCCGCGCGGCTGAAGGACATGTTCAACGCGTGCAACGAGATGGGCATGACCCATATCGCCATGTCCGACCACGGCAACCTCCACGGGGCGTACGACTTCTTCCACTCCGCGCAGAAGGCCGGGATCACCCCGATCATCGGGATCGAGGCGTACGTCGCCCCCGAGTCCCGGCGCAACAAGCGCAAGATCCAGTGGGGCCAGCCCCACCAGAAGCGCGACGACGTCTCCGGTTCCGGTGGCTACACCCACAAGACGATGTGGGCCGTGAACAGCAAGGGGCTGCACAACCTCTTCCGCCTCTCCTCCGACGCGTACGCCGAGGGCTGGCTCCAGAAGTGGCCGCGGATGGACAAGGAGACCATCTCCCAGTGGTCCGAGGGGATCGTCGCCTCCACCGGCTGCCCCTCCGGCGAGGTCCAGACCCGGCTGCGGCTCGGTCAGTTCGACGAGGCGCTCAAGGCCGCCGCCGACTACCAGGACATCTTCGGCAAGGACCGGTACTTCCTGGAGCTGATGGACCACGGCATCGACATCGAGCACCGGGTCCGCGACGGCCTGCTGGAGATCGGCAGGAAGCTCGGCATCCCGCCGCTGGTCACCAACGACTCGCACTACACGTACGCGCACGAGGCGACCGCCCACGACGCCCTGCTGTGCATCCAGACCGGCAAGAACCTCTCCGACCCGGACCGCTTCAAGTTCGACGGCACCGGCTACTACCTGAAGTCCACGGACGAGATGTACGCCATCGACTCCTCGGACGCCTGGCAGGAGGGCTGCGCCAACACCCTGCTGGTCGCCGAGATGGTCGACACCACGGGCATGTTCGAGAAGCGCGACCTCATGCCCAAGTTCGACATCCCCGAGGGCTACACCGAGGTCACCTGGTTCAAGGAGGAGGTCCGCCGCGGCATGGAGCGCCGCTTCCCGGGCGGCATCCCCGAGGACCGGCAGAAGCAGGCCGACTACGAGATGGACGTCATCATCTCGATGGGCTTCCCCGGCTACTTCCTCGTCGTGGCCGACTTCATCATGTGGGCGAAGAACAACGGCATCGCGGTCGGCCCCGGCCGAGGCTCCGCGGCCGGTTCGATCGTCGCGTACGCCATGGGCATCACCGACCTCGACCCCATCCCGCACGGCCTGATCTTCGAGCGGTTCCTCAACCCCGAGCGCATCTCCATGCCCGATGTCGACATCGACTTCGACGAGCGCCGGCGCGTCGAGGTGATCCGGTACGTGACGGAGAAGTACGGCGCCGACAAGGTCGCCATGATCGGCACCTACGGCACCATCAAGGCCAAGAACGCGATCAAGGACTCCGCGCGCGTGCTGGGCTACCCGTACGCGATGGGCGACCGCATCACCAAGGCGATGCCCGCCGACGTCCTCGGCAAGGGCATCCCCCTCTCCGGCATCACGGACCCGAACCACCCCCGGTACTCGGAGGCGGGCGAGGTCCGCGCGATGTACGAGAACGAACCGGACGTGAAGAAGGTCATCGACACCGCGCGCGGCGTGGAGGGCCTGGTCCGGCAGATGGGTGTGCACGCCGCCGGCGTGATCATGTCCAGCGAGACCATCACCGAGCACGTGCCCGTCTGGGTCCGGCACACCGACGGCGTGACCATCACGCAGTGGGACTACCCGAGCTGTGAGTCGCTCGGCCTGCTGAAGATGGACTTCCTCGGCCTGCGGAACCTGACGATCATGGACGACGCCGTGAAGATGGTGAAGTCCAACAAGGGGATCGACATCGATCTCCTGAGCCTCCCGCTGGACGACCCCACGACCTTCGAACTGCTCCAGCGCGGCGACACCCTCGGCGTCTTCCAGTTCGACGGCGGCCCCATGCGCTCCCTGCTGCGCCTGATGAAGCCGGACAACTTCGAAGACATCTCCGCCGTGTCGGCCCTGTACCGCCCGGGCCCCATGGGCATGAACTCCCACACGAACTACGCGCTGCGCAAGAACGGGCAGCAGGAGATCACGCCCATCCACAAGGAGCTCGAGGAGCCCCTCAAGGAGGTCCTGGACGTCACCTACGGCCTGATCGTCTACCAGGAGCAGGTGCAGAAGGCCGCCCAGATCGTCGCCGGATACTCGCTCGGCGAGGCCGACATCCTCCGCCGGGTGATGGGCAAGAAGAAGCCCGAGGAACTGGCGAAGAACTTCACGATCTTCCAGGCCGGGGCCCGCAAGAACGGCTACAGCGACGAGGCCATCCAGGCCCTGTGGGACGTGCTGGTCCCGTTCGCCGGCTACGCGTTCAACAAGGCGCACTCGGCCGCGTACGGCCTGGTGTCGTACTGGACCGCCTATCTCAAGGCGAACCACCCGGCCGAGTACATGGCCGCGCTGCTCACGTCCGTCAAGGACGACAAGGACAAGTCGGCGATCTACCTCAACGAGTGCCGCCGCATGGGCATCCGCGTGCTCCCGCCGAACGTGAACGAGTCGGTGCACAACTTCGCCGCCCAGGGCGACGACGTGATCCTCTTCGGCCTGGAGGCCGTCCGCAACGTCGGCACCAACGTCGTCGAGTCGATCATCAAGAGCCGCAAGGCGAAGGGGAAGTACTCCTCCTTCCCCGACTACCTCGACAAGATCGACGCCGCCGCCTGCAACAAGCGGACCACCGAATCGCTGATCAAGGCGGGCGCGTTCGACAGCCTCGGGCACACCCGCAAGGGCCTCACCGCCCACTTCGAGCCGATGATCGACAACGTCGTGGCGGTCAAGCGCAAGGAGGCCGAGGGCCAGTTCGACCTCTTCGGCGGGATGGGCGAGGAGCAGAGCGACGAGCCCGGCTTCGGACTCGACGTGCAGTTCACCGACGAGGAGTGGGACAAGACCTATCTGCTCGCCCAGGAGCGGGAGATGCTCGGTCTGTACGTCTCCGACCACCCGCTCTTCGGTCTGGAGCACGTGCTGTCCGACAAGGCGGACGCGGGCATCTCCCAGCTCACCGGTGGTGAGCACGCGGACGGCGCGGTCGTCACCATCGGCGGCATCATCTCGGGCCTGCAGCGCAAGATGACCAAGCAGGGCAACGCCTGGGCGATCGCCACGGTCGAGGACCTCGCGGGGTCCATCGAGTGCATGTTCTTCCCGGCGACCTACCAGCTCGTCTCGACCCAACTCGTCGAGGACGCGGTCGTGTTCGTCAAGGGCCGGCTCGACAAGCGCGAGGACGTACCGCGGCTCGTCGCGATGGAGCTCCAGGTCCCCGACCTGTCCAACGCGGGCGCCAACGCGCCGGTGATCCTCACCATCCCGGCCACCCGGGTCACCCCGCCGATGGTCAGCCGGCTCGGCGAGATCCTCAGCCACCACAAGGGCGAGAGCGAGGTCCGCATCAAGCTCCAGGGCCCGACGAAGACGACCGTGCTGCGGCTCGACCGGCACCGGGTGAAGCCCGATCCGGCGCTGTTCGGCGATCTCAAGGTGCTGCTCGGCCCGTCCTGCCTGGCCGGCTGAGCGGTCACCCGCGGCCGTACGAAAGGGGCGCCTCCCGCACGGGACGCGCCCCTTCGTCGTATCCGGGTCTCAACAACCCTTACGCAGATCTCAGTTGTGACCGAAGCGCTTCTGCCGGCCCTTGCGGGCGATGTCGCCGGGGCCGGCCTGCGCGAGAGCGGGCTCGGCCGGGGGCTCCATCACCGTGGTGGTCTCGTTCTGCCGGGCACCACGCGCGGACTGGGGCTGCTTACGGTCCTGCTTCTTGTTCTTGGCCATGGTGATCTGCCTCCTGTGGGGGATCTAGGGGCCAGGGCCGGGACCAGATTCACATAGGCTGACAAAGAGTGCATGTCGGATAATTACCCTGTGTAGTGGCGGTTGTCGGGGCGCCCGCCCCGCCAAGGCGCCGACCCGATACGCCGAAACGCCACGCCGAAGATCGAGTTCGGCCCGTTAACCCCCGCACGGTCGGGCAGACTCGAAGGAAGCCTGAAGCAAACCTCCCGGGAAGAGGGTGAGTCGTGTGGACCGCTGCATCGTCCTGGTGGACGCCGGGTATCTGCTGGGGGCCGCCGCCAGCCTGCTCGCCGGGGAACCCTCCCGGTCGCGGATCAGCGTCGACCACGCCGCCCTCATCCAGGCGTTGCGCACCTGCGCCGAGTCGGACACCCAGCAGCCCCTGCTGCGCATCTACTGGTTCGACGGGGCCCCCGACCGCGTGCCCCAGCCCGAACACCGCCGGCTGCGCGTGATGCCGCGGGTCACCGTCCGGCTGGGCGCCCTGACCCGCAGCGACGGCCGCTGGGCGCAGAAGGGCGTGGACGCCGCGATGCACGCCGAACTCACCGAGCTCGCCCGCAACCGCGCCTGCTCCGACGTCGTGCTGGTCACCGGCGACGGCGACCTGCTCCCCGGCATGATGGCCGCCAAGGAGCACGGGGTCGCCGTCCACCTGTGGGCCGTGCAGGCCGCCGACGGCGACTACAACCAGTCCGAGGACCTGGTCGCCGAGGCGGACGAACGCCGCGTCCTCGACCGCGCCTGGATCACCCAGGCCGTCCGCGCCAAGGAACTGACCGGCGTCTGCGCGCCGCCGCCGGTGCCCCGCCCGGAGATCGCCGCCATCCTGTCCGCGCCGCTGCCGGACTCCGCGCTCGGCGCGCGGACGGAGCGCCCCTCCGAGGAGCCCGAGCACGCCCCGGCCGCCGGCGCGGACACCGGCGCCCCCGAGCGGGTCCCGGCGCCCAAGGGCGTCCCCACGCCGAAGGACCTCGCCGCCCTGCGCGCGCCCGGTGTCCAGCACCCCCAGCCCCCGGCGAACGCGACCCTTCGCTGGTCCTCGGACAAGGGGTGGGTCGACCGTCCCGGCACCGCGTCCGAGCCGCCGGAGATCGCCTCCATGCCGACCCTCGCGCAGCTCACCACCGCAGAGCAGCGCTGGGCCGACCGCGAGGAGGACATCACGACGGTCGGCGGCGACCCGTACGAGGTCGGACAGGTCTTCGCGCGCCGCTGGATGGGACGGCTGGGGGAGCAGGGGCACCTGCAGAAGCTCTCGTCGATGTACCCGCGCATCCCGCACCGCATCGACGGCGAGCTGCTGCGGTACGCGGCCCGCTTCGGGCTGCTCGCCCACAAGGACGACCAGATCGACGAGCACGACCGGTATGCGATCCGGGCCGGTTTCTGGCGCGAGATCGACGTCCGCACGGCGGAGCACGCGTCCGCGGCGGACTGACCCCCGCCCCGCCGTGCCGCGCGCCCGGCGTGCCGACGCGGGCGGCGAGCAGGCGATTCGCCGTGACCGGCCGCCCCGGGGACGGATCGGGCATCCGGACCCCGTACCCTCGTGCCTTGTGAGTACGCGCGCGGGACAGGCACTTCGGCACGGTGGTGACGTCGTGTGTGCCGTGCGCGGGCTGACCAAGACCTACCCGGAGGTCCGGGGGCGCCGCGGAGCGCCCGGCACGCCCGCGGTGCGGGCCACCGACGACGTCCGGCTCGACATCGCCCAGGGCGAGATCTTCGGGCTGCTCGGGCCCAACGGCGCCGGCAAGACCACCCTGGTACGGCAGCTGACCGGGCTGATGCGGCCCGACTCCGGCAGCGTCGAGATCCTCGGGCACGACATCGTGCGCCACCCCGAGCGGGCCGCGCGCATCCTCGCCTACCTCGGCCAGGAGTCGTCGGCCCTGGACGAGCTGACCGTGTCCCTCGCCGCCGAGACCACCGGACGGCTGCGCGGCCTGGACGTGCGGCGGGCCCGGGCCGAGCGGGACGCCGTCCTCGACGAACTGGGGCTCGCCCCGATCGCCGGACGCCCCCTGAAGAAGCTCTCCGGGGGACAGCGGCGGCTGGCCTGCTTCGCCGCCGCGCTGGTGGGGGAGCGGCCGCTGCTCGTCCTGGACGAGCCGACCACCGGCATGGACCCGGTCGCCCGGCGGGCCGTGTGGTCCGCCGTGGACCGCCGGCGGGCCGAGCGGGGCACCACCGTGCTCCTCGTCACCCACAACGTCATCGAGGCCGAGACCGTCCTCGACCGGGTCGCCGTCCTCGACCGGGGCCGGGTCATCGCCTGCGACTCGCCGTCCGGCCTCAAGGAACACGTCGCCGGTGAGGTCCGTGTCGAGCTGCTGTGGCGGGAGCGGGCGCCCCTGGAGGTGCCCGAGGTCGCCGCGCTGCGGGACCGCGCCCTCGAGTCCGGGCGCCGCTGGACCCTGCGGCTCGCCCCCGAGGAGGCCCGCACGGTCGTCGCCACCGTCACCGGCGGAGCGGCCTTCGCCGCGCTGGACGACTTCACGCTCGCCACGCCCAGCCTGGAGGACGTCTACCTGGCGCTGGGCGGTGCCGCGCAGAAGGGGCTGGTGAAGGCGTGAGCACGCGGACCGCCGGATCCGTACTGGACGCCGTACGGAGCAGGGCCACCGTTGTCTCGATCCCCCGTGCGAAAGGGAGCAGCGCCACGTGAGTGTCGTACCCGCCGAGGTTCTGCCGGGCGGCGCCCTGGCCGCGGACGAGACGTCCGGCCGGGCCCCGGCCGAGCTCGGGCCGCGCGCACGCCTGTGGCCGTCGCTGTGCGCCGTGTACCGGGCCCAGCTGTCCCGGGCGCGGGTCGCGCGCATCCCGCTGCTGTTCGTGGCGACCTTCCAGTCGGTCGGCATCATGATCCTGATGCGCGGCGTCGTCGACGGCGGGGCCGAGGCGCAGGCCGTGGTGGCCGGCTCGTCGGTGCTGGTCGTCGCCTTCGTCGCGCTGAACCTCCTCGCCCAGTACTTCGGGCAGCTGCGCGCCAGCGGCGGGCTCGACCACTACGCGACGCTCCCGGTGCCGCCCGCGGCCGTGGTGCTCGGCGCGGCCGGGGCGTACGCCTCCTTCACGGTGCCCGGGACCGTGGTGACCGCCGTGTCCGGCTGCCTGCTGTTCGGCCTGCCGATGACCCACCTGTGGATCCTTCTCGCGGTGATCCCGCTCGCCGGAGCCGCGCTCGCCGGGCTCGGCGCCGCCCTCGGCCTGCTCGCGCCGCGCCCCGAGCTCGCCACGCTGCTCGGGCAGCTCGGGATGTCGGCGGCGCTGCTGCTGGGCGTCCTGCCCGCCGCCCGGATGCCCGAGGTGGTCCGGTTCGCCCGCGACCTGCTGCCCTCGACCTACGGCGTGGAGGCGTTCGCGCGGACCTTCGGGGAGCGGCCCGCCTGGGGGTTCGTCCTCGGTGACCTGGCCGTGTGCGCGGTGGTCGGCGTCGTCTCGCTGGCCGTCGCCACCTGGGCCTACCGCCGGGCGGCCGTCCGGTGACGCGCCGCACGGGGCGGCCTGGCACGATGGCAGGGTGACCGCTCCGCTGACTCCTCCTCCGCCGCCGCGTGACCCGTCCTCCCCCGGGGGGTGGCAGCCGCCCGCTGCCGGGTACACGGCCGCCGTGCCGCACGACGCCATATCCGACGCCGCCGGGAGTCCGCAGGGCTCGCCCGGCCCGTACGGTGCGCCGGGCTCGTACGGACAGGACGGTCCCGGTATGAAGACCGAACTGCGCGAGGGCGCGGTGATCACCGTGGTGGTCGCGCTCCTCGGCGCGCTGCTCGGGGTGCTGTGGTGGCGGCTGGCGCCCAGCGTGCCGCTCGTGGGGGACGTCGTCGACGACGGCTGGGTCGTCTACTTCAAGGACTCCGAGGGCGAGCAGGCCATCGGGGTGGACGGAACGTTCACGCTGCTCGCGCTCGCGTTCGGCCTGGTCAGCGCCGTGGCCGTGTTCCTGTGGCGGCGGCGCGGCGGTGTGCCGCTGGTGGTGGGGCTGGCCCTGGGCGGCTTCCTCGGGTCGCTGCTGGCCTGGCGGATCGGGGTCTGGCTCGGCCCCACGGAGAACGTCATCGCCCACGCCAAGGCGGTGGGCAAGGGCGTCACCTTCCCGGCGCCGCTGAAGCTCGGCGCGAAGGGCGCCTGGCTGGCCTGGCCGCTCGCGGCCCTGGTGGTGCACCTCGGGCTGACGGCGCTGTTCGGCCCGCGGGAGCCGGACACGTACCAGCAGCAGCCGCCGCAGGACCGGGCGAAGGACACGTACGGCCCCCCGAAGGGCTGAGCCCGGGGAACACGCCGGGCCGAGGGTTCACACACGCAGGGCCGAGGGTTCACACCCGCCCGACGGGAGCGAGGACCGCGCCCGTGAGCGTCGCCAGATCGCCGGGGGAGAGCTCGACCTCCAGGCCCCGGCGGCCCGCCGAGACACAGATCGTGTCGTGGTCCGAGGCGGAGGCGTCCAGGACCGTGGGCAGCTTCTTGCGCTGGCCCAGCGGGGAGATGCCGCCCCGCACATAGCCGGTCGTGCGCTCGGCGAGCGCCGGGTCCGCCATGGCGGCGCGCTTGCCGCCGACCGCCGCAGCGAGCGCCTTGAGGTCCAGCTGGCCCGCCACCGGGACGACCGCGACGGTCAGGGCGCCGTCCACGTCCGCGACCAGTGTCTTGAAGACGCGGTCCGGTGAGACACCCATCGCCTGCGCGGCCTCCTCGCCGTACGAGGGGTGCGCGGGGTCGTGCTCGTAGGAGTGGACGGTGTACGCGACACCGGCCGCGGTCAGCGCGACGGTGGCCGGCGTGCCGCCCGGCTGCTGCTTCTTCGACTTCTTCGCCATTGGTGGCCGTTCCCCAGGGTGGTGCGTCAGTTGAGGCTGGTCGGTCCGCGGGTCAGGTCCGACGCCGGGAGCGAGGGCAGGGTACGGATGATCGAGGTCTCGGCGCGAAGGAGTTTCAGCTCGTCGCGCAGCCGTGACGCGGTGTCCGGGGCCTGGAGCAGCCGTTGCTTCGTCGGCGTGTCCAGCATCATCGCGGCGGCCACCAGGTAGGACACGACGGACGGCTGGTCCGGCAGGTCGGCGGTGGTGGACACGGACCGCTCGCGGGCGCCGGCGAGACGCTTCTGGTACTGCCGGAAGGCCCGCAGCACCCCTTCGGCGAGCGCTCCCGCCTCGTCGCCCGGCTCCTCGGTCAGCTCCTCCAGTTCGGCCGTCAGGAACGGGCCCGAGGCGTCCACGGAGACCAGCCGCACCCGGGTCGTGCCCGTCGCCAGCACCTCGAAGGTGCCGTCGGCCCGCTCCCGGATCGTCGCCGCGTCCGCGACGCACCCCACGGAATGGAAGGCGTTGAGCGGGTCGGGGCCGAATCCGGCGGCCGGACCGCGCTCGGGCACGGCGGTGGGATCGGGCATCCCGGGGGCGCTCGCGGCCACCTCGTGGCCGTCGCGGATGGCGACCACGGCGAAACGGCGCGGATCCTCCTCGGGGGTCTTGAGGAGGTCGCGCATCATGGCGCGGTACCGCTCCTCGAAGACGTTCAGCGGCAGGACGAGCCCGGGGAAGAGCACCGAGTTCAGGGGGAAGAGCGGAAGGCGGACGGTCACGGCGCCACAGCCTAGTGGTCGTGCCGTCCGGCGCGTCCGGCGCGCCCACCTGGTGGATGTCCGGAGCGCCCCCGGGCCGGGGCGGAGCCCACGTGCCGCCGGACCTGGTGCCGCACCTCCAGGAACCGGCTCAGCGGATCCTCCGCGAACCGGCTCCACGGGTAGGACGTGGCGTACGGCCCGATCAGCCGCAGCTGCTCCAGGGCGTCCTCCCAGCGGCCGAGCTCGACCAGGACGTACGTCAGCTTGTTGCGCACCGCGGCGGGCCACGGGTCGGCCGCGGGGAAGCGGGCCGACAGCGCGACCGCCCGGTCGGCCGCCGCGTGCAGCCGCTCCGGGGGCACGCCGGGGCCGCATCCGTCGTCGAGGTAGGCCAGCGCCGCCCGGGCCGGCAGCGCCTGGACGAGGGAGTCGGCGGGGGAGTCCTGGGCGGCCCGGTCGGCGAAGTCCAGGCACTCCCGGTGGGAGCCGTGCCAGGAGGAGGCCAGGTAGCGCAGGGCGGCGACATGGCAGCCGTAGTGCAGCGGGGCGCGGCGCAGGGCCGCCTCCCACAGCTCGCCGAAGTACGTGTGGCCGGCGCGGGAGCCGCGCGCGTGGTCCAGGGCGAGGCGCCAGGGCACCGGGTCGCGGTCGTCGGCCCGGGCGGCGGCGGTGATCAGCGGGCTCACACCGCGCAGCAGCTCGGCCCGGGCCGGGGAGCGCCAGGCGTGGTCCACGGCGAGCTGGGCGCGCAGCAGCAGGACGTCCGGGTCGTCGGGCGCGGCCGCGTACCACGCCTGCACCCACTCCGGCCGGGAGCGGGCGAAGGCGGCCAGCCGCAGGACGTACCGGTCGCGGTCCTCCCACCGCCCGTGCGCGCGGGTGGCGGCGAGCAGGTCCGCCGCGGCGCGGTGGGATCCCTGCCCGGCCGCGACCAGAGCGGGGCCCAGGCGGTCGTCGGGCGCGTCGAGGAGCACCTCGTCGTCGGCGGGGAGCCCGGCGGCGGGGTGCTGCGCTGGGGGCCGGGGCGTCCGGGACGCCCGGCCGAACGGGAGCAGCAGAGCCATGGTGTCGACCATTGAAGGTCCGCAGGTCACGCCCGCGCCAGAGGGAACGGCGAAGACGGCGAAAGTTGTATCCCCGTCGGTCAAGAACCGGTAAAGGTCAACTGTTCAACAACAGTCGGACATCCATGAAATCAGCTCATGGGTCACACAGATCCCCACATCATCAAAAGCCCCACGAGCCTCAGTTCCGCCGCAGCGTCCGGGTCGCCCCCGCCGCCACCGTCGTCGCGAGGATCCAGCCCAGCAGGATCATCGCCGCCGCCAGCCACTGCCAGACCCCGCTGAACTGCCAGAACCCCACCTGTCCCAGATCGATCACCGGCAGGAGCAGGTCCAGTGCGAACAGCGTCGGATTCCACGTCGGATGCTCACTGCCCTTGATCGGCGGATGGTCGGCGTACCCGAAGGCCACCGAGCCCGCCGCCCAAAGGATCGCCATCCACACCGCGGCCCGCCCGGGCCGATAGCCGTAGGCGACCATCCAGTCCTGGACGTACCCCCACAGCTTCCCGGCCGGGGGCAGCGTCTCGCGCCGCCGGCGCTGCTTGGCGAGCAGCACCTCGCGCGCGTCCTCGTCCTCCCCGCCCGCCCGCAGCACGGAGGCCAGCAGCTCGTACGGCTCCGGGTTGTACTCGGCGGTCGCGGCGGCCACCCACTCCAGCCGCCGCTCCAGCGGAAACGGGCCGCGCGGCACCAGGTTCTCGTAGCCGAAGCCGCCCATGTGCAGCAGCCCCGGCCCCGGCCAGGCGTCCGCCCGGTCCATCAGGTTGACCACCCGCGCCCCCGACAGCACCACCCGGCCGCGCTCCATCCGCTCCCCGAGGAAGCGCAGCTCCGGCGTCTGGACGCGGCGCATCGACAGCTCCTGCTCGTCAGTGAAGACGAACCGGGCCCGCTCCAGGTCGACCGCGTCCCCGAACCGCCCGTCGTCCAGCCGCACCCCGCCCCGGCACTCGAACCGCTGGACCCGCGTCCCGCGCGCGGGGGTGCGCCCGCTCAGCAGCGGACTGCCGACCCCCGCCGGGGTCAGATACAGGGTCCGCCCGACGGTCAGCTGCGGTGCGTTCAAAGCGAGCCGGGTGTACGGGTTGACCAGCCGGGCCCCGCGCAGGCTCAGTGACACGCCGATGCTCGCGCCGCGCAGACTCAGTTCGCCGTGCGACTCCAGCATCTCGGCCTGGAGGTCCTGGCCGACGCTCATGCCGTCCCCGGCGATCGAACGGCCGCTGCGGTCCCGGTACACCACCGCCTGGCTGAGCAGCAGATCCGTGCCGATGTGGGCGTCCGTGATCCGCACCCCGTTGTGGAAGCGGCAGCGCGGCAGATGCAGATCGCCCTCGGTGTGCACCCGCGCCGCCTCCAGGCGCGGCACCGAGCAGTCCACCAGCCGCAGCGTCGTGAACCGGGCCTCCGGCAGCAGGACCTCCCGCTCGAAGCGGCAGCCCCGCATCTCGACGTACGGCTCCACGGTGCCGCCCGCCAGATCCAGCGCGCCGCTGACCTGCACGCCCACCAGCTTCAGCGAGGAGACCCGGCCCGCGAGCGGTGGCGGCCCGTCCAGCAGCAGCCAGCACACGATGCGGGCCCGCACGGTCCGCTCGTCGCCCCAGGGATGCCCGCCGTGCGGATCGTCGACGACCGTGTCGCCGCTGCTCAGGTCGTACACGCTGCCGTTGCGGAACGCCTGCCACATCCCGGCCTCGGCGGCGGTCAGATCGTCCGGCAGGTCCCCGTCCCGGATGCCGGCCCCCTCGGTCACGTCCTTCTCATCCTCCTCGGCTACTCGCGAGTCGGTGGCCCCGTACCACCGTCATGCCCGCTGAGTGACGCCCCGAACGCAAGACGTGAAGAGGATCTTCCGGGTTCCCGGGACGCTCTGTATCAGCCATTGATACGCGTCCACGGTGCCGGACGCGGGTCTGAGAGAATTGGGTACGTGATCTCCCGAATCGATCTGCGCGGCGACGCCCTCCCCGAGGGCCCCGCCCTGCGCGACCTGCTGCCCCGAGCCGACTTCGACGTCTCGGCCGCCCTGGAGAAGGTGCGTCCGATCTGCGAGGCCGTGCATCATCGGGGCGACGCGGCGCTGATCGACTTCGCCGAGAAGTTCGACGGGGTCAAGCTCGACCAGGTGCGGGTCCCCGCCGAGGCCCTGGACAAGGCCCTCGCGGAGCTCGACCCGGCCGTGCGCGCGGCCCTGGAGGAGTCCGTCCGCCGGGCCCGGCTCGTCCACCGCGAGCAGCGCCGCACCGCGCACACCACCCAGGTCGTCCCCGGCGGCTCGGTCACCGAGAAGTGGGTGCCCGTCGACCGCGTCGGCCTGTACGCGCCCGGCGGCCGCTCGGTCTACCCGTCGTCCGTGATCATGAACGTCGTCCCGGCCCAGGAGGCCGGCGTCGAGTCGATCGCGCTCGCCTCCCCGGCCCAGGCCGAGTTCGGCGGACTGCCGCACCCCACGATCCTCGCCGCCTGCGCGCTGCTCGGCGTCGACGAGGTGTACGCCGCCGGCGGCGCCACCGCCGTCGCGATGTTCGCGTACGGCACCGAGTCCTGCCCGCCCGCGAACATGGTCACCGGCCCCGGCAACATCTGGGTCGCCGCCGCCAAGCGCTACTTCACCGGCAAGATCGGCATCGACGCCGAGGCCGGCCCCACCGAGATCGCGGTCCTCGCGGACTCCACGGCCGACCCGGTGCATGTCGCCTCCGACCTGATCAGCCAGGCCGAGCACGACCCGCTGGCCGCCGCCGTCCTCGTCACCGACTCCGTGGAGCTCGCGGACGCGGTGGAGAAGGAGCTGGAGCCGCAGGTCGCGGCCACCAAGCACATCGACGACCGGATCGTGCCCGCCCTCAAGGGCAAGCAGTCCGCGATCGTCCTCGTCGACGGCGTCGACGAGGGCCTGCGCGTCGTCGACGCGTACGGCGCCGAGCACCTGGAGATCCAGACGGCCGACGCCGCCGCCGTGGCGGACCGCGTACGCAACGCCGGCGCGATCTTCATCGGCCCCTGGGCGCCGGTCTCCCTCGGCGACTACGCGGCCGGTTCCAACCACGTCCTGCCCACCGGCGGCTGCGCCTGCCACTCCTCCGGCCTGTCCGTCCAGTCCTTCCTGCGCGGCATCCACATCGTGGACTACACCCGCGACGCGCTCGCCGAGGTCGCGCACCACGTGGTGACGCTCGCGGAGGCGGAGGACCTGCCGGCCCACGGCGCGGCGATCAAGGCACGGTTCGGCTGGAAGGTACCCGAGAGCAAGTGACCCGCATCGACGACCTGCCCGTCCGGGACGAGCTGCGCGGCAAGTCCCCCTACGGGGCGCCCCAGCTGGACGTCCCCGTCCGGCTCAACACCAACGAGAACCCCTACCCGCTGCCCGAGGCCCTGGTCGAGCGGATCGCCGAGCGCGTCCGCGAGGCCGCCCGTGACCTCAACCGCTACCCCGACCGGGACGCGGTCGAGCTGCGCACCCGGCTCGCCGCGTACCTGACCGACACCTCCGGCCACCCGGTGGGCCTCGCCAACGTCTGGGCGGCCAACGGCTCCAACGAGGTCATCCAGCAGCTGCTGCAGACCTTCGGCGGCCCCGGCCGTACCGCGATCGGCTTCGAGCCGTCGTACTCCATGCACGCGCTCATCGCGCGCGGCACCGGCACCGGCTGGATCTCCGGCCCGCGCGACGACGACTTCACGATCGACCTCGCCGCCGCCGAGAAGGCGATCGCCGAGCACCGGCCCGACGTCGTTTTCATCACCACGCCCAACAACCCCACCGGCAGCGCGGTCCCGACCGAGACCGTCCTCGCCCTGTACGAGGCCGCGCAGGCGGCGAAGCCGTCGATGGTCGTCGTCGACGAGGCGTACGTCGAGTTCAGCCACGGCGACTCACTGCTGCCGCTGCTCGACGGACGGCCCCACCTCGTCGTCTCCCGGACCATGTCCAAGGCGTTCGGCGCCGCCGGCCTGCGCCTCGGCTACCTCGCCGCCGACCCCGCCGTGGTCGACGCCGTCCAGCTGGTCCGGCTGCCGTACCACCTGTCGGCCGTCACCCAGGCGACCGCCCTGGCCGCCCTGGAACACACCGGCACGCTGCTCAAGTACGTCGAGCAGCTGAAGGCCGAGCGCGACCGACTGGTCACCGAACTGCTCGCCATCGGCTACGAGGTCACCGCCTCGGACGCCAACTTCGTGCAGTTCGGGCGCTTCGACGACGCGCACGCCGTCTGGCAGAAGATCCTCGACCGGGGCGTCCTGGTCCGGGACAACGGCGTACCCGGCTGGCTGCGGGTCACCGCCGGCACCCCCGAAGAGAACGACGCGTTCCTCGACGCGGTCCGTGAACTGAAGAAGGAGCAGAGCGCATGAACCGCGTAGGACGTGTGGAGCGGGTGACGAAGGAGACGTCGGTCCTCGTCGAGATCGACCTCGACGGATCCGGCAAGGTCGACGTGGCGACCGGCGTCGGCTTCTACGACCACATGCTCGACCAGCTCGGCCGCCACGGCCTGTTCGACCTCACCGTCAAGACCGAGGGCGACCTGCACATCGACTCCCACCACACCATCGAGGACACCGCCCTCGCGCTGGGCGCCGCCTTCAAGCAGGCCCTCGGCGACAAGGTGGGCATCTACCGCTTCGGCAACTGCACGGTCCCGCTGGACGAGTCCCTCGCCCAGGTCACCGTCGACCTCTCCGGCCGCCCCTACCTCGTGCACACCGAGCCCGAGAACATGGCGCCGATGATCGGCGAGTACGACACCACGATGACCCGGCACATCCTGGAGTCCTTCGTGGCGCAGGCGCAGATCGCGCTGCACGTGCACGTGCCCTACGGCCGCAACGCCCACCACATCGTGGAGTGCCAGTTCAAGGCCCTCGCCCGCGCCCTGCGCTACGCCTCCGAGCGCGACCCGCGCGCGGCCGGCATCCTGCCGTCGACGAAGGGCGCGCTGTAACCCCATGAACGGGCTGTCCACCATCCTGATCGTCGTCGGCCTCTTCCTGGTCGGCGGCATCATCTCCTTCGCCAAGCAGCAGATGCCCAAGAGCCTCATCGTGCTGCTCTCCATCAGTGCCGCGCTGTGCCTCGTCGCCGGCGTCTTGAGGCTGGAGGTGTGGAATTGACCGCCAAGAACGTCGTGGTCTTCGACTACGGCTTCGGCAACGTACGTTCCGCCGAGCGGGCCCTCGCCCGCGCCGGGGCCGACGTCGAGATCACCCGTGACTTCGACAAGGCCATGAACGCCGACGGGCTGCTCGTGCCCGGCGTCGGCGCCTTCGCCGCCTGCATGCAGGGGCTCACCGACGCCCGCGGCGACTGGATCATCGACCGGCGGCTGTCCGGTGGACGCCCCGTCATGGGCATCTGCGTCGGCATGCAGATCCTCTTCGCGCGCGGCATCGAGCACGGCGTCGAGGCCGAGGGCCTCGGCGAGTGGCCGGGCTCGGTCGAGCCGTTGCAGGCCGACATCGTGCCCCACATGGGCTGGAACACCGTCGAGGCGGCGGGCGGCAGCGAGCTGTTCGCCGGCCTGGACGCCGACGCGCGTTTCTACTTCGTGCACTCCTACGCCGTGCACGACTGGAGCTTCCAGACCGAGAACCCGCTGATGACCGCCCCCAAGGTCACCTGGTCGACGCACGGCAAGCCGTTCGTGGCCGCCGTGGAGAACGGCGCCCTGTGGGCCACGCAGTTCCACCCGGAGAAGTCCGGCGACGCCGGTGCCCAGCTCCTCACCAACTGGATCGGAAGCCTGTAGAGACATGGCCAAGCTCGAACTCCTCCCCGCCGTCGACGTCCGCGACGGCCAGGCCGTCCGCCTCGTGCACGGCGAGTCCGGCACCGAGACCTCCTACGGATCCCCGCTGGAGGCCGCCCTCGCCTGGCAGCGGTCCGGCGCCGAGTGGCTGCACCTGGTCGACCTCGACGCGGCGTTCGGCACCGGCGACAACCGCGAGCTGATCGCCGAGGTCGCGGGGGCCATGGACATCAAGGTCGAGCTGTCCGGCGGCATCCGCGACGACGACACCCTCGCCGCCGCGCTCGCCACCGGCTGCACCCGCGTCAACCTGGGCACGGCCGCCCTGGAGAGCCCCGAGTGGGTCGCCAAGGTGATCGCCGAGCACGGCGACAAGATCGCCGTCGGCCTGGACGTCCGCGGCACCACGCTGCGCGGCCGCGGCTGGACCCGTGACGGCGGCGACCTCTACGAGACGCTGGAGCGCCTGAACAAGGAGGGCTGCGCGCGGTACGTCGTCACCGACATCGCCAAGGACGGCACCCTCCAGGGCCCCAACCTGGAGCTGCTGAAGAACGTCTGCGCGGCCACCGACCGCCCCGTCGTCGCCTCCGGCGGCGTGTCCTCGCTGGACGACCTGCGGGCCATCGCCGAGCTCGTCCCGCTCGGCGTCGAGGGCTCCATCGTCGGCAAGGCGCTGTACGCGAAGGCGTTCACGCTGGAAGAGGCGCTGGAGGCCGTGGCGTCATGACGTCCGAGCCCGTGCGGCGCGTGCAGAGCGGAAGCCCCTGGGAGGAGCCCTTCGGATTCGCGCGCGCCGTCGCGGCCGGCGACCGCGTCCTGGTGGGCGGCACCACCGCCTTCCGGGGAACGGCCCTGTACGGGGAGGGCGACCCGTACGAGCAGGCCAAGGTGGCCTTCACCGCCGCGCTGGAGGCGATCGCGGAGTTCGGGCTCGGCCCCGAGTCGGTCGTGCGCACCCGGATGTACCTGAGCCACCCGCGGGACGTGGACGAGGTGGGCCGCGCCCACAAGGAGATCTTCGACCAGGTGCGCCCCGTCACGACCCTGCTGGTCGTGGAGGGGTTCGTCGACCCGCGCATCCTGGTCGAAGTGGAGCTAGAGGCATACAGAGGAGCCGTGGATCAATGACCCTGGCGGTCCGAGTCATCCCCTGCCTGGACGTGGACAACGGCCGGGTCGTCAAGGGCGTCAACTTCCAGAACCTGCGCGACGCGGGCGACCCCGTCGAGATGGCCAAGGTGTACGACGCCGAGGGCGCCGACGAGCTGACGTTCCTGGACATCACCGCCTCCTCGGGCAACCGGGAGACGACCTACGACGTGGTGCGCCGCACCGCCGAGCAGGTGTTCATCCCGCTGACCGTCGGCGGCGGCGTCCGCACCGCCGAGGACGTGGACAAGCTGCTGCGCGCGGGCGCGGACAAGGTGGGCGTGAACACGGCCGCCATCGCCCGCCCGGACCTCATCCGGGAGATCGCCGAGCGCTTCGGCCGTCAGGTCCTGGTCCTCTCGGTGGACGCCCGCCGCACCCCCGCGGGCACCTTCGAGGTCACCACGCACGGCGGCCGCAAGGGCACCGGCATCGACGCCGTGGAGTGGGCGCACCGCGCGGCCGAGCTGGGCGCCGGCGAGATACTGCTGAACTCGATGGACGCCGACGGCACCAAGGACGGCTACGACCTGGAGATGATCCGGGCCGTGCGCAAGCACGTCACGATCCCGGTGATCGCCTCCGGCGGCGCGGGGAGGCTCGCCGACTTCACCCCGGCCGTCGAGGCGGGCGCCGACGCGGTCCTGGCGGCGTCGGTCTTCCACTTCGGCGACCTCAGGATCGGCCAGGTCAAGGACGCGCTGCGGGACGCGGGACACCCGGTCCGCTGACCCGGCGCCCCCCAGGGCTCAGATCCCGAGCTGCTTCGTCTCGTGCAGCTTGGCGATCGCGTCCTCGTCCCCGTCCAGCTCCACCTTCGCGGCGCTCTGACGGCCGTAGGCGAAGAGCAGCAGCTCGGAGGGGTCGCCGGTCACCGTGACCACCGGGGTGCCCCGGTGGGCGACCACCGTCTGGCCGTCGGGGCGGCGCAGCACCAGGCCCGTCGGCGCGCCCCGGCCCATCAGCCGGGCGGCGCGCTCCAGGCGGGACCACAGGGCGTCCTGGAAGACCGGGTCCAGCTCGCGAGGCGTCCAGTCCGGCTGCGCGCGGCGGACGTCCTCCGTGTGGACGTAGAACTCGATGGTGTTCGACGCCTCGTCGATCTGCTTGAGCTGGAAGGGCGAGAAACGCGGCGGGCCCGTCCGGATGAGCTGGATCAGCTCCTCGTACGGCTTCGCCGCGAACTCCTCCATCGCCTTGTCCAGGCGCGGCCCCAGCTGCTTGATCAGCATCGCGGCGGCCGCGTCGGGCCGGCGCTCGCGCACCACCACGTGCGCCGCGAGATCACGGGTGCGCCAGCCCTCGCAGAGCGTCGGGGCCTCGGGGCCCTCGGCCTCCAAGAGGTCGGCGAGGAGGAGTCGTTCACGCTGTGCGAAGGTCGACATGCTGTCAGCCTACGACCGCGTACCGGGTCCGCCCAGTGGACGCCGCCCGGAGCAGCCCGCCGCGCGCGGCACAATGGCAGGCATGACCACCAGCACGCCCCGCACGCCCAGTGGGCTGGACCCCGAGATCGCCGCACGCCTCAAGCGCAGCGCGGACGGGCTCCTGCCCGCCATCGCCCAGCAGTACGACACCCGTGAGGTGCTGATGCTCGGCTGGATGGACGACGAGGCGCTGCATCGCACGCTCACCACCGGCCGGTGCACCTACTGGTCGCGCAGCCGCCAGGAGTACTGGGTCAAGGGCGACACCTCCGGTCACGTCCAGTGGGTGAAGTCGGTCGCCCTGGACTGCGACGCCGACACGCTGCTCGTCCAGGTCGACCAGGTCGGCGCCGCCTGCCACACCGGAGCCCGGACCTGCTTCGACGCGGACGTGCTCCTCGGCGACGCCGCCACCGCCGCGCCCGCCGCGGATCAGTAGGGCCGGCCGCCATGGACCTCGAGACGTTCCGCAAGCTGGCCACCGACCGACGGGTCATCCCGGTCACCCGCAAACTCCTCGCCGACGGCGACACCCCGGTCGCCCTCTACCGCAAGCTGGCCGCCGAACGGCCCGGCACCTTCCTGCTGGAGTCCGCGGAGAACGGCCGCTCCTGGTCCCGGTACTCCTTCGTCGGCGTGCGCTCCGCCGCCACGCTCACCGAGCGCGACGGCTCGACCCACTGGCTGGGCACCCCGCCGGTCGGCGTCCCCGTGGACGGCGACCCGCTCGCCGCGCTGCGCGCCACCGTCGAGGCCCTGCACACCCCGCACCAGGAGGGCCTGCCGCCCTTCACCGGCGGCATGGTCGGCTACCTCGGCTACGACATCGTCCGCCGCCTGGAGAAGATCGGCCCCGGTGAACGCGACGACCTGAAGCTGCCCGAGCTGACCATGCTCCTCACCAGCGACCTCGCCGTCATGGACCACTGGGAGGGCTCGGTCCTGCTGATCGCCAACGCGATCAACCACAACGACCTCGACACCGGCGTCGACGAGGCGTACGCCGACGCCGTAGCCCGGCTGGACGCCATGCAGGCCGACCTCGTCCGCCCGGTCGCCCAGCCGCCCGCCGTCCTGCCGCCCTCGGAGCTGCCCGAGTACAGCGCGCTGTGGGGCGGCGAGGACTTCCAGGCCGCCGTCGAGGACATCAAGGAGCGCATCCGGGCCGGCGAGGCGTTCCAGGTGGTCCCCTCCCAGCGCTTCGAGACACCGTGCGCGGCGAGCGCCCTGGACGTCTACCGGGTGCTTCGGGCGACCAACCCGTCGCCGTACATGTACCTGTTCCGCTTCGACGGGTTCGACGTCGTCGGCTCCTCGCCGGAAGCCCTCGTGAAGGTCGAGGACGGCCGGGCCATGGTCCACCCGATCGCCGGGACCCGGTGGCGCGGGGCGACCCCGCAGGAGGACCAGGCCCTCGCCGACGAGCTGCTCGCCGACCCCAAGGAGCGCGCCGAGCACCTCATGCTGGTCGACCTGGGACGCAACGACCTCGGACGGGTCTGCGAGCCCGGTTCCGTCGAGGTCGTCGACTTCATGTCCGTCGAGCGCTACTCCCACGTCATGCACATCGTCTCCACGGTCACCGGCCGGGTCGCCGAGGGCCGTACCGCCTTCGACGTGCTGACGGCCTGCTTCCCGGCCGGCACCCTCTCCGGCGCGCCCAAGCCCCGCGCGATGCAGATCATCGACGAACTCGAACCGTCCCGGCGCGGCCTGTACGGCGGCTGCGTCGGCTACCTCGACTTCGCCGGCGACTCCGACACCGCCATCGCCATCCGTACGGCCCTGCTGCGCGACGGCACCGCCTACGTCCAGGCCGGGGCGGGCATCGTCGCCGACTCCGACCCGGTCGCCGAGGACACCGAGTGCCGCAACAAGGCGGCCGCCGTCCTGCGCGCCGTCCACACCGCGAACCGGCTGGCCTAGGGCCTCCGGCGGCCACGTGGCGTCAGTCACCCGAACCCCGGGTCACCGTTCGGGCGGGGTTCGGGTGATAGTGGAGTACGTGACTGCTGTTCCTCATCCCCGTTCCGAAGCCCCGGGCCCCGCCCGCGCGGGCCGTCTGAGTCTGGCCCTCGCCCTGCTGAGCGGGGCGCTCGGCGCGGCCGTGGCCCTGCTCGCCACCCGGCAGCGCTGGTCGGAGGGCACCGCCGCGGTGGCCGGCGGCTCCTTCCCCCTCACCGCCAAGGGCAGCGACGTCACCGGGGTCCCCGCGGCCCTGGCGATAGTCGGGCTCGCCGCGCTCGTCGCCGTCTTCGCCGTGCGCCGCGCCGGCCGCGTCCTGGTCGCAGCCCTGCTCGCGCTCTCCGGCGCCGGCACGGTCGCCGCCGCCCTGCTGGGCGCCTCCGACAGCTCCGCCCTCGACGAGCAGGCCGCGCGGGCCTCCGGCGACACCGCCGCCACCGTCGCGTCGCTCACCCACACCGCCTGGCCGTACGCCGCCGCGGCCGGCGGTGCCCTGATCCTGCTCGCCGGGCTCCTGGCCCTGCGCTACGGCCGGATCTGGCCCGGCATGTCCGGCCGCTACGAACGCAACGGCGCCCCGCGCCCGCGCCGCGCGGCCCGCCCCGCCGACCCCGACCGTCCCGAGGAGATCTGGAAGGCGCTCGACCGGGGCGAGGACCCCACGGGAGCCTGACGTCCGCGGCCGCGACCCCCGATGACCGCACGCGCGCGCGTGCGGGACAATGACCGGGAGCGACCGGCTCACCCCACGTACGACACGTACACGGCAACGAGGAGCAAGCAATGGCGGGCAGCAGCCACGGTCACACTTTGGCCGCCTGGACCGGTGTCACGATCGCCTTCATCGGGTTCTGCGTGGCGGGCGCCTTCATGGTGATGGCCCAGCCCGCGGGCTTCTGGGCCGGTATGGGCGTCGTGATCCTCGGCGGCATCGTCGGCTGGATCATGAGCGCCATGGGATTCGGGCAGCCCAAGGACGCCCACGAGCCGCACCTCACCACCGAGGAGCGCCAGGCGGCCGGCGCCAAGGGCTGACCACCGCGTGACGCACCGAGGGGCGACCCGGCACCGATGGAGTGCCCGGGGGCGCCCCTCACGCCGTGTCCGGGGCACAATGCTCGACGTGGACACCGACAGCCGCAGGACGCCGGCGACCGGCGCGGCCGCCCTCGCCCGCCGCGTGGCCGTCCCGGCGGGCGTGCTCGCGGCCGTCGCCGGGGCCTTCGCCTACGTCGGCGCGGTCGACCCGAACGAACCGGGCCACTACCCCGCCTGCCCCCTCCTGGAGTACACCGGGATCTTCTGCCCGGGCTGCGGCGGGCTGCGCGGCGCGCACGCCGTCGTGCACGGCGACCTCGCGGCGGCACTCCAGGACAACGCGCTCGCGGTGGCCGGTTACGCGCTCTTCGCCGTGCTGTGGACCGTCTGGGTGATCCGGTCCGTACGGGGCCGTCCGCTGCGGATCGATCTCGCGCCGGCGCACCTGTGGGCGGTGGGCGCCCTGACCCTGGTCTTCACCGTTGTCCGGAACTCGCCGTTCGGTGGCCGGCTGCACCCTTGATCAACCGATGGAGGTCCAGGTACTGGGACCGGCGTCAACCGGATGCGAGGGCTCGGCCCACCTCCGGATACCATCGCAGTGACCATCGGTTTTGAACCGCTTTCTCAGCCAACCGTCTGGAAGGGGGCCGCTCGCGTGAGTGTGCTCGACGAGATCATCGACGGAGTCCGTGCCGACCTCGCGGAGCGGCAGGCGCGCGTCAGCCTCGACGAGCTCAAGGAGCGCGCGGCGAAGGCCCCCGCGGCGAAGGACGGTGTCGCGGCGCTCCGCGGCGACGGCGTCAAGGTCATCTGCGAGGTCAAGCGCTCCAGCCCGTCCAAGGGCGCGCTGGCCGCGATCGCCGACCCGGCCGGGCTCGCCGCCGACTACGAGGCGGGCGGCGCGGCCGTCATCTCCGTCCTCACCGAGCAGCGCCGCTTCGGTGGCTCGCTGGCCGACCTGGAGGCCGTCCGCGCCCGCGTGGACATCCCGGTGCTGCGCAAGGACTTCATCGTCACGTCGTACCAGCTGTGGGAGGCCCGCGCGTACGGCGCCGACCTCGCGCTGCTGATCGTCGCGGCCCTCGAGCAGTCCGCCCTGGAGTCCCTGATCGAGCGCGCCGAGTCCATCGGGCTCACCCCGCTCGTCGAGGTCCACGACGAGGACGAGGTCGACCGCGCGGTCGACGCCGGTGCCAGGATCATCGGTGTCAACGCCCGCAACCTGAAGACCCTGGAGGTCGACCGGGGCACCTTCGAGCGCGTCGCGCCCGAGATCCCGGACAGCCTCGTGAAGGTCGCCGAGTCCGGCGTCCGCGGCCCGCACGACCTCATCGCGTACGCCAACTCCGGCGCCGACGCCGTCCTGGTCGGCGAGTCCCTCGTCACCGGCAAGGACCCGAAGACGGCGGTCTCCGACCTGGTGGCGGCCGGCGAGCACCCGGCACTGCGGCACGGCCGCGGCTGAGCACCGATAGAATCGCCCCGATGACGCCCACGACCACCACCACGGACCGGTACGCCCGCCTCGCGCGCGGCTGCCGCCCCCGTGGCTGCCGCGCGCCCGCCCGCCGGGTGCACGGCCGTCGCGTGCGCTACGTCATCGGAGACGAGCCCGGGCAGGTCAACGGACGGCGATGGCAGCGCCCCTTCTAGGGGCGCGGGGCTCTTGTCGACGTGCGGCTGCCGCCGCGCGGCGCGACCGGCCGAACACGGCCTGAGGCCGACCACCAGGCTCCGCCCCCACGGCGAATCGTGTTTTTCCATCAACACTCACCGTGAGGTACACGCATGCCCAGCGACTTCTTCATCCCCGACCCCGAGGGCCTCGTGCCCGACGTGCAGGGCTACTTCGGCGCGTTCGGCGGCAAGTTCATCCCGGAGGCCCTCGTCGCCGCCGTGGACGAGGTGGCCGTCGAGTACGACAAGGCCAAGCACGACCCCGAGTTCGCCCGTGAGCTCGACGACCTGCTGGTGAACTACACCGGCCGGCCCAGCGCGCTCACCGAGGTCCCGCGGTTCGCCGCGGAGGCGGGCGGCGCCCGTGTCTTCCTCAAGCGCGAGGACCTCAACCACACCGGCTCGCACAAGATCAACAACGTGCTCGGCCAGGCCCTGCTCACCAAGCGGATGGGCAAGACCCGGGTCATCGCCGAGACCGGCGCGGGCCAGCACGGCGTCGCGACCGCCACGGCCTGCGCCCTGTTCGGCCTCGACTGCACCATCTACATGGGCGAGATCGACACCCGGCGGCAGGCCCTCAACGTGGCCCGGATGCGCATGCTCGGCGCCGAGGTCATCGCCGTGAAGTCCGGCAGCCGCACGCTGAAGGACGCCATCAACGAGGCGTTCCGCGACTGGGTCGCCAACGTCGACCGCACCCACTACCTGTTCGGCACGGTCGCCGGACCGCACCCCTTCCCCGCCATGGTCCGCGACTTCCACCGGGTCATCGGCGTCGAGGCCCGCCGCCAGATCCTGGAGCGCGCCGGACGCCTGCCCGACGCGGCCATCGCCTGCGTCGGCGGCGGCTCCAACGCCATCGGCCTCTTCCACGCCTTCATCCCGGACGCCTCCGTCCGCCTGATCGGCTGCGAGCCGGCCGGGCACGGCGTGGAGACCGGCGAGCACGCGGCCACCCTCACCGCCGGCGAGCCCGGCATCCTGCACGGCTCCCGCTCCTACGTCCTCCAGGACGACGAGGGCCAGATCACCGAGCCGTACTCCATCTCGGCCGGACTGGACTACCCGGGCATCGGCCCCGAGCACTCCTACCTCAAGGACAGCGGACGCGGCGAGTACCGCGCGGTCACCGACGACGCCGCCATGCAGGCCCTGCGCCTGCTGTCGCGCACCGAGGGCATCATCCCGGCCATCGAGAGCGCCCACGCGCTCGCCGGAGCCCTGGAGGTCGGCAGGGAACTCGGCAAGGACGGGCTGATCGTCGTCAACCTGTCCGGCCGGGGCGACAAGGACATGGACACCGCCGCCCGCTACTTCGGGCTGTACGAGGAGGGCGCCGACGCCGAGGTCCCGGCCGACGCCGCCGACACCGCCGAGATCGAGGAGGACGCCCGATGAGCGGGAACATCCAGCTGCTGTCGGACACCCTCGCGGCCGCGAAGGCGGAAGGCCGGTCCGCGCTGATCGCCTATCTGCCGGCCGGCTTCCCCACCGTGGACGGCGGCATCGCGGCGGTCAAGGCGGCCCTCGAGGGCGGCGCCGACGTCGTCGAGGTCGGCCTGCCGCACAGTGACCCCGTGCTCGACGGCCCGGTCATCCAGACCGCCGACGACATCGCCCTGCGCGGCGGCGTGAGGATCGCCGACGTGATGCGCACGGTCCGCGAGGCCCACGCGGCCACCGGGAAGCCGATCCTCGTCATGACGTACTGGAACCCCATCGACCGCTACGGCGTCGAGCGGTTCACCGCCGAGCTGGCCGAGGCGGGCGGCGCCGGCTGCATCCTGCCCGACCTGCCCGTCCAGGAGTCGGGGCTGTGGAGGGAGCACGCCGACAAGCACGGTCTGGCGACCGTGTTCGTCGTCGCGCCGAGCAGCAGGGACGAGCGGCTCGCCGAGATCACCGCGGCCGGCAGCGGCTTCGTGTACGCCGCCTCCCTGATGGGGGTCACCGGCACCCGCGCGTCCGTCGGCGCGCAGGCGCACGAGCTGGTCGGCCGCACCCGGGCCACCGGCACCGACCTGCCCGTCTGCGTCGGCCTGGGCGTCTCCGACGCCGAGCAGGCCGCCGAGGTCGCCGGGTTCGCGGACGGTGTGATCGTCGGCTCGGCCTTCGTCAAGCGGATGCTGGACGCGCCGGACGACGCGGCCGGTGTCGAGGCCGTCCGCGCCCTCGCCGGCGAGCTGGCGGAGGGCGTGCGCCGGAAGGCGTAGCCGGTCACCGCGCCGGGCGCGGGACATCGTCGGAAGAAGGGCCTTCCGTACGAGTCCCTCGAACGGGTGGACCTGGGACCGGGGAGGCGCGATGCGCCTCCCCGGTTCGTTTCTGCGGTTGTGAGCGAAAAGAATCGTGACGCGAAGCGGACCGCCCGGGAGCGGCTGGCGGTCGAGCGGGAGAAGCAGAAGGCGGCGGACCGGCGGCGCCGCACGCTGATCGTGGGCGCGAGCGTCGTCTGCGTACTGGGCCTCGCCGCCGTGATCGGGGTCGTCGCGGCCAACGCCGGCAAGGACAGCGGCAGCGACGCCGGGCCGGTCGTCGGCCCCTCCGGCGCCCAGGGCAAGGACGGGCTCGCCATCCCGGTCGGCAAGGCGAGCGCCCCCTCGACGCTCACGGTCTGGGAGGACTTCCGCTGCCCGGCCTGCAAGTCCTTCGAGGACGCCTACCGCTCGACGATCCACGGGCTGACCGACTCCGGCAAGCTCAAGGTGGAGTACCACCTGGCGACGATCATCGACGGCAACATGGGCGGCACCGGCTCCCGCAACGCGGCGAACGCCGCTGCCTGCGCCCAGGACGCCGGAAAGTTCGTCGAGTACCACGACGTGCTGTACCGCAACCAGCCGCCGGAGGCCGACGACGCCTTCGGGAAGAACAGCAAGCTGCTGGAGCTCGCCGCCAAGGTGGACGGCCTGGACACACCCGCCTTCCGCACCTGCGTCGAGGACGGCACGCACAACAGCTGGGTGGACAAGTCCAACGACGCCTTCAAGGCGGGCGGCTTCAGCGGCACACCCACGGTCCTGCTGAACGGCAAGAACATCTACCAGGACCAGACGATGACGCCGGCCAAGCTCAAGCAGATGGTGGAGGCGAACGCCAAGGGCTGAGCGCCCGTACGGGCACGGCCTGTTATGGACCCGTAGCCGGGCAGCCCGACATCGGTGCGGCCCGGCAGGGTAGCGTCGACCTTGCCATGGAACTTGCCTACATTCCCAGCCCGTCGCGCGGGGTGATCCACCTCGGTCCCATTCCGCTGCGCGGCTACGCCTTCTGCATCATCCTCGGTGTCTTCGTAGCCGTCTGGCTCGGCAACAAGCGCTGGATCGCCCGGGGCGGGCGCGCCGGCACGGTCGCGGACATCGCGGTCTGGGCCGTCCCGTTCGGCCTGGTCGGCGGCCGCCTCTACCACGTGATCACGGACTACGAGCTGTACTTCAGCGAGGGCCGTGACTGGGTGGACGCCTTCAAGATCTGGGAGGGCGGTCTCGGCATCTGGGGCGCGATCGCGCTCGGCGCGCTCGGCGCGTGGATCGGCTGCCGCCGCCGTGGCATCCCGCTCCCCGCGTACGCCGACGCCGTCGCCCCCGGCATCGCCCTCGCGCAGGCCCTGGGCCGCTGGGGCAACTGGTTCAACCAGGAGCTGTACGGCCGCCGCACCGACGTCCCGTGGGCGCTGGAGATCACCTCCTCCACGGACGGGCGGGTGCCGGGCACCTACCACCCGACGTTCCTGTACGAGTCGCTGTGGTGCATCGGCGTCGCCCTGCTGGTGATCTGGGCCGACCGCCGCTTCAAGATGGGGCACGGCCGGGCGTTCGCCCTGTATGTCGCCGCGTACTGCGTCGGCCGGTTCTGGGTCGAGTACATGCGGGTCGACGACGCCCACCACATCCTCGGCCTGCGGCTGAACAACTGGACCGCGCTGCTGGTCTTCCTGCTCGCCGTGCTCTACATCGTGGTCTCGGCGAAGAAGCGGCCCGGGCGTGAGGCCGTCGTCGAGCCCGGTGCGGCCGACGGCGACTCGGGCGGCGCGTCCGAGGAGAAGAAGGCGGAGACCGAGGACGGGAAGACGTCCGAGGCCGAGTCCAAGACCGAGGCCGAGTCCAAGACCGAGGCAGGGTCCAAGACCGAGGCAGGGTCCAAGACCGAGTATGAGGACGCGGTCGAGGACACGAAGGAGTCGCGCGACGAGGCGGAGTCGGCCCGCAAGGGCTGACCCCCGAACCGTCACAGCGTGCAGGGCGCCCGGTCGACCGGGCGCCCTGCACGTGTCTCAGGCGCGGCGGGCCAGGGACAGCGTCCGCCGCGCGGCCGCCACCACCGCCGCGTCCACGAACCGCCCGTCCGGCAGGGCCAGGGCCCCCTGGTCGGTCGCCGCCGCCTTCACGATCGTCTCCGCCTGCTCCAGCTCCCGCTCCGTGGGCAGATAGGCCCGTTCGATCACGGGCAGCTGCCGGGGGTGGATGGCCGCGCGGCCCAGGAAGCCGAGCGCGCGGCCGTGCGCGCAGGTCGCCGCCAGTCCCTCCAGATCGCGGATGTCCGGGTGGATGGACTGGGTGGGCGGGGGCAGCCCTGCCGCCCGCGCGGCGACGACGACGCGGGAACGGCACCAGTCGAGCCCGGCGTCGCCCCGTACGCCCAGGTCGGCCCGGAGATCCGCCTCGCCGAGCGAGATACCGCGCAGGGCCGGATGCGCGGACGCGATCGCGTGCGCCCGCTCGATGCCGAGGGCCGACTCCAGCAGCGCGTGCAGCCGGGTCGTGCCGGGCGCCGCGGCCGGGGTGGTCTCGGCGAGGTGGATGATCTGGTCGGCCGACGTCACCTTCGGCAGCCGCAGGGCGGCCAGACCGGGCAGGGCGGCCAGCGCCGCGAGGTCCCGCGCCCCCGCCGGGGTGTCCAGGGCGTTCACCCGGACGTGGACCGGCACCGGGTGCTCCGGCGCGGAGAGCAGTTCGGCCGTGGCCGCCCGGGCGTGGTCCTTGCGGTCCGGGGCCACCGCGTCCTCCAGGTCGACGATGACGACGTCGGCGCCGGACGCGAGCGCCCCGGCCACCACCCGCGGTCGGTCCCCGGGGGCGTACAGCCAGGTCAGCGGGTACGGGGTGGTCTCCGCCGGGCCGGTCACAGGGCGCCCTCCTCCCGCAGGGCCGCGAGGTCGGCGGGGGACAGGCCGAGGCCGGTGAGCACCTCGTCGGTGTCCGCGCCGTGCGGGCGGCCCGCCCAGCGGATCGCGCCGGGCGTGGCGGAGAGCCGGAAGAGGACGTTCTGCATGCGCAGCGCGCCGAGTTCGGGATCGTCGACGGTGGTCACGGTGTCGAGCGCGGCGTACTGCGGGTCCGTCATCACGTCCCGGACGTCCTGGACCGGGGCGACCGCCGCCTCCGCCTTCTCGAAGGCGGCCAGCACGTCGGCGCGGGTGTGCCGGGCGATCCAGTCGCCGACCGCCCGGTCCAGCACGTCGGCGTGCCGGGCCCGGTCCGCGCCCGTGGCGAACCACGGCTCGTCGATCAGGTCGGGGCGCCCCACGAGCCGCATCACCCGCTCGGCGATCGACTGGGCCGACGTGGAGACGGCGACCCAGGTGCCGTCGGCCGTGCGGTAGGTGTTGCGCGGGGCGTTGTTGGCGGAGCGGTTGCCGGTGCGTTCCTGGACGTAGCCGAGCTGGTCGTACCAGGTCGGCTGGGGTCCGAGGGCCAGCAGCATGGGCTCGATGAGGGCCATGTCCACGACCTGGCCCTCGCCGGTGCGCTCGCGGGCCGCGAGGGCCGTCATCACGGCGTACGCGGTGGCGAGGCCGGCGATCGAGTCGGCCAGGCCGAACGGCGGGAGCGTCGGGGGCGCGTCGGGCTCCCCGGTGAGCGCGGCGAAACCGCTCATCGCCTCGGCCAGGGTGCCGAAGCCGGGGCGGTGCGAGTACGGGCCGAACTGCCCGAAGCCGGTGACCCGGGTCAGCACCAGACGGGGGTTGGCGGCCGAGAGCTCCGGCCAGCCGAGGTCCCACTTCTCCAGGGTGCCCGGGCGGAAGTTCTCGATGACGACGTCCGCGGTGGCGGCGAGCCGCAGCAGGGTGGCGCGGCCGCCGGGCCGGGACAGGTTCAGGGTGATCGTGCGCTTGTTGCGGCCGAGGACCTTCCACCACAGTCCCACCCCGTCCTTGGCGGGGCCGTGGCCGCGCGAGGGGTCGGGCTTCTCCGGGTGCTCGACCTTGATCACCTCCGCGCCGAAGTCGCCGAGCATGGTGGCGGCGAGCGGGCCGGCGAAGAGGGTGGCCAGGTCGAGCACGCGCAGGCCGGCCAGGGGCGCCGGGGCCACCGCGGTCATGACGCGTACCGTTCGTCGATCTCGGGGCGGTACGGCATCGACACCGTGGCGCCCTCCCGCTGCACGGACAGGGCGGCCGCGCAGGACGCCCAGGTCAGCGCGTCGGGCATCAACCGTCCCTCGCCGAGCGCCACCGCGAGCGCGCCGACGAAGGTGTCGCCGGCGCCGGTGGAGTCCACGGCGGTGACCTTCGGGGCCGGGACGGTCAGCGGCTCGGCGCCCCGGGCGGCGTACAGGCTGCCGGACGCGCCCAGGGTGACGACCACCTCGGGGACCAGGCCGAGCAGGACGCCGGCCGCCTCGCGGGGGTCGGTGCGGCCGGTGAGGGCGGCGGCCTCGTGCTGGTTGGGGACGATCAGGTCGATCGCGCCGAGGAGTTCGTCCGGGAGCGGCTGCGCGGGGGACGGGGTGAGGATCGTGCGGACGCCGTGGCGGCGGGCGGCGCGGGCGCCCGCGAGCACGGCGGCCAGCGGGATCTCCAGTTGGAGCAGCAGGGTGTCGGCGTCGGCGATGACGCCCTCGTCGCCGGGGCTCAGATGGTCGAGGGTGCCGTTGGCGCCGGGGATGACGACGATCGCGTTGCCGCCCTCGTCGTCGACGACGATGTGCGCGGTGCCCGAGGGGCCCTCGACCGTGCGCAGGTCGTCGGTGTCGACGCCGGACTGTTCGAGGGCGGAGCGCAGCCGGGTGCCGTACGTGTCGTTGCCGACGGCGCCGATCATCAGCACGTCGCCGCCCGCGCGGGCCGCGGCGGTCGCCTGGTTGGCGCCCTTGCCGCCGGGGATCGTGCGGAACTCCCGGCCGGTGACGGTCTCGCCGCGCTGCGGGGCCTTCTCTACGTAGGTGACGAGGTCCATGTTCGTGCTGCCGAGCACGACGATGTCGGTCATGGGCGGGTGGCCTCCAAGGGGCTGAGGTCCGGGGCGGGGTCGTGGGCGAGGTCGTGCGTGAGCCGGGCGAGGGTGTCGAAGCCGATGCCGTCGAGGCCGCCGACGGAGGTGGCGAGACGGTTCTTCAGCGGGGCGGTCCAGTGGTCGGGCAGGGCGGCGGGGGAGCCGGCGAGGAGACCGGCGACGCTGCCCGCCGTCGCCCCGTTGGAGTCGGTGTCCCAGCCGCCGGACACGGCACGGCAGACGGAGCCGGTGAAATCGCCGTCCGCGTGGGTGAGGGCGGCGGCGATCAGGGCCGTGTTGGGGACGGCGTGGACCCAGTGGTGGTCCGGCCCGTACCGGGCGTGGAGCAGGTCGACGACCGTGTCGAAGTCCTCGTGGGTCCGGGCCAGCGCCGTCGCGTGCCCGACGGCCCGGGCCAGCCGGGACTCCGGCGGGATCACGGCGAGCCCGGCGCGCAGACAGGTGTGGACGTCCCCGGGCCCGGACGCGCCGGCCGCGCGGGCGATGACCGCCGCCGCGAACATCGCCGCGTGGACGCCGGTGGCGGTGTGCGTGAGGGTGGCGTCCCGGTGGGCCTGTTCGGCCGCGGCGCCCGGGTCGCCGGGGTGGGTCCAGCCGTGGACGTCGGCCCGGATGAGGGCGCCGATCCACTCGCGGAACGGGTTGCGGTGGCGGGCCGTGTGCGGCGGCTCGACACCGAGGAGGAGGTTGCGCAGCGCGACGCGCTCGGCTGTGAACGTACGGCCCGCGGGCAGCTCGTCCAGCCAGAGCCGGGCCACGTCCGCGGTGGTGAAGGCCCGGCCGTACCGCTGGAGCAGGAGGAGGTTCAGCAGCGGGTAGTTCAGGTCGTCGTCCTCCGGCATGCCGTCGATGTTCTCGGCGAGCGAGGTCGTGGCGGAGCGGCGGTTCCAGGGGTGGGCGGCGAGCAGGTCGGCCGGGACGCCCTTGGCCGTGAAGTAGCCGCGCAGGGGCCAGTTGCCGGTGGGCCGGGCGAGCGCCCGGATGGCGTCGAGGGGGAGCTTCTCGACCGGCTTGCCCAGCAGACAGCCGGCGGCCCGGCCCAGCCAGGCGGCCTCCAGCCGGGCCGGCGTGGTCCGGACGGGGGCGGCGGGCGGCGCCGGCCAGTGGGGGCAGAGCGCCTTGATGGCGGCGAGGCCGGTGGGCTCCCGGTCGGCGGTCCGGCTGGGCAGGTCCGCCAGTTCGTCCAGCAGGTCCTCGGCCAGCGTCCGCAGATACCGGGACGCCGGCTCCGCCGAGGCACCCGCCCGTACCGGGGCCGTACGGCCGCCCGCCGCCTCCCAGCGGGCCGCGATCCGCGCGGGCTCCCGGCCGTCCAGGGCGGCCTGCCTCAGTTCGTGGCCGAGCAGGTCCTCGGGCTGGACCCAGGTCAGTCGGAGCACGGCCGGCCCTCCAGCACCCGGAACGCCGCCTCGTGCGCCCGGCGGCGGGCCACGTCACGAGCGTGCACCTCGCGGGCCACGTCGGTCAGGACCCGCGCCGGCTCCCACAGGTCGAGGCGGCTGGCCTCCGCGACCGTCTTCGCCCACTCGTCCGGGACGGGGGAGCCGAGGGCGCCCGTCACGGCGCCCGCCATCGTCGCGATGGAGTCGCAGTCCCGGCCGTAGTTCACCGCGCCGAGCACCGCCCGGCGGTGGTCGCCGCCGGCGACCAGCACCATGGCCAGGGCGATCGGCAGCTCCTCGATCGCGTGCAGCCGGGAGGGGCGGCGGGCGCCGAGCGAGGGCCGGCGGTAGTCGGGGCCGACGGTGTCGTAGGGGGCGACCGCCTCGCGCAGCGGGACAAGCGCCGACTCGAAGTCGCTGTGGGCCGCGGCGGTCTCGCAGCACTTCTCGATGGCCTCGCGGGTGCCGTCCCGGGCGAGCGACAGGCAGGCGGCGACGACCGAGTCCGGGGTCGCGCCGGGTGCGCAGGCCGCGGCCACCGCCGCCGCGAACACGCCTGCGGCCTCCCTCCCGTACGACGACTGGTGGGCGCCCGCGACGTCCAGCGCCTCGGCGTACGCGGCCCGGGGGTCGGCCGCGTTGACCAGGCCGACCGGGGCCATGTACATCGCGGCGCCGCAGTTCACGATGTTGCCGACGCCGGCCTCGCGGGGGTCCACATGCCCGTAGTGCAGGCGGGCGACCAGCCACTTCTCCGCGAGGAAGACGCGCTGCAGGGGGAGTGCCTCGGCCTCCAGCTCCGGGATCCAGCGGGGGGTGGTCATCAGGTCCGGGACCAGGTGGTCGGCGATCGCGTACGCGTCGAGGTGGTCGCGGACGGCCGCGTAGACACGGACCAGCGCGTGCGTCATCAAGGTGTCGTCGGTGACGTGCCCGTCGCCCTTGTGGTACGGCGCGATGGGGCGTGCCGTACGCCATGCGTCGCCGTTCCAGGGGCCGACGACACCGTGCACGCGGCCGCCGTGGCGCTCCAGGATCTGGTCGGGGGAGTAGCCCTCCACCGGGCCGCCGAGGGCGTCGCCGACCGCCGCGCCCACCAGGGCGCCGGTGATCCGTTCGTCGAGACGCGGACCACTGCTTTCATCTGCTTTGGGCGTCATGCCGGAATCATCCTCCTGGTCGGTCCGGTTGTGCGGCTTCCAGGAGGTCGGCGAGTTCCACCAGGTCGGTGCCGGTGAGCCGGGGGAGAGCACAGCCGGACAGCGTGCGGCAGGTGGCGCGCCAGGCCGCCGGGACACAGGCGTCACCGCCCAGGGCGCCGGTCAGCGCGCCGGCCAGGGCCGGGGCCGAGTCCGCCACCCGGGACAGACAGGCGGCGGCCGGAACCGCCTCGGCGATACGGCCGCCCGACGCGACGGCGAGCGCGAGGGCGACCGGTACGGTCTCGGCGGCGGCGACGCCGTAGCTGTAGACGTGGTCGACGATCTGGTGCTCCAGGAGGGGGACCAGGGCGAAGGCGCCGTCGGCGGTGTGGGCGAGGTCCACGGCGTGCCGGGCGTTGCGGCCGATCTCCGTCGCGGCGGGCAGCTCGGTGAGCGCCGCCGCCACGCAGGTGCCGGTGGCCGCGCCGGTGAGGGCAAGGGACACGGCCGCCGCCATCGCCCTCGCGCCGAGGACGCCGTCTCCGTCCTGGGTGTACCGGGCGTCGAACTCGGCGAGGTCGGCGGCGCGGCGGGGGTCGCCGGGGTGGGCGACGGCCAGGACGCAGGCCCGGACGCAGGCCGCGTCGTCGAAGAAGTGCGGGTTGTCGTGGCCGGTGGCGGGCGGGCGCAGGCCGGTGGCGAGGTTGCCGAGGCCGGCGCGGACGGAGATGCGGGCGCGCAGTGGGAGGACCGCCGACTCGACCTCCGGGGCGCGGTCGGCGGCGGCGGCGACCTCGCCGGCGACGGCGTTCCAGGTGAGGTCGATCGCGGCGCGGACGCGGCGGTCGCGGCTGAGGTCGCCGAGGGCGGTGTCGTCGCCGGCCCGCAGCAGGGCCTCGGCGGTGAAGGCCGCCCATTCCGCGTCGTCGGAGGGGCCGAGGCGGAGGGGTTCGGGGGGCTGGTTGAGGGCGATCGGCACGGGGAGGGTGGTGGTGGCGTTCTGCTCGGCGAACGTCTCCAGTTCGCGGGTCAGACGGCGGGTCCAGTCCGGCATCCTGGCGGCGCGGTGCCGGGCGGCGGGCCATCCGGCGGCGTCGCCTGCGGCCAGGCCCAGGAGGAGGCCCCGGACGCGGTGCGCCGGCCGGGGGACGGCCTCGGCTTCGCCTTCGGCCGGGAGTCTCCCACCCGCACCACCCGTGCGGCTTTCCTTGTCGAGTGCGGGTGGCCCCGTCGGGGCGGATTCGCCGACGGCGGCTTCCGGTTCGGGGGGTGGAGGGAGGAGGGCGGGGCCGGCCGTGCGGATCTCGTCCGAGGGCTCGGGGTCCGGCTCGGGGGGTAGGAGGAGGTGGATGGAGTGGTGGCCCGAGCAGGTGGCGATGGCGGGGGTGGGTGGCTCCGTTGCGGCGGACTCGCCGTCGGCGGTCTCCGGCTCGAGGGGCGGGGCGAGCGGCGCGGGGTCCGTCGTGCCGCTCTCGTCCGAGGGCTCGGGGTCCGGCTCGGGGGGTGCGGGCAGGAGTGCCGCCGGTGCGGTGGCCGGGGAGGGTGAGTCTGGGTCCTGGAGGTCGGACCACGGGGTCGGGGGAGTCATCCGAGGGGCTCCTTGGTGGGGGTGAGGGCTCCGGTGATCCATTTGCGGTCGTCCCCTGGGAGCAGGAGTTCCGCCACGTCCAGCACGTGGTGGCCGGCCATCGACGGCAGGCAGCTGCCGCGGGCCGGGGCGATCGCCGCCGCCCAGTCCGGGGGGATCGCCCCCTCGCCCCGCGTGGCTCCGGCCAGCGCCCCCGCGACCGCGGCCGTCGTGTCCGCGTCGCGGCCCATGTTCACCGCGGTCAGGACCGCCTGGACGAAGTCGCCGTCGGCCGCCGCGTACGCCCCGAAGGCCAGGGCGACCGCCTCGGGGGCGAGGTCGGTCCAGGGGTAGCCGCCGATCACCACCGCGGAGCGCACCGCGCGCTCGCCCTCGTGGGCGACCGCGGCGGCCCGGCGCAGGGAACGGGCCGTCCAGGAGTCGTCCGGGACCACGGCCAGCGCCGAGGCCACCACCACCGGGGTCGGCGCTCCCGCCATCGCCGCGGCCACTCCGGCCGCCACGGCCTGGCCGCCGTAGATGCCCTCGCCGTCGTGGCTGACCGAGCCGTCGATCGCGACCAGCCGGGCCGCCTCCGCCGGGCGGCCCGCGGCGAACACCCCGAAGGGCGCCGCCCGCATGGCCAGCCCGTCGCTCCAGGCGTGCCGGTGCTGTGCGGAGATGGGGGCGGCGAGGCCGCGGCGCAGGTTCTCCAGCGTGCCCCGCTCGCTGAACCCGGCGCCCCGGAACGGCCCTTCGGCCCGGTCGGCGATCCACTCGTGCCAGGCAGCCTCGACATGGGCCGGGGTGAGGGCCGAGCCATGGCGGGCGAGCAGCAGCCCGGAGAAGATCGCGTACTCGGTGTCGTCGGTGCCGCAGGGGCTCTCGGCCACGAAGCCGGTGATCCGGCCCCACCGGGCACGGATCTCCGAGGGCTTCATGTTCTCGGCGGGAGCGCCCAGCGCGTCGCCCACCGCCAGGCCCAGCAGGGCGCCGCGGGCCCGCTCGCGGAGTTCTCCGGCGTCGCCGGGCGCCGGAACCGAGGGGATGCGGGCGATCGATGCCATACGCGGCCTCTCCTCCGGGGGTTCCGCCAGGGCGCGGAGCCCTTTGCGGATGTGTCCCACCGTCGGCGGTTGACCTGAGCCTCACCGGGGCCACTGTCACCCGGTCGATCTGTCCTCCGAGGCCCCGGCCGCACGGCGGCTTTTCGGGGAAAACCGCAGGTTAGCCCAGCCTTTCCTTGCTGGCGGGAGGGAATGGGGAGGCGTAGATTTGGTGTTGTCGAAGAGTAGAACGCGTCTAAAGAGAGCCTTACCTGACTTCCTCCGGGGGGAAACTGATGTCGATCATCGAGACCGAGGCCGCGCTGCACGAGGCGCACCGCGACAACCACACCCACCGCGATGTGAACGGCGGCTGGCTGCGCCCCGCGGTCTTCGGCGCGATGGACGGCCTGGTCTCGAACCTCGCCCTCATGACCGGTGTCGCCGGTGGCGCCGTCAGCCATCAGACCATCGTGCTCAGCGGCCTCGCGGGCCTCGCGGCCGGCGCCTTCTCCATGGCGGCCGGCGAGTACACCTCGGTCGCCTCGCAGCGCGAGCTCGTCGAGGCCGAACTGGCCGTCGAGCGGCGCGAGCTGACCAAGCACCCCAAGGACGAGGAGGCCGAGCTGGCGGCCCTCTACGAGGCCCGGGGTGTGGACGCGGACCTCGCGCGCGCCGTCGCCGAGCAGCTCTCCCGCGACCCCGAGGTGGCCCTGGAGATACACGCCCGCGAGGAACTCGGCATCGACCCCGGCGACCTGCCCTCGCCGCTGGTCGCGGCCGTGTCGTCGTTCGGGTCCTTCGCCCTCGGCGCCCTGCTGCCGGTCCTGCCGTACCTGCTCGGCGCCGCCACGCTCTGGCCGGCGGTGCTGCTCGCGCTCTTCGGGCTCTTCCTGTGCGGGGCGATCGTCGCCAAGGTCACGGCGCGCAGCTGGTGGTACAGCGGTCTGCGGCAGCTCGCCCTGGGTGGCGCGGCGGCCGGTGTGACGTACGCCCTGGGCAGTTTCTTCGGAACGGCCGTAGGATAGCGCGGCTGGAACATATGCGAGGGGCCGCATAAGTTTCCGTTACTCGTGGGTTTCGGAGGCATGACCACCGGGCATGAGCCGTAAGCATTGTGGGCAATGACGCCTGCGGTGCACGCGCGGGGTGGGCGACGACGCCCCTTCCGCCTCCCTGTGGACCGTCGGGCATGGACCTGCCCCACCCGGTCCCCCACATACTTCGAGCCACGTGCGCAAGACCCCCGCCGCAGGCCGTGGTGTCCGCATGGTGGAACGGAGTATCCCGGTTCCCGAGAGTCGTTCCATCATGTAACCTGCACGAAATTTTGCGATCACGCAGAGGGCCAACGTCGTCCCTTGCACCTGCTCCCCGGCCTTTTCCCGGGGAACCCCCAGCCAAATGACGACGACGGGAGAGCCGATGCGTACGCCGCGCCAGCCGTCCCAGCACTCCGCGAATGGCCAGAACTGGTCCTTCATGGATGCTCGCCCTGCTGCGCAGGGTATGTACGACCCCCGCGACGAGCACGACGCCTGCGGCGTCGGCTTCGTGGCCACCCTCACCGGAGAGGCGAGCCACACGCTGGTCGAGCAGGCGCTGACCGTTCTGCGCAATCTCGAGCACCGCGGCGCCACCGGCTCCGAGCCCGACTCGGGTGACGGCGCCGGCATCCTCTCCCAGGTGCCGGACGCCTTCCTGCGCGAGGTCGCCGGGTTCGAGCTCCCCGAGGCCGGCGCCTACGCCGTCGGCATCGCCTTCCTGCCGGAGGACGGGACCGAGGACGCCGTCGCGCGCATCGAGACGATCGCCGCCGAGGAGGGCCTCGACGTCCTCGGCTGGCGCGAGGTCCCGGTCGCCCCCGAGCTGCTCGGCGCCACCGCCCGCTCGACGATGCCGGCCTTCCGCCAGATCTTCGTCGCGGACGGCACCTCCACGGACATCGCCCTCGACCGCAAGGCGTTCGTCCTGCGCAAGCGCGCCGAGCGCGAGGCCGGGGTCTACTTCCCCTCGCTGTCGGCCCGCACCATCGTCTACAAGGGCATGCTGACCACCGGCCAGCTCGAGCCCTTCTTCCCGGACCTGTCCGACCGCCGCTTCGCCTCCGCGATCGCGCTCGTCCACTCGCGCTTCTCCACGAACACCTTCCCGTCGTGGCCGCTCGCGCACCCCTACCGCTTCGTCGCCCACAACGGTGAGATCAACACCGTCAAGGGCAACCGCAACTGGATGCGGGCCCGCGAGTCGCAGCTGGTCTCCGACCTGTTCGGCGACAAGGGCCTGGAGCGCGTCTTCCCGGTGTGCACCCCGGACGCCTCCGACTCCGCCTCCTTCGACGAGGTCCTGGAGCTGCTGCACCTCGGCGGCCGCTCCCTGCCGCACTCGGTGCTGATGATGATCCCGGAGGCGTGGGAGAACCACGACTCCATGGACCCGGCCCGCCGCGCCTTCTACCAGTTCCACTCCACGATGATGGAGCCCTGGGACGGCCCGGCCTGCGTCACCTTCACCGACGGCACCCAGGTCGGCGCGGTCCTCGACCGCAACGGCCTGCGCCCCGGCCGCTACTGGGTCACCGACGACGGCCTCGTCGTCCTCGGCTCCGAGGTCGGCGTCCTCGACATCGACCCCGCCAAGGTCGTCCGCAAGGGCCGCCTCCAGCCGGGCCGGATGTTCCTCGTCGACACCGCCGAGCACCGCATCATCGAGGACGACGAGATCAAGGCGTCCCTCGCCGGCGAGCAGCCGTACGCGGAGTGGCTGGAGGCCGGCGAGATCGAGCTGTCGGACCTGCCCGAGCGTGAGCACATCGTGCACACCCACGCCTCGGTCACCCGCCGCCAGCAGACCTTCGGCTACACCGAGGAAGAGCTGCGCATCATCCTCGCGCCGATGGCGAAGGCCGGCGCGGAGCCGATCGGCTCGATGGGCACCGACTCGCCGATCGCCGCGCTGAGCGACCGCCCCCGGCTGCTCTTCGACTACTTCACCCAGCTGTTCGCGCAGGTCACCAACCCGCCGCTGGACGCCATCCGCGAGGAGCTCGTCACCTCGCTGCGCTCCTCGCTGGGCCCGCAGGGCAACCTGCTGGAGCCGACCGCCGCCTCCTGTCGCTCGGTCACCCTGCCCTTCCCGGTGATCGACAACGACGAGCTGGCCAAGCTCATCCACATCAACGCCGACGGCGACATGCCCGGCTTCAAGGCCGCGACCCTCTCCGGCCTGTACCGGGTCTCCGGCGGCGGCGACGCCCTCGCCGCGCGCATCGAGGAGATCTGCACCGAGGCCGACGCCGCCATCGAGAACGGCGCCCGGCTGATCGTCCTGTCGGACCGCCACTCCGACGCCGAGCACGCGCCGATCCCGTCGCTGCTGCTCACCGCGGCCGTCCACCACCACCTCATCCGCACCAAGCAGCGCACCCACGTGGGCCTGCTGGTCGAGGCCGGCGACGTCCGCGAGGTCCACCACGTCGCCCTGCTCATCGGCTACGGCGCCGCCGCGGTCAACCCGTACCTGGCCATGGAGTCCGTCGAGGACCTGGTCCGCGCCGGCACCTTCCTGCCCGGCATCGAGGCCGAGCAGGCCATCCGGAACCTGATCTACGCCCTCGGCAAGGGCGTGCTGAAGGTCATGTCCAAGATGGGCATCTCCACCGTCGCCTCCTACCGCGGCGCCCAGGTCTTCGAGGCCGTCGGTCTCGAGGAGGCGTTCGTCGAGAAGTACTTCAACGGCACCACCAGCAAGATCGGCGGCGTCGGCATCGACGTCGTCGCCAAGGAGGTCGCCGCCCGGCACGCCAAGGCCTACCCGGCCTCCGGCATCGCCCCGGCGCACCGCGCCCTGGAGATCGGCGGCGAGTACCAGTGGCGCCGCGAGGGCGAGCCGCACCTGTTCGACCCGGAGACCGTCTTCCGCCTCCAGCACTCCACGCGCACCGGCCGCTACGACATCTTCAAGAAGTACACGGCCCGTGTGAACGAGCAGTCCGAGCGCCTGATGACGCTGCGCGGCCTGTTCGGCTTCAAGTCCGACCGCCCCTCGATCCCCGTCGAGGAGGTCGAGCCGGTCAGCGAGATCGTCAAGCGCTTCTCCACCGGCGCCATGTCGTACGGCTCCATCTCCAAGGAGGCGCACGAGACCCTCGCCATCGCCATGAACCAGCTGGGCGGCAAGTCCAACACCGGTGAGGGCGGCGAGGACCCGGACCGTCTGTACGACCCGGCGCGCCGGTCGTCCATCAAGCAGGTCGCCTCCGGCCGCTTCGGTGTGACGAGCGAGTACCTGGTCAACGCCGACGACATCCAGATCAAGATGGCCCAGGGCGCCAAGCCCGGCGAGGGCGGCCAGCTGCCCGGCCACAAGGTCTACCCGTGGGTCGCGAAGACGCGTCACTCGACGCCGGGCGTGGGCCTCATCTCCCCGCCGCCGCACCACGACATCTACTCCATCGAGGATCTCGCCCAGCTGATCCACGACCTGAAGAACGCCAACCCGAAGGCCCGCATCCACGTCAAGCTGGTCTCCGAGGTCGGCGTCGGCACGGTCGCGGCCGGTGTGTCCAAGGCGCACGCGGACGTCGTCCTCATCTCCGGCCACGACGGCGGCACCGGTGCCTCCCCGCTGACCTCGCTGAAGCACGCGGGCGGCCCCTGGGAGCTCGGCCTCGCCGAGACCCAGCAGACCCTGCTGCTCAACGGCCTGCGCGACCGGATCGTCGTCCAGACGGACGGCCAGCTGAAGACCGGCCGTGACGTCGTCATCGCCGCGCTGCTCGGCGCCGAGGAGTTCGGTTTCGCGACCGCGCCGCTCGTCGTCTCCGGCTGCGTCATGATGCGCGTCTGCCACCTGGACACCTGCCCGGTCGGCATCGCCACCCAGAACCCGGTGCTGCGCGACCGCTTCTCCGGCAAGGCCGAGTACATCGTCAACTTCTTCCGGTACATCGCCGAAGAGGTCCGCGAGCTCCTCGCCGAGCTGGGCTTCCGCTCCATCGAGGAGGCCGTCGGCCACGCCGAGGCGCTCGACGTGACCCGCGCGGTCGACCACTGGAAGGCGCAGGGCCTCGACCTGGAGCCGCTGTTCCACGTGCCCGACCTGCCGGCCGGCGCGGTGCGCCACCAGCTGGTCGAGCAGGACCACGGCCTGGAGAAGGCGCTCGACAACGAGCTCATCAAGCTCGCCGCCGACGCCCTCGCCGCCGAGTCCGCGAACGACGCCCAGCCCGTGCGCGCCCAGGTCAAGGTCCGCAACATCAACCGCACGGTCGGCACCATGCTCGGCCACGAGGTGACGAAGAAGTTCGGTGGCGCGGGCCTGCCCGACGACACCATCGACATCACCTTCACCGGTTCCGCGGGCCAGTCCTTCGGCGCCTTCCTCCCGCGCGGTGTCACGCTGCGCCTGGAGGGCGACGCCAACGACTACGTCGGCAAGGGCCTGTCCGGCGGGCGCATCGTGGTCCGGCCCGACCGGGCCGCCGACCACCTCGCCGAGTACTCGACGATCGCGGGCAACACGATCGCGTACGGCGCGACCGGCGGCGAGCTGTTCCTGCGCGGCCGGACCGGCGAGCGGTTCTGCGTCCGCAACTCCGGCGCGCTGGTCGTCTCCGAGGGCGTGGGCGACCACGGCTGCGAGTACATGACCGGCGGTCACGCGGTGGTCCTCGGCGAGACGGGCCGCAACTTCGCGGCCGGCATGTCCGGTGGCGTGGCCTACGTGATCGACCTCGACCGGGACAACGTCAACGTCGGCAACGTGGGCGCCGTCGAGGCGCTCGACGAGGCCGACAAGCAGTGGCTGCACGACGTCGTGCGCCGCCACCAGGAGGAGACCGGGTCCACGGTCGCCGAGAAGCTCCTCGCCGAGTGGGACACCGCGGTGGACCGCTTCAGCAAGATCATCCCCAGCACGTACAAGGCAGTGCTCGCCGCCAAGGACGCCGCCGAGCGAGCCGGTCTCACCGAGACCGAGATCACCGAGAAGATGATGGAGGCGGCGACCAATGGCTGATCCCAAGGGCTTTCTCAACCACGGGCGCGAGGTCGCCAAGTCCCGCCCCGTCGACGTGCGGCTGAAGGACTGGAACGAGGTCTACGTCCCCGGCTCCCTGCTGCCGATCATCAGCAAGCAGGCCAGCCGGTGCATGGACTGCGGCATCCCGTTCTGCCACAACGGCTGTCCGCTCGGGAACCTCATCCCGGAGTGGAACGACTACGCCTACCGCGAGGACTGGGCGGCCGCCCAGGAGCGGCTGCACGCGACCAACAACTTCCCGGAGTTCACCGGTCGCCTCTGCCCCGCGCCCTGCGAGTCGGCGTGCGTGCTCGGCATCAACCAGCCGCCGGTCACCATCAAGAACGTCGAGGTCTCGATCATCGACAAGGCGTGGGAGACTGGGGACGTCGTCCCGCAGATCCCGGAGCGCCTGTCCGGCAAGACCGTCGCCGTCATCGGCTCGGGCCCGGCGGGTCTTGCCGCCGCCCAGCAGCTGACCCGGGCCGGCCACACCGTGGCCGTGTACGAGCGCGCCGACCGCATCGGCGGCCTGCTGCGCTACGGCATCCCCGAGTTCAAGATGGAGAAGCGGCACATCAACCGCCGTATCGAGCAGATGCGCGCGGAGGGCACCCGCTTCCGCACCGGCGTCGAGATCGGCCGTGACCTCAAGGCGACCGACCTGAAGAAGCGGTACGACGCCGTCGTCATCGCCGCCGGCGCCACCACCGCCCGTGACCTGCCCGTCCCCGGCCGCGAGCTGAAGGGCGTCCACCAGGCGATGGAGTACCTGCCGCTGGCGAACAAGGTCCAGGAGGGCGACTACGTCACCTCCCCGATCTCCGCCGAGGGCAAGCACGTCGTCGTCATCGGCGGCGGCGACACCGGCGCCGACTGCGTGGGCACCGCCCACCGCCAGGGCGCGGCCTCGGTGACGCAGCTGGAGATCATGCCCCGCCCGAACGACGAGCGGAACAACGTCACCCAGCCGTGGCCGACGTTCCCGATGCTGTACAAGGTGACGTCCGCGCACGAGGAGGGCGGCGAGCGGGTCTACGCCGTCTCCACCACCCACTTCGAGGGCGACGAGGACGGCAACGTCCAGTGGCTGCACCTCACCGAGGTCGAGTTCGTCGACGGCAAGCTGACCCAGAAGCCGGGCACGGAGCGCAAGATCCCCGCCCAGCTGGTCACCCTCGCGATGGGCTTCACCGGCACCGACCGGGAGAACGGCCTGGTCGAGCAGTTCGGCCTGGAGCTCGACGAGCGCGGCAACATCGCCCGCGACGCCGACTTCCAGACCAACGTGCCCGGTGTGTTCGTCGCCGGTGACGCGGGCCGCGGTCAGTCGCTCATCGTGTGGGCGATCGCCGAGGGCCGCTCGGCCGCCCGCGGCTGCGACCGCTTCCTGACCGGCGCCAGCGAGCTGCCGGCCCCGATCCGCCCGACGGACCGCGCCCTGGCGGTCTGATCCCGCGGATCATCCGAGAACGTCCCGTACAACGGCGTACGGGCGGGAAATCCGGGGGCTTCCCCCGGACCCCCCGAGACGGCGTCTGCCTCGTCCCCGACCGGACGAACGGGCAGGCGCCGTCGGCATGCCCGGGGCCGTTCGGACAGCCCGGGACGCCCGTCTACGGCAGGTGGTACGTCTCCCCGTACACCTTCCACCTCAGCGGCGGCTTCAGCTCGAGGTTGCCGTCGTAGAGGAACTGCCGCTGGGCGGTGTCGATGCGGCTGGTGTCGATGCCGGGGCGCTTGTCCTTCATGGCCTCGCGGCGGATGTCCAGGAAGATGTCCAGGTACTCCTTCTCGGAGCCGCCCTGGGCGGGGGTGTCCGCCTCGCGCTGGGCGCGTTCGCGCAGCACGTAGAAGCCGTCGTCGTCGATGCCGGGGCCGTGGAAGACCATCGCGTCGTAGTAGATGAACTGGCCGAGGGTCCCCAGCCCGTCGAGCTTGGCGAGGCGCACCGCGGGCTCGAAGTAGGAGCGGTCGCGTTCGTCGAGCTGCGCCTGCTGGAACGCGGGCTTGCGGGCCTCCGCCTTCCACGCCTCGGTGAAGCCGGGGTCCAGGCCCTCGTGCGAGTCGGTGCCGTCGACGGCGCGCAGCGCGGGCAGGTACTTCGCGAGCCCGTTGTCCGGGTGGTCGGCGGTGTAGCGCTCGACCAGGATCCGCAGGTCGTTCGTGCCGGTGCAGAAGCCGATGATGCCCGCCGTGTAGCCCTGGCCGTCGCCGATGTCCTCGATGTAGCCGAAGGTGTCACGCCAGTTCAGGGTGGAGTTCTCGGCGCTGGACACCAGTTGCTGGGCCAGCGTCTTCGTGGCCGGGGCGGCGAGGCCGGGCGGCTGGTCCGCGATCAGCTCGTCGTCCGCCGACCGCTCCTTCTCCGCGCGGGACTTGGCGTCCTGCCGGGCCGCCTCCTGGGCGCTGACGGTCGGGGAGGCCGGGCTGTCGGCGGAGTCGGTGGGCATGAGGAAGTACGCCGCCGCGGTGAGCGCCAGCGGCGCCGCCGCGAAGATCAGGATGCCGGAACGCTTCACTGGGGTATTCCTCCACCGGTCAGCTCGGAGACCTTGGCGAAGGCGGCCACGGCCAGCAGGACGAGGACGCCCGCGCACGCGGCCGCCTGGATCAGGGTCTGGCGCGGTCCGCGCGGGGCGTAGGCGAGGGCGGCGGTCACCGCCGCGCCGGTCAGCAGTCCGCCGAGGTGCCCCTGCCAGGAGGTCAGACCCGCGGACAGCAGCATCCACAGCAGCAGGAACACCATGAACCGGTTGACGGAGCGCATGTCCGCGCCGATCCGGCGGGCCAGCACGTAGTAGGCGGCGCCCAGTCCGAAGATCGCGCCGGACGCGCCCAGCGACTCCGTGTTCACGTCGGTCAGCAGCAGCTCGAAGACCGAGCCGCCGAGCGTCGCCAGCAGGTACAGCGCGACGAACCGCAGCCGCCCCAGCATGGGCTCCACGACCCGGCCGAGCTGCCACAGCGCGAGCATGTTCAGCACGATGTGCAGCAGCCCGAAGGTGCCCTCCGTCGGCGGCAGGTGGAGGAAGCCGCTGGTGAGCAACCGCTCCCACTCCCCGGCGACCAGGCCGGACGGCTCGAAGCCGGGCGGGTGCCCGGGCTGGTAGACGTAGAAGGCGCCGTCCGGCCCGGTCAGGCGGGCGGACACCATCGCGAACCGGTCGACCAGCTCCGGGCGGGCCAGCTCGGCCAGGTAGGCGACCAGGTTCAGGCCGATCAGGACCGAGGTCACCAGCGGCGTGCTCGTGATCCGTCCGCCGACGAGCGTACGGGCCTGCCGGACCGAGCGCGCCCCCTCCTTCACGCACTCCACGCACTGGTGCCCGACGGCCGCCTCCCGCATACAGGACGGGCAGATGTAGCGCTCGCAGCGCGTGCAGCGCACATGGGACTCCACCTTGGGGTGGCGGTAGCACGTCGTGACGGCTGCGTCGGTGGACTCGGGCTCCACTGCCGGCTCCCTGGAGGATTCGAATGAACGGTGAGCCGATGGGGACGGCGGCGAACAAAATATCGAACCCCGGTGCCGAAATCGAATGCCGGTGCAGAACGGACGGGGGGAGCGGGACGGGTGTGGCGTAGGGTCGGGCCGCCGGGGCGCCGTACGAGGGGGCAGGGGACATGGCCGCGATCAGTCTGAGCAAGGTGGAGGAGACCGCGCCCGCGCTGGTGGGCCCGTACCGCAGCGCCGGGGTGTCGCTCCGCAAGCACGGACTGGACGGGACGCGGGCCGCCGTCTACCTGGTGGTGGACTACTCCGGGTCGATGAAGCCGTTCTACAAGGACGGCAGTGTGCAGGCCCTGGCCGACCGGGTGCTTGGGCTCTCGGCCCACCTGGACGACGACGGCAGGGTCCCGGTCGTCTTCTTCTCCACGGACGTCGACGCCGTCACCGAGATCGCGCTGGAGACCCACCGGGGCCGGATCGAGCGGATCGTGTCCGGGCTCGGGCACATGGGCAGGACCAGCTACCACCTGGCCATGGACGCCGTCATCGACCACTATCTGGACAGCGGGTCGAGGGAGCCGGCCCTGGTCGTCTTCCAGACCGACGGCGGGCCCATCAACCGGCTCGCCGCCGAGCGCTACCTGTGCAAGGCGGCGCGGCTCCCGCTGTTCTGGCAGTTCGTCGGGTTCGGCGACCGGGGGAGCAAGCAGTTCGACTTCCTGCGCCGGCTCGACGACCTCCCGGTGCCGGACCAGCGGATCGTCGACAACGCCGGCTTCTTCCACGCCGGCCCGGACCCGTCGGCGATGCCGGACGACGAGCTGTACGACCGTCTCGTCGGGGAGTTCCCAAGGTGGCTGGGGGCGGCGCGGGCGCGGGGCATCGTGCCCTCCGCCTGACGCCGTCCGGAGCTCACCGCAGGCGCGCGCCCCGCAGCACCGGCCCGCACCCGGATGACCGAGGACGTCTTCGCCGAGGCCAAGGCGGGGGAGACGGCACGGAGACTGCTCCGGGAGGCGACACCGCCGCGCCGCGTGTACGGGACCCGACCGCGCACGTCCCCGTCAGGTGTCGCACTCCAGCACCGTCCGGCACAGCCCGCACCGGGCGCGGATCCGACCCCGCACCGGCACCCGGATCCGCTGCCGGCACGTCGGGCACGGGAACGACACCCTGAGCGGCTCCCCGCCCTCCGGGGTGAACGCGTACGGCACCCCCGGCCGCTCCCCGCCCTCCCCGTGCTCCCGCGCGCGGCGCCGGTCATGGGCGTAGCGCCTGCGGCCCGCCCAGCCCGCGGCCGTCAGCGGAGGCTGCCGCGCGTCCTCACGCGCCCGCTCCATGCCCTTGCCGTACGCCGTGTACGCCTGCGGGCTGGTGAACCACACCGACGGGTCCTCACCGAACAGCAGCGACCGCTTGGCGAGGACGTACCCGAACTCCTCCGGCGTCAGATAGCCCAGCTTCTGCGAGGAGACGGCGTCCTCCCGGTAGGCGTCCAGCAGCAGCCAGCCCGCGCCCAGGTACGTGCTCACCGTGTCCGTCAGGATCTCGTTGTCCCGGGTGCCGGGGAACGACAGGTCCAGCCGGTGCAGATACACATGGGTCACCTCGTGCGCCAGCGCCGCCCCGATGTCCCGCCGATGCGTACGGAAGCGGTCGTTCAGCTCGACGAAGTACTCGGGGCCCGCCGTCAGTTCGACGTTCGCCGCGTGCCCCATCTCCCGGAACCCCACGACCAGGCGCGCGTCCGGCAACCGGAAGTGCCGCACCAGCTCGCGCGCCACCCGCTGCGCCCCCAGATGCAGATCGTCGACGTCGCCGAACGCCACGTCCGCGGGCGCCACGCTGGCCCCGAAGGTCCGCACGGTGTCGTACGACAGACGCCGGTACAGCGCGGTGATCGACGCCCGCACCGTCTCCAGATGCGGAAAGCCGTGCTCGACCGGTCCGCCGTTCGCCACGCCGCACCCCCAGGACGTCTCGAACCCGATTCCACTCTACGGGGAGGTGAGGGGGATTTCCCCGCCGCGGTTCCACCGCCCCGGCGTGAGATCCGTCCTTGCCACACCACCTGGCCGATCTTCATACTGCGGGCCGCTCAACACGCCATGAAAGGACGTATGTTGACCCAGAGCCCGCCGAGAAGAACCGGCATATCCCTGGCCACCCGAGCCGCGGCGGTGGGCGCCGTCGCGCTCGCGGTCGCCTCGCTGCAGCCCCTCACCGCGCACGCCGACACCCCGTCCACCCGCGTCGTCGGTGGGACGACCGCCGCGCAGAACGAGTTCCCGTTCATGGTCCACCTCTCCATGGGCTGCGGCGGGGCGCTCTACAAGAAGGACGTCGTCCTCACCGCCGCCCACTGCATGGACCGCTCCGGCCCGAACACCGGCATCACCGTCACCGCCGGCGTCAACGACCTGACCTCCTCCTCCGCGATCAAGGTCAAGTCGACCAAGGTCAAGGTGGCCACCGGCTACGACGGCACCGGCAAGGACTGGGCGCTGATCAAGCTGGCCCGGCCGATCGACAGGCCGACGCTGAAGATCGCCACCACGGACCGCTACAACCGCGGCATGTTCACGATCGCCGGATGGGGTGACATGAAGGAGGGGGCCAACACGGGCACGACCAAGCTCCGCAAGGCCACCGTCCCCTTCGTCGCGGACCGCACCTGCAAGCGCCACTACGGCAACCGGCTGGTGTCGAAGGAGGAACTGTGCGCCGGCTGGCAGTCCGGCGGCATCGACACCTGCCAGGGCGACTCCGGCGGCCCCATGTTCCGCAAGGACGACGCCGGCAAGTGGATCCAGGTCGGCATCGTCAGCTGGGGCGACGGCTGCGCCCGCACGGGTGTGCCCGGCGTCTACACGGAGGTCAGCCACTTCGCCAAGGACATCGCCCGCGCGGCGGACGCCCTCTAGGCGGGCCCCTCACACGGGGCGCAGGAGCGGACCGGGAGCGGCGGGGTCCGCGCCCTCCAGCTCCAGCAGCCACACGTCGTTGACGCCCTCCCGCAGGACCGGCCCGGGTACGTACAGCGCGCTCTGGGGGCCCGCCGACCAGTAGCGGCCCAGGCAGAAGCCGTCGACCCACACGAACCCGCGGGTCCACCCGGGCAGTTCCAGCCGGGCGTCACCGGCGCCCCGCACCACGACGGTGCCCCGGTACAGCCCCGGGGCACCGTCCCCGGGCACACCGCCCGACGCCACCTCCCGCACCGCCCCGACGGCGTCCAGCGCCTCCAGCCGCAGCCCCCGCGCGCGGACGCCGTGCAGATACTGCCGTTCGTGCAGGACGCCCCCGGTGATCCCCTTGGCCTCGCCCAGCCGCGGCCCGTAGTTCACCCGCCCCAGCGACTCCACCCACAGCTCCACGCGGGCGTGCCCCGCGACGGGCTCCTCCAGGACCGCCTCCTCCTCGGTCAGCACCCCGGCCCGCACCCCGTCGACGTACACCACGGCCAGGTCCCGCAGCCCGCGCACCGACAGCGGATACGGCCGCCTGGGCCCCGGCACGTCCAGCGCGTACCGCACCAGGCCCCGCTCGACGCCCAGGTCCTCGAACGACGGCGGCACCGGCGCCCGCACCTCCGGACCGCCCAGCGCCTCCATGACGTCCGTCAGGGACGCCCAGCCCACCCACTCCGTCCCAGCCGTGGTACCCAACGCCGGGGGCCGGGGCGGCAGTTCGGGCGGCGGGCCGTCCGCGTACCCGGCGAGGACCTCACGGAACGCCCAGAACTTCGGCGTCGGCCGGCCCTGTTCGTCCACGGGCGCGTCGTAGTCGTACGACGTCACGTCCGGCTCCAGCGGGCCGTCGTGCAGCGCGCCACCCCGATTGGCGCCCGCCCAGCCGGCGAAACTCGTGCCGCCGTGCGCCATGTACAGGTTCACCGACGCCCCGCACTCCAGGATCTCCCGCAGCACCGCCGCCGCCTCCCCGGGCTCCCGCACGGTGTGCCGGCCGCCCCAGTGGTCGAACCAGCCGCACCAGAACTCCATGCACATCAGCGGGCCGTCCGGCCGGTACCGGCGCAGCGCCTCGAACGCCTCCCGCGCGTGGGAGCCGAAGTTCACGGTGGCGAGCACCCCGGGCAGGGTGCCACCGGACAGCATGTGGTCCTCCGGGCCGTCGGAAGTGAACAGCGGCACCGTCACCCCCACGTCCCGCAACACGCGGGCCAGTCGCCGCAGATACCCCGCGTCCGAGCCGTAACTGCCGTACTCGTTCTCCACCTGCACCATCAGCACGGGGCCGCCCCGGTCGATCTGCCGGGGCATGATCTCCTGCGCCAGCCGCCCGAACCAGTCCGCCACCCGCCGCAGATACCGCCCGTCACCCGTACGCGCGCGTGCCCCCGCCTCGGCCGTCAGCCACGACGGCAGCCCGCCGTTCTCCCACTCGGCGCAGATGTACGGCCCCGGCCGCACGATGGCCCACAGCCCCGCCTCCCGCGCCGCGTCCAGGAACCGTCCGAGCGCCGCCACGTCCCGGAAGCGGCCCGGCTCCGGCTCGTGCCGGTTCCACGGCACGTACGTCTCCACGCAGTTCAGCCCCATCGCCCGGAGCATCGCCAGCCGGTGCCCCCAGTGCCCCTCGTGCACCCGGAAGTAGTGCAGCGCGCCCGACAGCAGCCGCAGCGGCCGCCCGTCCAGCAGAAAGCAGTCGTCCCCGACCCGGAAGTCGCTCATGCCGCCACCCTCACCCCTGGCGGTCACCCGGGTCCATGGACAAAGATCGGCACCGCTTGGACCCACGCACGGGAAAGGGGGCGGACACCCGTGTACCGCACCTGGATGCGGTTCTTCACCCCCGGCCCCGCCCACCACCGGCTCGGCCTGGTCTGCCTCGGCGTCGGCCTCCAGCACGGCCGGCTGCCCACCGTCGGCCCCCGCACCCTCGGCCACCACACCGCCGTCGTCATCAGCGCCGGCGGCGGCTGGTACGCCACCCCCGACGGCCGCCGCACCCCCGTCACCGCGCCCGCCCTGCTGTGGCTCACCCCCGGCGTGCCCCACCACTACGCCCCCGACCCCGGCACCGGCTGGGACGAGGGCTTCGTCGACTTCACCGGGCCCGCCACCGCCGCCTACACCGAACTCGGCCACATCGAACCCGGCCACCCCGTCGTCCCCCTCGCCGACGCCTCGGGACCCCGCGCCGTCATCGCGCGCATGGCCCGCGCCGCCCGCCGCGACAACCCCCTCCTGGAGGTCGAGACCGGTGCCGCCGTCCACGAACTCCTCGTCGCCCTGCGCCGCGCCCGCGCCGACCTCGCCCCCGACGGCGACCCCGTCCTCGACGCCCTCGCCCGTGACGCCTGCCTGCCGCTGACCGTCGCCGGCCACGCGGCCCGGCACGGCATGACCCCGGCCGAACTGCGCACCGCCGTCCGGCGCGGCGCCGGATGCGGCCCCAAGGACTACCTGCTCGGCATCCGCCTCGGCCGCGCCAAGGAACTCCTCGCCGGCACCGACCTGCCCGTCGCCGCCGTCGCCCGCCGCGTCGGCTACGACGACCCCGCCTACTTCTCCCGCCTCTTCACCCGCCGCGTCGGCACACCCCCGGTCCGCTTCCGCGCCCAGCAGGGCCGCGCCGTCCCCGGCGGCTGGAGCGACCGGGTCCCCGACCCCGCCGATCCGCCCGGGATCGGGCCGACGGACGACCCGCCCGCCCCGTAGGCTGGGCGCCCATGACCAGCAACACGTCACCCGGTGCCGTGGACCCCGCCGTCCGCGAGGAACTCGCCCGGCTGCGCGACAGCATCGACAACATCGACGCGGCCGTCGTCCACATGCTCGCCGAGCGCTTCAAGTGCACCCAGCAGGTCGGCCACCTCAAGGCCCGGCACCAGCTGCCGCCCGCCGACCCGGACCGCGAGGCCCGCCAGATCGCCCGGCTGCGCACCCTCGCCGAGAACGCCAAACTAGACCCCGCGTTCGCCGAGAAATTCCTGAACTTCATCATCGCCGAGGTCATCCGGCACCACGAACGCATCGCCGACGACAAGAGCAACGGCGCCGCACCCGCCACGAACGCGTCCCGCCCGGGGGAGTGACCGAGGGGTGGCGCCCCCCGATCCGGGACCGGCGCCGCCCCCTCAGCCCCACACCCTCCCCGGTGAACCGGACATCACGCCCTTACCGGGCCTCCTCTGTGCCTGACCGGCGGCATCAGGCAGCATGTCGTTCATGTCCGTACTGACGCGCGACGAAGCGCAGACCCGTGCCCAGCTCCTCGACGTCCACCGCTACGAGATCGCACTCGATCTGACCACCGGGGACGACACCTTCGACTCGCACACCGTCATCGCGTTCACCGCGCGCGCCGACGCGGACACCTTCGTCGAGCTCAAGCCGGCCCAGCTGACCTCCGCCACCCTCGACGGCAGCCCCCTCGACCCCGAGACCCTGGACGGCAACCGCCTCCCCCTGAAGGGCCTCACCGCGGGCGAACACGAACTGCGCGTCGACGCCGCCATGCGCTACTCCCGCACCGGCGAGGGCATGCACCGCTTCACCGACCCCAGCGACGGCGAGACCTACGTCTACACCCAGCTGTTCCTCGACGACGTCCAGCGCGTCTTCGCCGCCTTCGACCAGCCCGACCTCAAGGCCGTCTTCGACCTGACCGTCACCGCCCCCGACGGCTGGACCGTCCTCGCCAACGGCGTCACCGAACACCTCGGCGACGGCCGCTGGCGCGCCGCCACCACCCCGCTGATCTCCACCTACCTCGTCGCCGTCGCCGCCGGCCCCTGGCACTCCGCGCGCACCGAGCACCGCGGCCTGCCCTTCGGCATCCACTGCCGCCGCTCCCTCGCCCCCTACCTCGACGCCGACACCGAGGAACTCTTCGAGATCACCCGGCAGTGCTTCGACCGCTTCCACGAGAAGTTCGAGGAGCCCTACCCCTTCGACTCCTACGACCAGGCGTTCGTCCCCGAGTTCAACGCCGGCGCCATGGAGAACCCCGGCCTCGTCACCTTCCGCGACGAGTTCGTCTACCGCTCCGCCGTCACCGACACCGAACGCCAGACCCGCGCCATGGTCATCGCCCACGAGATGGCCCACATGTGGTTCGGCGACCTCGTCACCCTGCGCTGGTGGGACGACATCTGGCTCAACGAGTCCTTCGCCGAGTACATGGGCTACCAGATCTGCTCCGAGGCCACCCGCTTCACCGACACCTGGACCGACTTCGGCGTCGCCCGCAAGTCCTGGGGCTACGACGCCGACCAGCGGCCCACCACCCACCCCGTCGCCCCGGAGAACGTCGACGACACCGCCTCCGCCCTGCTCAACTTCGACGGCATCTCCTACGCCAAGGGCGCCTCCGCGCTCCGCCAGCTCGTCGCCTGGCTCGGCGAGAAGGACTTCCTCGCCGGCATCAACACCCACTTCGCCCGCCACAAGTTCGCCAACGCCGCCCTCGCCGACTTCATCGACTCCCTCGCCTCCGCCACCGAACGCGACGTCCACGCCTGGGCCGACGCCTGGCTGCGCACCACCGGCGTCGACACCCTCACCCCCACCGTCGCCCCCGGCGACAACGGCACCTGCGCCCTCACCGTCGACCGCACCGGCAGCCGCCCCCACCGCGTCGCCGTCGGCCTCTACGACCAGGACCTCGGCGCCGACGAAGGCCGGCTCACCCTGCGTGAACGCCTCGACCTCGACATCCCGCAGAGCGCCCCGCTGCCCGTCGGCAAACGCCCCGCACTGCTGCTCCTCAACGACGGCGACCTCACCTACGCCAAGGTCCGCTTCGACCCCGCGTCCTTCGACACCGTCCGCACGAGCCTCTCCGGACTGCCCGACCCGCTCACCCGCGCCGTCGTCTGGAACGCCCTGCGCGACGCCGTCCGCGACGGCGAACTCGCCCCCCTCGCCTACCTCGAGGCCGCCCGCACCCACCTCCCGCACGAACACGACCTCGCCGTCGTCCAGGGCGTCCTCGCCTTCGCCGGCCCCCACATCGCCGACCGCCACCTCACCCCCGCGCAGCGGCCCGCCGGACTGGCCCTGCTCGCCGACCTGTGCCGCGACCTCATCCGCCGCACCGAGGACGGCGACAACCCCGGCCTGCGCCTGATCGCCGTACGGCACTTCATCGACGTCGCCGCCCACCCCGACACCATCGCCGCCTGGCTCGCCGACGGCACCGTCCCCGGCGGACCCGAACTCGACCCCGACCTGCGCTGGCGCGTCCTCGCCCGGCTCGCCGTCCTCGGCGCCGTCGACGAGGACGCCATCGCCGCCGAACTCGACCGCGACCCCAGCGCCACCGGCCAGGAGGGCGCCGCACGCTGCCGGGCCGCCCTGCCCGGCGAGGAGTCCAAGGCCCGCGCCTGGGACGCCATGTTCGGCTCCGACGACCTGTCCAACTACCTGTTCACCGCCACCGCCCAGGGCTTCTGGCAGCCCGAACAGGCCGAGCTGGTACGGCCGTACGTGGCCCGGTACTTCCAGGACGCGCCCGCCGTCGCGGCCCGCCGCGGCCCCGCCATCGCCGACGCCGCCGGCCGCCACGCCTTCCCCGCGCACGCCGTCGACCCCGAGACCCTGCGCCTCGGCGAGACCTGCCTGACGGACGCCGACCCCGCCCCGGCCCTGCGCCGCCGGCTCGCCGACCACCTCGACGACCTCGCCCGCGCCCTGCGCGTCCGCGAAGGACAGGACGACTAGGACGCGACGAGACAGGGCGCCGGTTCCGCCGGCGCCCCCTACTCCGCCGTACGGGCGACACCCCGTACGACACGCGCTCGACGAACGTAAATACCCCCTTTCGGGTTCCGGTCAGGGGGCTTTCCGGGTGCCGTCGCGCCACCGGGTCCAAGCTGGAGGTCCTTCTCGTCCAGCGCGCCCGGGAGGACACGATGAACACGCCCTCACCGCTCGCCTCAGGCCCCGAAGGCCCCGACGCCCTGCGGCCGCTGCTCGACACCGTGCTCACCGCGCTCGACACCGGCACCCGCGCCCGCGGCGGCCCCCTGCCCTCCGGCGGCCCCCGGGCCGTCACCGCCCGCGTCCGGGCCGCCCTCCCCGACGTCCTGCCCGAGCGCGGCGACCCCGACGCCCTCCGGCACCTCGTGCACACCCTCGCCGAAGGCTCCGCCGACCCCGCCGACCCGCTGTGCGCCGCCCACCTGCACTGCCCGCCCCTCGCCGTGGCCGTCGCCGCCGACCTCGCCGCGAGCGCCCTCAACCCCTCCCTGGACTCCTGGGACCAGGCCCCCGCCGCCTCCGCCCTCGAAGACCTCGTCACCCGCGCCCTCGCCGGACAGATCCACCCCGCGCCCGCCACCCCCGACGCCCTCGTGACCACCGGCGGCACCGAGTCCAACCAGCTCGCCGTCCTCCTCGCCCGCGAGACCCAGGGCACCGGCGTCCGCCTCCTGCACGGCGCCAACGCCCACCACTCCCTGCCCCGCGCCGCCTGGCTGCTCGGACTCCCCGAACCCGTCACCGTCCCCGCCCCCGCCGGCGTCCTCGACCCCGCCGCCCTCGACGAAGCCCTCAGCCAGCTCCCCGGCCCCCACCTCGTCGCCGCCACCGCCGGCACCACCGACGCCGGACTGATCGACCCGCTCCCCGAGATCGCCGCCCGGTGCGCCGCCCACGGCGCCCGCCTCCACATCGACGCCGCCTACGGCGCAGGCCTGCTGTTCAGCGACCGCCACCGCCACCGGCTCACCGGCCTCGACGCCGCCCACACCGTCACCCTCGACCTGCACAAACTCGGCTGGCAACCCGTCGCCGCCGGACTCCTCACCGCCCGCGACCCCGGCGACCTCGCCGCACTGCACCACCGCGCCGACTACCTCAACGCCGACGACGACACCGACGCCGGCCTGCCCGATCTGCTCGGCCGCTCCCTGCGCACCAGCCGCCGGCCCGACGTCCTCAAGATCGCCGCCACCCTCGCCACCCTCGGCCGCGACGGACTCGGCCGCCTCGTCGACCAGGTCTGCGACCGCGCCGCCGACCTCGCCGACCTCGTCGCCCACCACCCCGGCTTCGACCTCTACGACCGGCCCACCATCAGCACGGTCCTGTTCCGGCCCGCGCACGCACGGACACCGCCGTCGCCGCCGTACGCCGCCGCCTGATCACCGACGGCCGGGCCGTCCTCGGCCGCGCCCACGCCGACGGGCGCCTGTGGCTCAAAGCCACCCTGCTCAACCCGCGGGCCCGCCCCGACGACCTGGCCGCCCTCCTGAAACTGGTGGAAGGAAACACCCCCGAATGACCCCGCAGTCCCCGCCCCGGCGCCCCGCCCCCGACGCCCCCCGCGACCTCGTCGGCATCGGCATCGGCCCCTTCAACCTCTCCCTCGCCGCCCTCGCCCACCCCCTCGCCGAAGTCGACGCCGTCTTCTACGAACAGCGCCCCGCCTTCTCCTGGCACCCCGGACTCCTCCTCGACGGCGCCCGCATCCAGGTCCCCTTCCTCGCCGACCTCGTCACCCTCGTCGACCCCGCCAGCCCCTGGTCGTTCCTCAACCACCTGCGCACCCGCGACCGGCTCTTCCCCTTCTACTTCGCCGAGCGCTTCCACATCCAGCGCGCCGAGTACGACGCCTACTGCCGCTGGGTCAGCGAGAACCTCCCCGGACTGCACTTCGGCCACCACGTCGACGCCGTCCGCTTCAACCCCGAACGCGGCGTCTTCGAGGTCGACCACATCCGCCGCGACCCCGACGACGGCACCGAGGAACTCGGCCGCACCTACGCCCGCAACATCGTCGTCGGCATCGGCACCGAACCCGACGTCCCCGACACGCTCAGACCCCTCGTCGACGCCCCCGGCGTCCCCGTCGTCCACGCCGCCGACTACCTCACCCACCGCGACACCCTGCTCGCCGCCGACCACATCACCGTCGTCGGCTCCGGACAGTCCGGCGCCGAGATCTTCCTCGACCTGCTCCGCCGGCGCCCCGCCGGACGCGAACGGCTCCACTGGCTCGGCCGCACCGAGTCCTTCGCCCCCATGGAGTACTCCAAGCTCGGCCTGGAGCACTTCACCCCCGACTACACCCGCTACTTCCAAAGCCTCGCCGAACCCGTCCGCGACCGGCTCGTCGCCTCCCAGTGGCAGCTCCACAAGGGCATCGACGCCGACACCCTCGCCGCCATCCACGACGAGCTCTACCGCCGCACCCTCGACGGCGGCTGGCCCGACACCGTCCTCACCCCTGGCGTCGCCGTCCGCACCGCCGGACGCCTCGCCACCACCAAGATCGAACTCCATCTGGAGCACCCCGACCAGAACGCCCGCACCCGCCTCACCACCGACGCCGTCGTCCTCGCCACCGGCTACCGCGAACGCCCCCTGAGCCGCCTCCTCGCCGGCCTCGACCCCTACCTGCGCCGCGACAGCCGGGAACGCCCCCGCGTCGACGACACCTACCGCCTCGTCATGGACCCGTCCGTCACCGGCTCCGGCTGCCACGTCTACGTGCAGAACGCCGAACGCCACACCCACGGCGTCGGCACCCCCGACCTCGGACTCGCCGCCTGGCGCAGCGCCACCATCCTCAACGCCGTCACCGGCAAGGAGACCTACCCGCTGCCCGGCCGGACCGCCTTCACCACCTTCGGCCTGGAAAAGGGAGAGCCCCGGATCCCGCGAGCGCGGCGCCCTGAGGCACTCACACCGCTCACCGACGGGATCCGGGGCTCCTGACGAGCCTCTCGTCAGAACACCGGAGTGCCCTCACGGGTCAGCTTCCAGTCCACCGACGCGAAGTCCTTCGGGTCCAGCACACCCTTCGCGGTCACCCACTCCGCGATCCGGGTCCGGATCTCCGTCGACTCCGACCACAGCTCCTGGGCCGACGCCACATGCGGGAACGCCCCGCCACCGTTGGCCCGGTAGTTGTTCACCGCGAACACGAACTTCTGCGCGTCGTCCAGCGGCGCACCCTGGTACGCCAGGTTCTTGATCCGCTTCCCGGCCGGCTGCGCGATGTCGATGTCGTACGACAGCCCCGACACGTAGTCGTAGTTGTAGTCCGGCCGGTTGTTCGCGTTCGTCAGCTTCTCCACGTCCACCGGCGCACCCGGCGCCGTCTGCACGAAGTACTCCGCCGAGAACTCCAGGTACGCCCGCACCTGCGCGCCCGTCATCAGCTTCGCGACCAGCGTGTTGTCGTACACGTACAGGCTCGACAGATCCCGGATCGTCACCTCGCCGGCCGGGATCTCCGACGTCCGCGAGAACGGCGACGCCTGCGAGATCACCGGCAGCGCGGCGTACTCCGTACCCGCCAGCGCCGCCCTCACCACGTCCTCCTGGACCTTGGTGATCAGATCGATGATCGGGGCGTCCTTGTACCGGGCGTCCACCGTCGTCAGCGTCTGCGTCGCCGAACCCACGACCTGGTTGACGTACTCCACGACCAGATCGTGGTCGTCCTTCAGCAGCCGCGTGATCCGCGGGTCGTCCGGAACCGTCTTCGAGTCCCGCAGCGACGCCTTCACCGACTCGACCGTCCAGCAGCCCCGCTCGAAGACCAGCTCGAAGTCGAACACCGACAGCCGCTGCGCGAAACACAGCGGCTCCGACAGCACGACCGTCCGGCCCGTCCTCTCGTTCGTGACCCGCAGCTCCGCGATCTCCGTGTGCGCGTGCCCGACCAGGATCGCGTCGATCCCCGGAACCTGCTGCGCCACCAGCGCCGCCGAGTTCTCCACATACGGCAGCTGATCACCGTACGACGACGTGCCCGACGCACCCGAGTGCGCCGACACCACGACCACGTCCGCGCCCATCGACCGCAGCTTCGGCACCCACTTCGCGGCCTGCTCCTCCAGACCCGGGAACACCAGCCTTCCCTCGACGTACGCCTTGTCCCAGATCGCGATGCCCGGGTTCGTCAGCCCCAGCACCGCCACCTTCACCGGCGGCGCGCCCGGCACATGGAACTTCTTGATGAAGTACGGCGGGAAAGCCGGCTTCAGCGTCTTCGCGTCCAGCGCGTTCGCACCCAGCAGCGGGAAGTCGCACTGCGACTCGAACTTGCGCAGCGTCTCGATGCCGTAGTTGAACTCGTGGTTGCCGAGGGCCACCGCGTCGTACCCGATCGCGTTCATCGCCGCCGCCATCGGATGGACCGGGCCGCCCTTCGCGGTGATCGGATCGACCTTCGCGTAGTAGTACGTCAGCGGGGTGCCCTGGATCGTGTCCCCCGCGTCGATGAGGAGCGTGTTGCCGCGCCCCTTCTCCTTGCGGACCTGGTTCACCAGCGTCGAGACCCGCGACAGGCCCTTCGCGTTGCCCGCCGTGTCGGAGTACTCCGCGTCCTTGAAGTAGTCCCAGTTGAAGACATTGCCGTGCAGGTCCGTCGTGCCCATCACGGTCAGCGCGTACCGCTTCTTCCTCGGCCCCTTCGCCTGCGCGGGCTGCGCGGCCTGGGCCGCCGGAGCGCCCACCGCGCCGGCCACCGCCACTCCCGCTCCGGTCACGGCCGACTTCTTCAGGAACTTCCGGCGGTCCAACGGCATGAGTGCATCTCCCGAGGGGAAAGGGCCAACAACGCGCGTAGATTCTGACCTGGACACGGCAGCCGGCAACAGCCCCCACAGGTTTCGAATTGATGACCCGCCGGGGCCGTAACCGAGCAAGCGATGACAGAGTGGGACGTATGGCCACGCCTTCAGAGGACCCCCACCCCACCGCCCCCCACGGAACCCCCCACGCACCGCTCCTCGCCGTCCGCGGCGAGGCCCACCTCGACGTCGACCCCGAGATCGCCCGCATCGGCGTCACCGTCACCTCCCGCGGCAAGGACCGCCGCACCACCCTCGACGACCTCACCCGGCGCAACGCCGCCGCCCTCGACCTCCTCAAGAGCTACGGCGACGCCGTCGAACACCTCGAGACCGGCGCCCTCTCCCTCAGCCCCGAACTGAAGGACAAGGGCCGCGGCGAACGCGTCCACGCCTACCACGGCAGCGCCCACCTCACCGCCGACCTCACCGACTTCACCGCCCTCGGCGAACTCACCACCCGGCTCGCCGACTTGGACCTCACCCGCGTCGACGGCCCCTGGTGGGCCCTGCGCCCCGACTCGCCCGCCCACCGGCAGGCCCGGCAGCAGGCCGTCCACGAGGCCGTCCGACGCGCCCGCGAATACGCCGAAGCCCTCGGAGCCGGCCTCGCCGCCCTCCTCGAACTCGCCGACACCGGCGACGCCACCCCCGCACCGCCCCGCGCCGGCCGCACCCGCTCCCTCGCCTACGCAGCCACCGAGGACGCGCCCGCCCCGCTCGACCTCGAACCCCAGCGCCAGCACGTCGTCGCCCGCGTCGACGCCCGCTTCACCATGACCCCGCCCCGGCTGTGAAACCTCGTGGAATCACCGGATCCCCCGATGGGGTGCCCCGGAATTGCTCATCGGAGCACCCCGCCGCACAATTCAACTCTTGTCAATAACCCTTCATACAAGGGTCGTTGGGTCGTCACACGCGGCCAATTCTCTACCCGCCGGTAAGTCATAGAGTCGAAACATGCGCCGAGCCAAGATCGTCTGCACCCTGGGCCCCGCCACCGACACCTACGACCGCATAAAGGAACTGGTCGAGGCCGGAATGGACATCGCCCGGTTCAACCTCAGCCACGGCACCCACGCCGAGCACGAGGAGCGCTACCAGCAGGTCCGCAAGGCGTCCGACGAGACCGGGCACAGCGTCGGCCTCCTCGCCGACCTTCAAGGCCCGAAGATCCGGCTCGGCCGCTTCACCGAAGGCCCCGTACTCCTCGAACGCGGCGACACCTTCACCCTCACCGTCGACCCCGACGCCGAAGGCGACCGCCACCAGTGCTCCACCACCTACACCGGCCTCGCCGCCGACGTCACCCCCGGCGAACGCATCCTCGTCGACGACGGCAAGGTCTGCCTCCAGGTCACCGACGTCGACGGCCCCCGCGTCCGCACCACCGTCGTCGAAGGCGGCATCGTCTCCGACCACAAGGGCCTCAACCTCCCCGGCGTCGCCGTCTCCGTCCCCGCCCTCTCCGACAAGGACGAGGACGACCTCCGCTGGGCCCTGCGCACCGGCTTCGACGTCATCGCCCTGTCCTTCGTCCGCTCCGGCCGCGACATCGACGACGTCCACCGCATCATGGACGAGGAGGGCCGCCGCCTCCCCGTCATCGCCAAGATCGAGAAACCCCAGGCCGTCGACGCCCTCGACGACATCGTCGCCGCCTTCGACGGCCTCATGGTCGCCCGCGGCGACCTCGGCGTGGAGATGCCGCTCGAACAGGTGCCGATCGTCCAGAAACGCGCGATCAAACTCGCCCGGCGCAACGCCAAGCCCGTCATCGTCGCCACCCAGATGCTCGACTCCATGATCGACCACTCCCGCCCCACCCGCGCCGAGGCGTCCGACGTGGCCAACGCCGTCATCGACGGCACCGACGCCGTCATGCTCTCCGGCGAGACCAGCGTCGGCAAACACCCCGTCGAGACCGTCCGCACCATGGCGAGGATCGTCGAAGCCGCCGAGGAGGACCTCCTCGCCCAGGGGCTGCCCCCACTGACCGAACGCAACAAACCCCGCACCCAGGGCGGCGCCGTCGCCCGCGCGGCCGCCGAGATCGGCGACTTCCTCGGCGCCCGCTTCCTCGTCGCCTTCACCCAGTCCGGCGACACCGCCCGCCGCCTCTCCCGCTACCGCTCCCCGATCCCCCTGCTCGCCTTCACCCCCGAACCGGCCACCCGGTCGCAGCTCAACCTGACGTGGGGCGTGGAGACGTTCCTCGGGCCGCACGCGGACTCCACGGACGCGATGGTCGACCAGGTGGACGAACTGCTGCTGCAGTACGGCCGCTGCAAGAAGGGCGACACGGTGGTCATCACCGCAGGCTCGCCGCCCGGGGTGTCGGGCGCGACCAACCTGGTCCGCGTCCACCACATCGGCGAGGACGACACCCCGCACTGACGGGTCAGTACTTGGGGCCTACGTGGGCGTCCATGAGGGCTACGGATGCCTTTCGGGCGATGGAGACGATGAACGGGTCGCTGCCGCGGGCGAGCGTGGTCCACCGCACGCCGAGCTTGTCGAGCGTGTCGGTGAAGAGCCTGCGGATGTCGTCCGACTTGTTGGCCAGGAGATAGCGCGGATACTCGTACCGCTTGCGCTCACCGGCGACCAGCCGGGTGGTCCAGTTGGTGATGCGGCAGCCGTCGGAGTGGATCAGCCCGCGGACGAACTCCCAGGGGTGATCGTCGACGATGTCCTGTTGCCACGGATCGAGGGCGATCGCCCGCTCGTGCTTGCGGCCCGGGCCGTGCTGCGGGAACAGGCACGGGAGGTGCTTCGAGTACACCTTCACGTTCCGGGCGCCCGTCTTGCGGACCCGGCAGACGGCGTTGTCGGGGAACACGGCACGCATGGCCCTCTCGCAGTCGTCCATCAGGCCCGGCCAGGACTCGGCGCAGGTGATCATGAGGTTCGGGACGCGATGCGCGGAGTAGTGGCTGATGTGCCCGTCGCCGAGGTAGAGACCGAGCAGGTACCCGTAGGCTGGCCGATCGAGATGCCGGCCGTCGCACCGGGGGCACTTCGGATCGTGCCGGCCGGGACACTCACCGCGTTGCGCGCGGTCGAGGTGCTTCCAGTAGCCGATCGTGCCGTTCGGCACATTGAGCCTGCGCGCCACTTCGGCGTTCGTTGCGCCGCCACGCAGCAGTGCGAGCGCCACGTCCCGAACATCAGTACCGTATTTGTCCATGTGGCTACTCTGAGTGAGTGAAACTCGCGACGGGCAGCAAAAAGCGGATGTTCACGAGAACGTGGACATCCGCTCTTGGATCACAGGTGCCGGGTGCGGGACTCGAACCCGCAAGCCCTCTCGGGCAGATGTGTTTGAGACATCCGTGTATGCCATTCCACCAACCCGGCTGGACTGGCCCCGGAAAGCATACCGGGTCACCGCGCTTCCCCGCCTCTAGGTAGGCTGCTTAAGCAGCAGCACCTGCCCGGCCCGCAACAAGGAGCCCCCGTGACCGCCCCCGAGTCGCCCCAGCCCGTGGACGCGCCCGACGACGACAAGTCGCACGTGCCTCCGCTGACGACCCGTGTCGTCATCGCCGAGGACGAGGCCCTGATCCGGCTCGACCTCAAAGAGATGCTCGAGGAGGAGGGGTACACCGTCGTCGGTGAGGCCGGTGACGGTGAGCAGGCCGTCGAGCTGGCGCGCGAGCACCGCCCCGACCTCGTCATCCTCGACGTGAAGATGCCGAAGCTCGACGGCATCTCGGCGGCCGAGAAGATCGCCGAGGAGAGCATCGCCCCGGTGCTGATGCTGACGGCGTTCTCGCAGCGCGACCTCGTGGAGCGCGCCCGCGACGCCGGCGCCATGGCGTATCTGGTGAAGCCGTTCAGCAAGAGCGACGTCGTCCCGGCGATCGAGATGGCCGTCTCGCGGTTCACGGAGCTGAAGGAGCTGGAGAAGGAGGTCGCGGACCTCAGCCAGCGTCTGGAGACCCGCAAGCTGGTGGACCGGGCGAAGTCCGTTCTGCAGACGCAGTACGGGCTGACCGAGCCGGCCGCGTTCCGCTGGATCCAGAAGACGTCGATGGACCGCCGGATGTCGATGCAGCAGGTCGCCGAGGCCGTGATCCAGGACGCCGAGGAGAAGAAGGCCGCCAAGGGCTGACCCGCCCCCTGAGCGCATGACTGAGGCCCGTGCCCCTGACCGGGGGGCACGGGCCTCAGCTGGTGAAGAGGGCGTCAGTCCTCGCCGAGGTACGCCTTGCGCACCGACTCGTCGTGCAGGAGGTCCTGCCCGGAGCCGGAGAGGACGATCTTGCCGACCTCCATGACGTGACCGTGGTCGGCCAGGGAGAGCGCGGCCTGGGCGTTCTGCTCGATGAGCAGGATGGTGGTGCCCGACGCCTTGAGCTCCTGGATGGTCGCCATGATCTTCTGCATCATGATCGGCGAGAGGCCCATGCTGGGCTCGTCGAGCATGAGCAGCTTCGGCCGGGACATCAGCGCCCGCCCCATGGCGAGCATCTGCTGCTCGCCGCCGGAGAGGGTGCCGGCGGCCTGCTTGCGGCGTTCCCCGAGGATGGGGAAGAGGTCGTAGGCGCGCTGGATGTCCTTCTCGATGCCGTCCTTGTCGTTGCGGAGGAAGGCGCCGAGGCGGAGGTTGTCCTCGATCGTCATGCGGGGGAAGATGTGCCGCCCCTCGGGGGAGTGGGCGAGTCCCAGCGAGACGACCTTGTGGGCGGGGATCTTCTTCAGCGACTTGCCGTCGAACTTGATGTCGCCGGACAGGGGCTGGAGGAGGCCCGAGAGGGTGCGCAGGGTGGTGGTCTTCCCGGCGCCGTTGGTGCCGATGAGGGTGACGACCTCGCCCGCTTCGACTTTGAACGAGATGCCCTTGACGGCCTCGATCTTGCCGTAGGCGACTCTGAGGTCTTCGACCTCGAGCAGTGCGGTCACTTGTCGTCCCCTTCCGTGGTGCTGTGCGCGTCGCCCTCCGCGGTCCCGGCCTCGGCGGCTTCGACCTCGGCGGCTTCGGCGGCACCGGGCGCGCCCTCGAAGGGCTCGCCGAGGTAGGCGGCGATGACGCGTTCGTCGGCCTGGACGACCTCGGCGGGGCCCTCGACGATCTTCTCGCCCTGGACGAGCACGGCGACCCGGTCGCAGAGGTTCATGATGAACCGGATGTCGTGCTCGATGACGAGGACGGCGATGCCCTGGTCCCGGATGGCGAAGATGAGGTCTTCGGCCGCGCGGGTCTCCTGGGGGTTCATGCCGGCGGTGGGTTCGTCGAGGAGGAGCAGGCCGGGTTCGCTCGCGAGGGCCCGGGCGATCTCCAGCTTGCGCTGTTCGCCGTAGGGCAGGTTGCGGGCGAGGTGGTCGGCCTTGGCGGCGAGGCCGGTGAACTCGAGGAGTTCCATGGCCCGTTCGCGGGATGCCTCTTCGGCCTTCCTGAAGCCGGGCAGGCGCAGCAGCGCGGACCAGAGGCCTTCCTTGGTGCGGGTGTGCCGGCCGACGAGGACGTTTTCCAGGACGGTCATGTTGGCGAAGAGCCGGATGTTCTGGAAGGTCCGGGCGATGCCGGCCTGGGTGACCAGGTGCGGCTTGGGCGGCAGGACGGTGCCTTTGTAGGCGACCTTGCCCTCGGTGGGGACGTAGAGGCCGGTGAGGCAGTTGAAGAAGGTCGTCTTGCCGGCGCCGTTGGGGCCGATGAGGCCGACGATCTCGCCGGTGTTGACGGTGAGGTCGACGCCGCGGACGGCGGTGAGGCCGCCGAAGCGCATGGTGACGCCGCTGGCGTCGAGCACCGTCGTGGTGGTGGGTGCGGTCGTGGTGGTGGTCATGGCGGTCACGCCCCTGCCTTGGCGACGCCGGTCGCGCCTTCGGGCAATGGCTTGTCCTCCGGTACGTCGAGCTGTCCGGTCTCGTGGAATTCGAGCTGCTTCCTGCGGTCGGCGACCAGGCCCTCGGGGCGGAAGCGCATCAGGAGCATCAGGGCGATACCGAAGAGCAGCAGCTGGTACTCGGCCATGAACTGGAGCTTGGCCGGGATCAGGTAGAGCAGTGCCGCGCCGATCAGGGGTCCGCTGATGGTGCCCATGCCGCCGAGGATGACGGCGGCGAGCAGGAAGGCCGAGTTGGGCGGCACCGGGCCGGCGAACTGGTACTGCTCGGGGGTGACGCTGTAGGACACGTGGGCCTGGACGGTGCCGGCGAGGCCGGCGAGGCAGGCGCCGAGCGCGAAGGCGAGGAGTTTCAGGCGGAAGCCGTTGATGCCCATGGCGGTGGCGGCGGTCTCGTCCTCGCGGATGGCGACCCAGGCGCGGCCGATGCGGGATTCCGCGGAGCGGCGGAAGACCATCACGACGATGATCGTGAAGACCAGCATCAGCAGGTAGTAGTTGGCGGAGCGGGTGAGCTCGTGGCCGAGGACGTCGTGCGGGACTCCGAGGTTGAAGCCGAGGATCTCCAGGTCGGGGATCTGCGGGATGCCGTTGGAGCCGTTGGTGACGTCCGGTCCGCTGTTGCCGTTCAGGTTGTTCATGGTGATGCGGAAGATCTCACCGAAGCCGAGCGTGACGATGGCGAGGTAGTCGCCGCGCAGGCGCAGGGTCGGTGCGCCGATGACGACGCCGAAGATCAGCGAGGCGACGGCGCCGGTGAGGACGGCGGCCCAGAACGGGAAGGTGACGCCGATGGTGGAGGAGGGGGAGCCGGACACCAGGGCGGCGGCGTAGGCGCCGACGCCGAGGAAGGCGACGTAGCCGAGGTCGAGGAGGCCGGCGAGGCCGACGACGACGTTGAGGCCCAGGGCGACCGTGGCGAAGATGAGGATGTTCGCGCCGATGAGGGCGAACTGGTCGTTGGTCTGGGTGAAGGGGAAGCAGATCGCCGCCGCGAAGGCCGCTCCGAGGGTGACGTTGCGGTGCTTGGCGGTGAGTGCGGAGAGCCGCTTCAGCAGTCCGGCGCGGGTGACGGCGGTGAAGCCGAAGGCCGCGATGATGAGGAAGCCGATGAACAGTTCGCTGTACTCGGTGCTGATGCCGTACGCGAAGACGTACAGGCCGACGCCGAAGCCGGCGGCGATGATCAGGATCTCGAGCCAGGAGGGGAGGTCCTTGGCGCGTCCGGGCTCGGGGGCGGTGAGGGCGTGGCGGACGCGGCCCCACAGGTGGGGGTCGGGGTCGCCGGCGTCGTAGGGCTGGTCGACGGGGAGGCCGAGGGCGCCGACGACGGCGACGAGGGCGCCGATGCCGGAGACCCAGGCGCCGGGTTCCAGGTTGACGAGGCCGCCGAGTTCCTGCGCGATGGCGCCCATGGCGTAGCCGGTGACGCCGAGTACGCCGAGGGCGGCGAGCAGGACGGGGCTGTTCTTGCCGCCGGGGGTGAGCCAGCCCAGTCCGCGGATGCCGTAGCCGGCGAGCGCGAACAGGAGGGTCAGTACGGAGCCGACGAGGGTGAGGACCTGGAGGCCGCCGGGGTAGCCGGTGACGGTCAGGTTGCCCGGGAACTCGTCGGTCCAGGTCCAGGCGAGGAAGGTGCCGATGAGGGCGAGGGCGGAGCCGGCGACCGTGAGTCCGCGGGCCGCGGCGTGCGGCAGCGGGATGATCGGGGTGGCTTCGGGGGTGGACACCTTGGTGGTGGTGTCGGTGGTCTTGTCCATGGGGATGTCGGTGGTCATGGGTATCACGCCCGATCCGCGACGCGTTCGCCGAGCAGGCCCTGTGGCCTGAACAGCAGGACGAGGATGAGGAGGCTGAACGCCCACACGTCCTTCCAGGCGCCGCCGCCGAAGAGGTCCATGCCGGGGATCTCGCCGATGTAGCCGGTGGCGAGGGATTCGGCGACGCCGAGGACGAGGCCGCCGAGCATGGCGCCGTAGATGTTGCCGATGCCGCCGAGGACGGCTGCGGTGAAGGCCTTGAGGCCCATCAGGAAGCCCATGCGGAAGCCGACCTGGCCGTTCTTGAGGCCGTAGGCGACGGCCGCGACGGCGGCGAACGCGGCACCGATGGCGAAGGCCATGACGATGATGCGGTCGGTGTTGATGCCCATGAGCTTGGCGGTGTCGGGGTCCTGGGCGGTGGCCTGCATGCCGCGGCCGGAGCGCGTCTTGTTGACGAACAGGCCGAGGGCGACCATGCAGAGCGGGGCGGCTATGAGGACGAAGATGTCGCCGCGCTGGATGTTGGCGCCGAGGATCTCGACGGGGTCGCCCTGGAAGCGGGGGAAGGGGACGTCCTTCTTGGCGTCGGGGAACCACTTCCATACGGCCTGCTGGAGGACGATGGACAGGCCGATCGCGGTGATGAGGGGCGCCAGGCGGGGTGCGGTGCGCAGGGGACGGTAGGCGAACCGTTCCGCCGCGGTGCCGACGGCGACCGAGACGAGGACACCGCCGATGATCATGAGGGGGATCGCCGCCCCGAGGCCGAAGCCGTCGGGGAGGACCATCCAGACGGTGAGGGCCCCGAAGCCCCCGACCATGAAGATCTCGCCGTGGGCGAAGTTGATGAGCTGGACGATGCCGTAGACCATCGTGTAGCCGATCGCGATGAGTCCGTACATCGCGCCGAGGATGAGTCCATTGGCCAGCTGTTGCGGCAGTTCGTGCACCGCAGGGCCTCCGTGGAGTGGTTCGGATATGGCGCCGCGCGGGGAGCGCTGGTGGGCGCTTCCCGCGCGGCCTGGATCAATGTGCGAGGTGGATGGGTTCTCTGACTCGTCCTTCGTCAGCCGAGCTTGGGCTCGCCGCTGAACTCGGGCGCCCAGGCGTTGTCCTTGATCTTGTAGGCGGTCATGGTGTGGTTCGTGGTGTCACCGAACTCGTCGAACGAGATGGTGCCGGTGACGCCGTCGAACTTGACCTTGGACATTCCGTCCAGGACCGCCTTGCGGCCGTCGGACGGGACCTTGCCGTCGTTGCCCTCGACCGCCAGCTTGACGGCCTCGATGATGGCCCAGGTGGCGTCGTAGGTCAGGCCGCCGTAGGCCTCGTAGTCGTCCTCGTAGCCCGCGGCCTTGTAGTCCGCGATGAAGGTCTTGGCGGAGGGGAGCTGCTCGACGGGCCGGCCGACGGAGGTCGCGAGGTCGCCTTCGGCCTTCTTGTTCAGCTTCGGGAACTCGCCGGAGTAGATGCCGTCGCCGCCCATGAGCGGGATCTTCTGGCCGCTGTCCTTGAGCTGCTGGCTCAGCGGGCCGGCGGCCGGGTACTCGCCGCCGTAGTACAGGGCCTGGGCGCCGGTCTTCTTGATCTTGGCGACGACGGCGTTGAAGTCACGGTCGTCGGGGTTGATGTGGTCCGTGCCCACGATCTTGCCGCCGAACTTGGTGAAGTTCGCCTTGAAGGACGCGGCGAGGCCGGCGCCGTAGGTCTTCTGGTCGTCGATCAGGTAGACCTTGTTGAGCTTCGCCTTGTTGTACAGGTAGTCCGCGGCGAAGGCGCCCTGGATCTCGTCCGTGGTGGCGGTGCGGAAGAAGGTCTTGAACTGGCGGACCGAGTCGCCGGTCTTCCAGCCGTCGCCCTGGGTCAGCTCGGTGCCGGTGTTGGCCGGGGAGACCTGGGTGAGGCCGGCGTCGTTGAGCGGCTTCTGCATCTGCTGGGAGACGCTGGAGTTCAGCGGCCCGACGACGCCGAGGACGTCCTTGTTGCTGATGAACTTCTGGGCGTTCTGCTGGCCGACGGACGGCTGAGCCTGGTCGTCCAGGGCCTCGATCTTGAACTCGACGCCCTTGACGAACTCCTTCTTGTTGGCCGTCTTGGCGGCCAGGTCCGCGGAGTTCTTCATGCCGAGGCCGAGCGCGGAGAGGTCGCCGGACAGCGGGGCGTCGAGGCCGATCACAACTGTGGTCTTGTCGCCGTTGCTGCTGCCGCCGTCGTCGTCACGCGACCCACATGCCGTGAGTGTCAGCGATCCCGCCGCGAGCGCGGCGGTAATGGCGATGATCGAACGTTGACGCACGAATCAGGTCCTTTCCCTGGCACGGCGGTTCCCCATGGAACGCGCCGAGTCGAGCGCTGGGGACGAAGTGACTTCGAATCCGATGGCTCGGTGACTGGCCGTGACTCTAAGCGCGGGTGGGGAACATGGAGGAGGCTCTGACCAAGGCTGTGACGCTCTTGTTATGACACGCGGTATCCCTGAGCGGTACTGCGTGGGGGGAAGAGCGGATTTCCGGCCGATTCGCCCTGTCCACATAGTGAGAACCCGCAGCGTTCGCGCGTAGCTTCTTCATTAGTGTTCACGGGTTTTGGTGATGACCGCATTCGTTGTCAACGGCTCCGCGGGGCCTCGTGGGGACCCCTGGCAAAGTGCCGGGCGGCGGGAGAGGGGGCGCCGTTTATTGCAGCCGTATTACGCAGAGTTACCCGGGTGAAAGATGTCCGGCACGCCTCCCGTATTCGTGTAGGGGGCATGAAAGTGGAATTGCTGATTTCGGTCCTCAGCCCCATGGGCCTCCGGTGGGTCCGCCGTTTCGGTACCGCTTCTCGCAGGCCGTGCGCGCACGGCGGTCGATGAGCCGGCCGGCCGCCGCGTCACCGGCGCGTGCGCGCTCGGCGCGGGCCGCGTCGACCACCGTGCGGAGGATCTCGTACTGCCCGTCGGACAGCCCCATCGACTGGTAGTCCCCGTAGGTGTCGCCGGTCAGCGCCCGGCGCGACCAGTACCCGATGACCCGCGTGCACAGCTCGGCCGGTGAAGTCGCCCTGGGGGAGGGGGAGTCGCCGCCCGCCGGGGAGGGCTCCGCGCCCGGGCCCCCGCAGCCGCCCGCCGAGCAGGCGGCCAGCAGGGCCAGTCCGAGCGCGGCCCCCCTGCGGCACACCCCTGCCTTGGTCATGCCCCGACCGTATGCCGCCGCACGGCCGGGATCAACGGCGGGGCAACAAGGGAGAGTTGACCGACCGTCACTCCGCCGGGCGGACCCGCTCCGCGTCGCCGGGGTTCACGTCCCGCAGCATGCAGGTCAGCCGCGCGGTGCACACCCGCCGCCTCTGCTCGTCGCTGATCACGATCTCGTACGTCGCCGTCGAGCGGCCCCGGTGCAGCGGCGTGGCGACACCGGTCACCAGGCCGGAGCGGGCGCCCCGGTGGTGGGTGCAGTTGAGGTCCACACCCACCGCGATCTTGGAGGTGCCGCCGTGCAGCATGGACCCCACCGAGCCGAGCGTCTCGGCGAGCACCGCGGACGCGCCGCCGTGCAGCAGCCCGTACGGCTGGGTGTTCCCCTCCACCGGCATCGTCCCGACGACCCGCTCGGCGGACGCCTCCACGATCTGGACGCCCATGCGGGTGCCGAGGTGCCCGGCCGAGAACAGGGCCTGAAGATCGACGCCGAGCGCGGCGTACTCGTCGATGACCTCCTGCGGGAACTTCACGTGCTGCTGCTCGCCCATGGGCCCGGCTCCGTCCGTCGTGATCACTCGGTGGCGTGGCGACACCGCTGAGCAAACGCTCAGTCGGTCGCCGATTGTTCCAGACGCACGATCACAGACTTGCTGGCCGGGGTGTTGCTGGTGTCGGCGGTCGCGTCCAGCGGCACCAGCACGTTGGTCTCCGGGTAGTAGGCCGCCGCGCAGCCCCGCGCCGTCGGGTACGCCACCACCCGGAAACCGGGCGCCCGCCGCTCGACGCCGTCCTTCCACTCCCCGACCAGATCCACGTACGCGCCGTCGGCCACCCCGAGGCGCCGGGCGTCCTCCGGGTGGACCAGCACCACCCGGCGGCCGTTGCGGATGCCCCGGTAGCGGTCGTCCAGGCCGTAGATCGTGGTGTTGTACTGGTCGTGCGAGCGCAGCGTCTGCAGCAGCAGCCGCCCCTCGGGGACCTCCGGGTACTCCACCGGCGCCGCCGTGAAGTTGGCCTTGCCGGTCGCCGTCGGGAAGCGGCGCTCGTCGCGCGGGGCGTGCGGCAGCGTGAAGCCGCCGGGACGCGCCACGCGCGCGTTGAAGTCCTCGAAGCCGGGCACGACCCGCGCGATACGGTCCCGGATCGTCGCGTAGTCCTTCTCGAACTCCTCCCAGGGCGTCCGGCTCCTCTCGCCCAGCACCCGGCGGGCCAGCCGGCACACGATCGCCGGCTCCGACAGCAGATGCGCACTCGCCGGCTCCAGCCGCCCCCGGGAGGCGTGCACCATGCCCATGGAGTCCTCGACGGTGACGAACTGCTCGCCGCCGCCCTGGAGATCGCGCTCGGTACGGCCCAGCGTCGGCAGGATCAGCGCCCGCGCGCCCGTCACCGCGTGACTGCGGTTCAGCTTCGTCGACACGTGCACGGTCAGCCGGGCCCGCCGCACGGCCGCCTCGGTGACGGCCGTGTCCGGGGTGGCCGCCACGAAGTTGCCGCCCATCGCGAAGAACACCTTCGCCTCGCCGTCGCGCAGCGCCCGGATGGCCCGGACGACGTCCAGGCCGTGCTCACGCGGCGGCGCGAACCCGAACTCCCGCTCCAGGGCGTCCAGGAAGGCCGGCGCGGGCCGCTCGAAGATGCCCATCGTGCGGTCGCCCTGCACGTTGGAGTGACCGCGCACCGGGCACACGCCCGAGCCGGGGCGGCCGATGTCGCCGCGCAGCAGGAGGAAGTTGACGATCTCCCGGATCGTCGGCACCGAGTGCTTGTGCTGGGTCAGGCCCATCGCCCAGCACACCACCGTGCGCCGCGACGCGAGCACCATCTCCAGCGCCTTGTCGACGTCCTCGCGCGCGAGGCCCGTCGCCGCCAGCGTCTCGTCCCAGCCCGCGGCGCGGGCGGCCTCGGCGAACTCCTCGAAGCCGTGCGTGTGGTCGCGGACGAAGTCCTCGTCGACGGCGCCCTCGGTCTCCAGGATCAGCTTGTTCAGCAGCCGGAACAGCGCCTGGTCGCCGCCGATGCGGATCTGCAGGAACAGGTCGGTCAGCGCGGCGCCCTTGATCATGCCCTGCGGGGTCTGCGGGTTCTTGAACCGCTCCAGACCCGCCTCGGGCAGCGGGTTGACGGTGATGATCCGCGCGCCGTTCGCCTTGGCCTTCTCCAGGGCGGAGAGCATCCGCGGATGGTTCGTGCCGGGGTTCTGCCCGGCGACGATGATCAGCTCGGCCTGGTACAGGTCCTCCAGCAGGACGCTGCCCTTGCCGACGCCGATCGTCTCCGACAGCGCCGACCCGGACGACTCGTGGCACATGTTCGAGCAGTCCGGCAGGTTGTTCGTGCCGAGCTCGCGGGCGAAGAGCTGGTAGAGGAAGGCCGCCTCGTTGCTGGTGCGGCCCGACGTGTAGAAGACGGCCTCGTCGGGCGAGCCGAGGGCGGCGATCTCCTCGGCGACGATGTCGAAGGCCCGCTCCCAGGTCACCGGCTCGTAGTGGGTGCCGCCCTCCGGCAGGTACATGGGGTGCGTGAGCCGCCCCTGCTGCCCGAGCCAGTAGCCGCTGCGCGTCGCCAGGTCGGCCACCGGGTGCGCGGCGAAGAACTCCGGGGTGACCCGGCGCAGCGTGGCCTCCTCGGCGACCGCCTTCGCGCCGCTCTCACAGAACTCCGCCGTGTGCCGGTGCTCCGGCTCGGGCCAGGCGCACCCCGGGCAGTCGAAGCCGTCCTTCTGGTTGACCCGCAGCAGGGTCAGCGCGGTGCGCTTGATCCCCATCTGCCGCTGCGCGACCCGCAGGGTGTGGCCGATGGCGGGCAGGCCCGCCGCCGCGTGCTGGGGCTCGGCGACCTCGGGCGCGTCCTGGACCGGATCACCCGTGGGCGGCTTGCTGGCCATCGCGCACTCTCCTTCGTGTACACGTGTGAGCTACGTCTCCGATCCTCGCACGCGGAACCGGCCCTGCGGGGAGCGGGTGTTCGGGCCCCGCACGGCACCCGGAGCGCCCGGGCGGCACCCCGGCGGGGCCCGGCTGTCAGTGGGGCGTGGCAGGATCGGGGGCGTGGCAGAGACAGCATCGAAGCAGACCGACAGCACCCCCGGCGGCGGCCGGCCCCGCCTGATGCTCATGGACGGGCACTCGCTGGCCTACCGGGCCTTCTTCGCGCTGCCCGCGGAGAACTTCACGACGGCGACGGGCCAGCCGACGAACGCGATCTACGGCTTCGCGTCGATGCTGGCCAACACGCTGCGTGACGAGGCGCCCACCCACTTCGCCGTGGCGTTCGACGTCTCCCGCAAGACATGGCGGTCCCAGGAGTTCACGGAGTACAAGGCGAACCGCTCCAAGACCCCGGACGAGTTCAAGGGCCAGGTCGAGCTGATCGGCGAGCTGCTGGACGCGATGCATGTGTCCCGGTTCGCCGTGGAGGGCTTCGAGGCCGACGACGTGATCGCCACGCTCGCCACGCAGGCCGAGGCCGCCGGTTTCGAGGTGCTGATCGTCACCGGCGACCGTGACTCGTTCCAGCTGGTCAGCGAGCACACCACCGTGCTGTACCCGACCAAGGGCGTCTCCGAGCTGACCCGGTTCACCCCGGAGAAGGTCGTCGAGAAGTACGGCCTGACCCCCGCCCAGTACCCGGACTTCGCGGCCCTGCGCGGCGACCCGTCGGACAACCTGCCGGGCATCCCCGGCGTCGGCGAGAAGACCGCCGCGAAGTGGATCAACCAGTTCGGGTCCTTCGCGGAGCTGGTCGAGCGCGTCGAGGAGGTCAAGGGCAAGGCCGGGCAGAACCTCCGCGACCACCTGGAGGCCGTCAAGCTCAACCGCCGCCTCACCGAGCTGGAGCGGCAGGTCGAGCTGCCCAAGGCCGTCGCCGACCTCGCGCGCGAGCCGTACGACCGCAAGGCCGTCGCGATGATCCTCGACACCCTCGAGATCCGGAACCCGTCGCTGCGCGAGCGGCTCTTCGGCGTCGACCCGGGCGCCGAGGAGGCCGAGACCACCCCGATCTCCACCGAGGGCGTCGCCCTGGACGGCACCGTCCTCGGCACCGGCGAGCTGGCTCCCTGGCTGGCGGAGCATGCCGGCGGGGCGCTCGGCGTGGCCACCGTCGACACCTGGGCCCTCGGCACCGGCTCGGTCGCCGAGGTCGCGCTGGCCGCCGACAGCGGCGCGGCCGCCTGGTTCGACCCCTCCCAGCTGGACGAGGCCGACGAGCGGGCGTTCGCCGGCTGGCTCGCGGACGCCGAGCGGCCCAAGGTCTTCCACAACGCCAAGGGCGCCATGCGCGTCTTCGCCGAGCACGGCTGGAGCATCGAGGGCGTCCGCATGGACACCGCGCTCGCCGCCTACCTGGTCAAGCCGGGCCGCCGCTCCTTCGACCTGGACGCGCTGTCCCTGGAATACCTGCACCGCGAGCTGGCACCCGCCGCCACGGCCGACGGCCAGCTGGCCTTCGGGGCCGACGAGGGCGCCGAGGCCGAGGCGCTCATGATCCAGGCCCGGACCGTCCTCGACCTGGGGGAGGCCTTCGAGGGCCGGCTCCAGGAGGTCGGCGCCGCCGAGCTGCTGCGCGACATGGAGCTGCCGACGTCCGCCCTGCTCGCCCGCATGGAGCGGCACGGCATCGCGGCGGACCGGGCGCACCTGGAGGCCATGGAGCAGATGTTCGCGGGCGCCGTGCAGCAGGCCGTGAAGGAGGCGCACGCGGCGGCCGGACACGAGTTCAACCTGGGCTCGCCCAAGCAGCTCCAGGAGGTCCTCTTCGGTGAGCTGGCGCTGCCCAGGACCAAGAAGACCAAGACCGGCTACACCACCGACGCCGACGCCCTGGCCTGGCTCGCCGCCCAGACGGACAACGAACTGCCGGTGATCATGCTCCGCCACCGTGAGCAGGCGAAGCTGCGGGTCACGGTCGAGGGCCTGATCAAGACGATCGCCACGGACGGCCGGATCCACACGACGTTCAACCAGACCGTCGCCGCCACCGGCCGCCTCTCCTCCACGGACCCCAACCTGCAGAACATCCCGGTCCGCACCGACGAGGGCCGCGCGATCCGCCGGGGCTTCGTCGTCGGCGAGGGCTTCGAGTCCCTGATGACCGCGGACTACAGCCAGATCGAGCTGCGTGTGATGGCCCACCTGTCCGAGGACGAGGGCCTGATCGAGGCGTTCACCTCGGGCGAGGACCTGCACACCACGGCCGCCTCCCAGGTCTTCGCGGTGGAGCCGTCCGCCGTGGACGCGGAGATGCGCCGCAAGATCAAGGCGATGTCGTACGGCCTCGCGTACGGGCTGTCGGCCTTCGGCCTCTCCCAGCAGCTGAACATCGAGGCGGCCGAGGCGCGCACCCTGATGGACGCGTACTTCGAGCGGTTCGGCGGCGTCCGCGACTATCTGCGCCGCGCGGTCGACGAGGCGCGGGCCACCGGGTACACGGCGACCCTCTTCGGCCGTCGCCGCTATCTGCCCGACCTCAACAGCGACAACCGCCAGCGCCGCGAGGCGGCCGAGCGCATGGCGCTGAACGCGCCCATCCAGGGCACGGCGGCCGATATCGTCAAGATCGCCATGCTCAACGTGGACCGGGCCCTGCGCGAGTCCGGCCTCGCCTCGCGCATGCTCCTCCAGGTCCACGACGAAATCGTCCTGGAGATCGCCCCGGGCGAGCGCGAGACGGCGGAGGAACTGGTCCGCCGCGAAATGTCGAACGCGGTCCACCTCAGGGTTCCCCTGGGCGTCTCGGTCGGCGCCGGCCCCGACTGGGAATCAGCGGCCCACTAGCCACCACGGACGATCGCCGGGCCGGAGACCCCCCGGCCCGGCGCCGTGCCGAAGGCACACCTTCAGGGGCGCGGGGAACTGCGCGAGCACCCCCCACGGCCCGCACACAACACACCGCCCGGGACCACCCCCTCAGGGGCGCGGGGAACTGCGCGAGCACCCCCCACGGCCCGCACACAACACACCGCCCCGGACCACCCCTCAGGGGCGCGGGGAACTGCGCGACCAGCCCCCACCCACCCGCACCCGCGAAAACACACCGCCCCCGGCACACGCACAGGCGCCCCGGACAAGGTCACCCACGTGGCCCCCGCCAGAACGCCCCCGGCATCCCCAGCCCGTAAGGATGCCGACATGGGTATACACACGCTCAACCGCCGGACGGCACCCGGCGCCGCGGCCCCCACCGACTGGCCCCTGCCCCCCACACCCCCGCAGGGCCGGGCCCTCGCCCCCACCGCCAGCACCGCCCGCATCCCCACCGAACTCGCCGGCACGGTGCGCCGCACCCTGACGGCCGTCCGCCGCCGTCTGACCCGACGGCTCCGCGACTGGGCCGAACTCGCCCGCTCCTACTGGGCGCTTGCGCTGACCCTGATCCCGTCGGCCTCCGGCAAGGGCACCGTCACCGCACCCCCGGCCGGCTCGGTTCCCGCTCGGCACCACCCGTCCCCGTACTGCCAGGGACCGGGACCGGACGCCACAGCCTGACGGCGGCGCCGTACAGGAGCAGCCCCACGGCGAGCCCGGCGCCCGCGCCGAAGCACAGCGTCGGGATCAGTTCCCAGTACTTCGCGGTGGCCCCCCAGTACTCCCACCACCGCGACGCCCGCTGGAACGCCGCCACGGCCGCGCACCCGCCGACGACCACGAACGCCCCCCACCGGTCCCGCACGGACAGCACCGGCACCCCGCGCACCGGACCCCCGGCCGGCCCGGCCACCCGCGCGCGCCGCAGCGCCACCGTCACGAACACCGCGATGACGACGGCCGCGACCGCCGACCCCCCGTACTGCAGGTACCAGTACAGCGGCGACCCCGCGACCTCGTCACCGAGCACCGGGAACACCCGCATCCCCCACCGGTCGGGATGCGTGAACGCGTCCCACACCACATGGGTGAGTCCGCCGAGGACGGCGGAGACGTACCAGCGCGCCGCGAGCCCCGGCGTCACCCGCGCGCGGGGCGCCCCGCACCGCAGCAGGACGGCCGGCCGCGCCTGGAGCCGGGCCGGCAGCAGCGCCACCAGCGGCTCGCGCAGCAGCAGCCACAGCCCCACCAGTGCCCAGGCGATGACGACGTCGACGGTGAGCACGCCCGGCACGGAGTGCGTGACGTCCCCGAACTCCATGGCCCCGGACAGGACACTCGCCGCGTAGTAGGTCATGTCGGGAGCGAACGAGCCGGCCACCAGGACCGCCGGCACGAATCCGGCCCGGCCGGTCCCGTCGGTGCGCAGGGCGGGCAGGACGGCGGCCGCGTGGCTGAGCGTGAACGGCAACAGGGCTCCTCGGATGCGGTCTTGACGGGACCGGTCCGGCCCCCCTCGTCGGCGGAGCCAGTATGCGGGACGGCCCGCCCGGCGAACGGCGTGCGGCCAACCGGGAAAAATCGGGCAGCAACGGGTGTGCGGGTAAGGGAAGTTGTCGTAGGGTCGCCTGGGTCACAGTGCCGGGACCCGCGTACGAACAGATGAACGGCGACGTAACTGTCGCCGCGAGGGCAACTGTCGTGGCGGGTCGATCGTCACTACAGGAGCGGGCCCGGCACGGCGGGTCCGGCAGACCGACACGGACGTCAGGGCGTCCACGGGAGGGGTCCACCACATGGCGGCGGAATTCGGCAGGCTCCGCAAGGGGGCGGTGAACACCACGGTCGCCGCGGTCGTGGTCGCGGCACTGGCCGCGTCCCAGGCTCCGGGAGTGACGACCGACGGCGCCGGCAGAAAGGTGACCACCGGCACCCAGCCGTCCCCGGACGCCCCCGCCGCCGACAGCGCGACCGGCAACTCGCCGTACTACACGGACCTTCCGCCGCTCAACAGCCCCAACCCGGCCCCGTCCGCGGACACCACGGTGACCCCGGCGGCCGGTGAGGCGGGCATACCCGCCACGGTCCTCGACGCCTACAAGAAGGCGGCGGCCTCGCTGCGGTCGTCCAAGCCGGGCTGCAACCTGCCCTGGGAGCTGCTCGCCGCCATCGGCAAGGTCGAGTCGGGCCAGGCCCGCGGCGGCCGGGTCGACGCCGACGGCACCACGCTGTCCAAGATCCTCGGCCCGCAGCTCAACGGCGCCGGCTTCGCGAACATCAGCGACACCGACGGCGGCGCCTACGACGGCGACAGCCGGTACGACCGTGCCGTCGGCCCCATGCAGTTCATCCCCTCCACCTGGGAGTGGGCGGGCCGCGACGGCAACGGCGACGGCCGCAAGGACCCCAACAACATCTACGACGCGGCCCTCGCCGCCGGCCACTACCTGTGCCGCTTCGGCTGGAACCTGGCCGAGGACGGCGACCTCGACCGCGCCATCCTGAGCTACAACAACTCCCAGGACTACCTCCAGCTCGTCCGCAGGTGGCTGGACTACTACCGCAAGGGCACCCACGAGATCCCGGACGGCACGGGCACCCTCCCGTCCGACCGCAGCGACGACGCGGCGGGCACCCACCCGACGCCGTCGCCCACGCCGCCCGCCCCGCCGTCGGCACCGGGCGGCCCCTCCTCCCCGGCGAAGCCCACCACGCCGTCGAAGCCCGGCGGGTCCGAGCCGGGCGACGGCGGCTCCGGCAGCCCGAAGCCGACCCCGCCGCCCGGCACGGCGCCCACCCCCACCGACACGGTGGACCACCTGGAAGACGCCGGCACCGCGAAGCTCACCGCGATGGCGGGCGACACCTTCACCGAGAGGATCAGCGCCCGCGCCGAGACGGAGTCCGGCAAGGCCGTCGCCCGGGTCCGCGTCCGCTTCACCATCACCGGCGACACCGACGCCACCTTCAGCACCGGCGAGAAGTACGCCGCCGTCCTCACGGACGGCTCCGGCAAGGCGGTCGCCCCGGCGCTCCGGGCGGGCGAGGACACCGGCGCGTTCAAGGTCCGGGCCACCGTCGTCGGCCGGGTGATCCCCGGCCTGGACTACACGGCCACCGTCACCGAGCGCGCCGCCGACACCCTGGCCCGCACCGGCGACACCGCGCTGACCTGCGTGCCCGGTGGCGAGTTCGCCGAGCGGGTCGAGGTGAAGGCCACCCACAAGGGAGCCGTCGCGGACAAGGTCGCAGCCACCGCCACCCTGATCAAATCGGCCGACGACCCGGCGGAGAACGACAAGGGCCCCTTCTTCAAGGACGCCGACGGCAAGCCGGTGCGCACCCTGACCGGTCTGAAGACCGACGACAAGGGCCTGCTGGAACTGCCGAAGCTGTACGCCGACGACACCACCGGCACCTTCCTGCTGCGGATCACCACGGCGGGCGGCGCGACCCTGACGGTCGAGCTGAAGGTCGCCGCGGCCGAGACGTCGGAGCCGGAACCGTCGCAGGAGCCCACGGAGAGCGCCTCACCCTCCGCCTAACCACCACCGCACTCCATGAAGGGGCGTCCGGCCGCCGGGCGCCCCTTCGGCCTGTGCGCGACCTGTTCTCATCCCGGCCGCCGCCCCGGCGGCCCCGAGGCGGCGCGGGACACCCAGACGGAACCCGTCACCGCCTGAGCCGCGCGTTGGTGTGCCGGGTCGGCTCGGCGGACGCCGGGTCCTCCGGCCACGGATGCTTCGGGTAGCGGCCGCGCAGCTCCGCCCGGACACCCCGGTAGCCGTCCCGCCAGAACGAGGCGAGATCCGCGGTGACGGCCGCCGGGCGCCCGGCGGGGGAGAGAAGATGGACCAGGAGCGGCACCCCGGCGACCGCCGGGGACGTGTCCAGCCCGAACATCTCCTGCAGCTTCACGGCGAGGACGGGCTGCTCCGGATCGGCGTAGTCGACGCGGATCCGGGAGCCGCTCGGCACGGTGACCCGCTCCGGGGCCAGCTCGTCCAGCCGCCCCGCCTCGCCCGTGGCCCACGGCAGCAGACGTGCCAGCGCCTGCCCGGCGTCGATCCGCCCCAGGTCCGCCCGCCGCCTGGCCCGGCCCAGCTCGGGCTCCAGCCACTCGTCCACGCGCGCGTGCAGCGCCTCGTCGGACACGTCCGGCCACGGGTCGCCCCGGTGCAGCCGCAGGAACGCCAGCCGCTGCCGCAGCACCACGGCGTCCGGCGACCAGCGCAGCAGCCCGAACCCCTCCCGCCGCAACCCGTCGACCAGGGCGGCCCGGACCAGAGCGGGGTCCGCGCCCGGCAGCGGGCGTTCCGTCAGCTCGATCGCGCCCAGCCGCTCGACCCGCCGGGCCACCACGTCGCCGTCGGCCCAGTGCACCTCCTCGCCCTCCCGGTACAGGGAGGCCGCCGCCGAGCGGGCCGTGTCCTCGTCCACCGCGGCGGCGAGCCGCACGCGCGCGTGCCCGCGCCCCACCGGCCGGTCCGCGACCGCCACCGCGATCCACGGGGCGCCCCGCAGCGGGCTGCCCTCGGCGAGTTCCGCGCGTGTGCCCGACGCCATCAGATAGGAGCCGCCGTCCGCCCTCGCCACCCGTTCGGGGAACGCCAGCGCGGCGACGAGCCCCACCGTGCGGTCGTCCGGGGCGTCCGGGCCGCCACGGGTTCCGGCGCCCGACCGCAGCCGCCGCACCTCCGCCCGCCACCGCCCCGCATAGGCGTCGCCGCCGCGCCGGGCCGTCCGCAGCGCCGCCGCGAGATCGTCGCCGTACTCCCGCGGGGGTTCCTCGCTGAGCAGCGCCACCACCTCGGCGGCCGCGCCGGGCCCGTCCAGCAGGGCCCGGCCCAGCCGGGGATGCAGTCCGAGACGGGTCAGGGAGGCGCCCCGCTCCGTCGCCCGCCCGTCGGCGTCCACGGCGCCGACGGCCGTCAGCACGCTCCGCGCCGCCGCCATCGCCCCGGCCGGCGGCGGATCCAGCAGGGCCAGCCCGCCCGCGTCCGGGTCACCCCAGCACGCCGCCTGCAGCGCGAACGCCGTCAGATCGGCCACCTTGATCTCCGGTGCCGGGAAACGGGGCAGCCGCGCGTCCTCCGCCTCGGCCCAGCAGCGGTACACCCTCCCCGGCGCCTCCCGCCCGGCCCGGCCCGCCCGCTGTCGTCCGGCCGCCTGCGAGGCCCGTACCGTCGTCAGCGCGCTCAGCCCGCGCGCGTGATCGACACGGGGCTCGCGCGCCAGCCCGGAGTCGACGACGACCCGCACGCCGGGAACCGTCAGGGAGGACTCCGCCACGGACGTCGCCAGCACCACCCTGCGCCGGTCGCCCGCCGACAGCACCGCGTCCTGCACGGCGGCCGGCGCCCGCCCGTGCACCTGCAGCACCTCCACGTCCCCGAGATCGCCCAGCTGCCCGGCGACCCGCGCGATCTCCCCGACCCCCGGCAGGAAACACAGCACGTCGCCCGGCCGCTCGGCCAGCGCCCGCCGCACCACCGAGGTCACGTGCGCGAGCAGCGCCGGATCGACCCGCGTCCCGTGCGGCGGCCGTACGGGGCGCGCGGGCGGCGCCCACACCGTCTCCACCGGATACGCGGCGCCCTCGGCCACGACGACCGGCGCGCCGCCCAGCAGCCGCGCCCACCCGTCCGCGTCCGTCGTCGCCGACGCGGCCACCAGCCTCAGCTCCGGCCGCAGCGTCTCGCGGACGTCCCACAGGAAGGCGGCCGCGGTGTCCGCGTCCAGATGCCGCTCGTGGCACTCGTCGAGCACCACCACGTCCACACCGGCCAGCTCCGGGTCGCGCTGGAGCCGCTGGAGCAGCACCCCGGTCGTGACGACCTCCACCCGGGTACGGGGCCCGACGACCCGCTCCCCGCGCACGGTGTGCCCGACGCTCTCACCGGGCCGCTCGCCCAGCAGCCACGCCATCCGCCGGGCGGCGGCCCGCGCGGCGATCCGGCGCGGCTCGGCGACCACGACCCGCCGCCCCGGCCCCTCGCCGAGCAGGCCCGCGAGGGCGAGCGGCACGAGCGTCGTCTTGCCGGTGCCGGGCGGGGCGACCAGCACCGCGGTGCCGGGCCCGTCGAGAGCGTCGGTCAGGGCGGGCAGGGCGCCGCGCACCGGCAGCGCGTCCAGGGCGTCGTAGCGGATCACGCCCCCAGTGTCGTACGCCCCACGACCGGCCCCGCCGCGGGCGGCCGCGTCAGTCCCGCTCGCACACGAAGATCGCCGTGCCCGGGATCAGGCTGCCGCGCAGCGGCGACCAGCCGCCCCACTCCGAGCTGTTCCAGGCCGGCCACTCCGGCTCCACCAGGTCCACCAGCCGGAACCCGGCCGCCACCACGTCCCGCACCCGGTCGCCGATCGTGCGGTGGTGCTCCACGTAGACCGCGCGCCCCTCCTCGTCCTGCTCCACGTACGGGGTGCGGTCGAAGTAGGAGGCCGAGACCGACAGACCCTCGGGCCCGGGTTCGTCCGGGAACGCCCAGCGGATGGGGTGGGTCACGGAGAAGACGAACCGGCCGCCGGGCCGCAGCACCCGCCGCAGCTCCCGCAGCACCAGCACCGGGTCGGCGACGAACGGCACCGCCCCGTAGGCCGAGCACGCCAGGTCGAACGAGCCGTCGGCGAAGGGCAGCGCCCCGGCGTCGGCGCACACCAGCGGGAAGGCGCTCCCGATGCGCAGCGCGTGCTGGAGCTGGCGGTGGGAGATGTCCAGGGCGACCGGGCGTGCGCCCTGTGCGGCCAGCCAGCGCGAGCACTGCGCCGCGCCCGCCCCGATCTCCAGGACGTCCTTGTTCTTCAGTCCCTCGGGCGGGCCGAGCAGCTCGGCCTCCACCTCGTCCAGGCCCTCGGGTCCCCAGACGAAGCGGTCGTCCCCGAGGAAGGTGCCGTGCTCGATCTGGTACTCGTCGGCGTTGCGGTCCCACCAGCCCCGGTTGGCGCGGGAGCTCTCCGCGGTGCCGGCCGCGCGCCGGGTCGCCTCGGGCTCCTGCGGTTCGGGGGAGGCGCCGGACGGAATGTCGGGCGATACGGGCTCTTGGATGATCGGCTCCCTCGTCGTACTCTTCCGTCACCTGAACGGCGCGGCCCCTCCCGGCGCTGTCACGCGAGGGGTGTTCCCACGGCGCGTGTGGCCTGTGGAGACAGGTTTCGTGCCGGGTATGCGGCGATCCGCCCCGGGTGTGCGGCTTCGCGCATTGACCCTGCCCGGCTGCCCCCGTATGCTACAAGTTGCGCTGCGGGCCTGCGCACCTCAGACGTAGCAGGCTGCGCTCGCATCTGTTGTATGTCCCCTCGGTTGTCGAGGCGCCATAGGGTTTTCCTGTGTGGCGCTTCCTTGGCTGTCCGGCTTCATCAGAGCGATACGGGCTCCCGGCGTAGCAGTACCTACGACTCAATGTCCGTACCGGAGCCCTTTCCCACATGACGAGCAGCACCGAGACCACCGCCACCACCCCGCAGGTAGCGGTCAACGACATCGGTAACGAGGAAGCCTTCCTCGCCGCGATCGACGAGACGATCAAGTACTTCAACGACGGCGACATCGTCGACGGCGTCATCGTGAAGGTCGACCGGGACGAGGTCCTGCTCGACATCGGTTACAAGACCGAAGGTGTCATCCCGAGCCGAGAGCTCTCGATCAAGCACGACGTCGACCCGAACGAGGTCGTCGCCGTCGGCGACGAGATCGAGGCCCTGGTCCTCCAGAAGGAGGACAAGGAAGGCCGTCTGATCCTCTCGAAGAAGCGCGCCCAGTACGAGCGTGCCTGGGGCACCATCGAGAAGATCAAGGAAGAGGACGGCATCGTCACCGGTACCGTCATCGAGGTCGTCAAGGGTGGTCTCATCCTCGACATCGGCCTCCGCGGCTTCCTCCCGGCCTCCCTGGTCGAGATGCGCCGTGTCCGCGACCTCCAGCCCTACGTGGGCAAGGAGCTCGAGGCGAAGATCATCGAGCTGGACAAGAACCGCAACAACGTGGTCCTGTCCCGCCGTGCCTGGCTGGAGCAGACCCAGTCCGAGGTCCGCCAGACGTTCCTCACCACCCTCCAGAAGGGTCAGGTCCGTTCCGGCGTCGTCTCCTCGATCGTCAACTTCGGTGCCTTCGTGGACCTGGGTGGCGTCGACGGTCTGGTCCACGTCTCCGAGCTGTCCTGGAAGCACATCGACCACCCGTCCGAGGTCGTCGAGGTCGGTCAGGAAGTCACCGTCGAGGTCCTCGACGTCGACATGGACCGCGAGCGTGTCTCCCTGTCGCTGAAGGCGACCCAGGAAGACCCGTGGCAGCAGTTCGCCCGCACCCACCAGATCGGCCAGGTCGTGCCCGGCAAGGTCACGAAGCTGGTTCCGTTCGGTGCGTTCGTCCGCGTGGACGAGGGCATCGAGGGTCTGGTCCACATCTCCGAGCTGGCCGAGCGCCACGTGGAGATCCCGGAGCAGGTCGTCCAGGTCAACGACGAGATCTTCGTCAAGGTCATCGACATCGACCTCGAGCGCCGTCGCATCAGCCTCTCGCTGAAGCAGGCGAACGAGTCCTTCGGTGCCGACCCGGCCTCGGTCGAGTTCGACCCGACCCTGTACGGCATGGCCGCGTCGTACGACGACCAGGGCAACTACATCTACCCCGAGGGCTTCGACCCCGAGACCAACGACTGGCTCGAGGGTTACGAGAAGCAGCGCGAGGAGTGGGAGCGCCAGTACGCCGAGGCGCAGCAGCGCTTCGAGCAGCACCAGGCGCAGGTCATCAAGTCCCGCGAGGCGGACGAGAAGGCCGCTGCCGAGGGTGGCGAGGCTGCCGCTCCGGTCGCGTCCGGTGGCGGTTCGTACTCCTCCGAGGGTGCCGACAACAGCGGCGCGCTGGCCTCGGACGAGGCGCTCGCCGCTCTGCGCGAGAAGCTGGCGGGCGGCCAGAGCTGACGCTCACCGGCTGACCCAGCCCTTGACCGAGGGGCCGTACCTTCCGAGGTGCGGCCCTTCGGCCGTTCCCGGACACCACCGGCCGTTCCGGTCACCGCCCGGGCACAAAACGATCAAGAACTCCTCCGTCCGGGGAATGCCGCCGCCCGTAGGGGCGTTGTCACATACGGACACGAGGAGGAGCGGTCACTGTGCTTGATCCGCAGGATTTGTACACGTGGGAGCCGAAGGGCCTGGCCGTCGTCGACATGGCGCTCGCCCAGGAGTCGGCCGGCCTTGTCATGCTCTACCACTTCGACGGCTACATCGACGCGGGGGAGACCGGCGACCAGATCGTCGAGCGCGTCCTGGACTCCCTGCCCCACCAGGTCGTCGCCCGCTTCGATCACGACCGGCTCGTGGACTACCGGGCCCGCCGCCCGCTGCTGACCTTCCGGCGCGACCGCTGGGCCGGGTACGAGGTGCCCGCCATCGAGGTGCGGCTCGTCCAGGACGCCACCGGCGCCCCCTTCCTGCTGCTGTCCGGCCCCGAGCCGGACGTCGAGTGGGAGCGTTTCGCGGCCGCCGTGAAGGAGATCGTCGAACGGCTCGGCGTGCGTCTGTCGGTGAACTTCCACGGCATCCCCATGGGCGTCCCGCACACCCGCCCCGTCGGCCTCACCCCGCACGGCAACCGCACCGACCTCGTCCCCGGCCACACCAGCCCCTTCGAGGAGGCCCAGGTGCCCGGCAGCGCCGAGTCGCTGGTCGAGTACCGGCTGATGGAGGCCGGACACGACGTGCTCGGGGTCGCCGCGCACGTCCCCCACTACATCGCCCGCTCGCCGTACCCCGACGCCGCGCTCACCGTCCTGGAGGCGGTCACCGCGGCCACCGGACTGGTCCTGCCGGGCGTCGCGCACGCGCTGCGCACGGACGCCCACCGCACCCAGAACGAGATCGACCGCCAGATCCGCGAGGGCGACGAGGAGCTCACCAACCTCGTCGAGGGCCTCGAGCACCAGTACGACGCGGTCGCGGGCGCCGAGACCCGCGGCAACATGCTCGCCGAACCGGTGGACATCCCCTCCGCCGACGAGATCGGCCGCGAGTTCGAGCGTTTCCTGGCCGAGCGGGAGGGCGACGGCTGACGGACGGCGGGGGCGTCTAGGGTTGCGGTCATGTTGAAGGTGGGCCTGACCGGCGGCATCGGTGCCGGCAAGAGCGAGGTGTCCCGGCTGCTCGTGGAGCACGGGGCCGTCCTGATCGACGCGGACCGGATCGCCCGCGAGGTCGTCGCCCCCGGTACTCCGGGGCTGGCCGCCGTGGTCGAGGCGTTCGGCGAGGAGGTCCTCGCGGCGGACGGCGGTCTGGACCGGCCCAAGCTGGGCTCCATCGTCTTCGCCGACCCCGAGCGGCTGGCCGTGCTGAACTCGATCGTGCACCCGCTGGTCGGGGCGCGTTCACGCGAGCTGGAGGAGGCGGCCGCCGACGACGCCGTCGTCGTGCACGACGTGCCCCTCCTCACCGAGAACGGCCTCGCCCCGCTGTACGACCTCGTGATCGTCGTGGACGCCGGTCCCGGCACCCAGCTGGACCGGCTGGTACGGCTGCGCGGCATGACCGAGGAGGACGCCCGCGCCCGGATGGCCGCGCAGGCCAGCCGCGAGCAGCGCCGGGCGATCGCGGACATCGTCGTCGACAACGACGTACCGCTGGACGAGCTGCGGCGGCGCGTGGAGGACGTGTGGGAGGAGCTCGTGCGCCGGGCTCACGCGACGGCCTGAGCGAGCGGCACCGACCGGAATAGGGGCTTGCGGTCCGGGCGTTGAACCCTCCCAGTGAGGGAAGGACTCTGCCGTGCCCGAGATCAGCGGTTCCGCCGGACGTACTCCGGAGACCCATGTCATCGACTTCCGCGCCGCCGAGCACCTGCTCGCCGCGCGCGATCCGCGCGGCGCGGTCAAGCTGCTCGACGGCGTCATCGCCGCGCACCCGGAGAACACGGCGGCCCGGCTGCTGCGCGCGCGGGCCTTCTTCGCCGCCGCGCAGCTGCGCCCCGCCGAGCTGGAGTTCACCATCGTCCTGGAGCGCGAGCCGGACAACGCGTTCGCGCACTTCGCGCTCGCCCGCACCTATGAGCGCCAGGGCCGCCGCGACCAGGCGACCCGCCACTTCCGGCTGGCGGCGGCCCTCGACCCGAACCCCGAGTACGTCAAGGCGGCCCGGTTCGAGGACTGAGGGTTCCCGTCAGGGCTCCTCGTGGCGTGGGGGCGGCGGGCCGTGCGGGTCGCGCGGGCCCGGTCCGTGCGGCCGGGCGGGCGGCCGCCCCGGCTCCTCGTGGGGCGCGTACGGCGGCACGTCGCGGCCGGGCTGGTAGTGCGGGCCCTGCCGGATGTGCCGGACGACCATGATCATGTCGATCGTGATCACCAGCCACAGCACTCCGCAGGCCACGGCCCAGCCGGGGCGCCCGGCGATCGCGAAGGCGACGGTGCCGAAGGCGGCCCAGGCCACGCCCCACACGCACAGCCAGAAGCGGATCCGCAGCGGACTGCGCGCGGTCCTCGGCTCACTTCCCGAACGCATGGGAACCACCTCTCCTCCAGCATCGCCGAGCCTCCGGGTACCCAGGTCGTCCTGTGGCGGCCGATGAGTTCCCGGGCGGCGCCCGGTCTACCTCCGCGACCGCACACCACGGACCGCAGCCCCCAGGAGAGACCCATGTCCGAGACCACCGCCTCCCGTACCGTCCTCGCCCGGTCCGCGACCCCGCGAGGGCGCGGGGCCCGGATCGCGCTGCGCGGCCTGCAGATCGTGCTCGCCCTCTTCTACGCGGTCGCGAGCGCGCTGCCCAAGCTGATCGCCCACCCGTCGGCCGCGGAGACCTTCGACCGGCTCGGCTGGGGGAGCACCGGGATGTACACCATCGGTGTGCTCGAACTGGCCGGTGCCGTCGCCCTGTTGATCCCCGTGCTCCAGTCGGTCGCGGCGATCGCGCTGAGCGCGCTCATGGTGGGGGCGTTCATCGTCTCGGTGACCGCCCTGGGCGGGGAGAACGCGGCGACCCCGCTCATCCTCATCGTGCCGCTGGCCCTGATCGCCTGGGCGCGGCGCGGCTCCCTCACGTGGCTGCGGCGACCGGCCCACCGGGGCGCCTGAGCGCCCCGAGGGTCACGCCGTCACCGTCCGCGCGGCTGCCCCGGGCCGCCGGCGCCGCCCATCAGGCCGCGCAGCCGCTCCAGTTCCCGGCGGTCCCGCTTGGTCGGGCGGCCCGCGCCCCGGTCCCGGACACCGGCCGGGGCGACCGCCTCGCGCGGCGGCGGGGGCGGCGAGTTGTCGACGTAGCACTGGGCCGCGACGGGAGCGCCGACCCGCTTGCGGATGAGCCGCTTGACGACGACGACCCGCTCCCGGTGCTCCTGCCGCAGCCGGACCTCGTCGCCGACGCGCAGCAGATGTGACGGCTTCACGTTCTGCCCGTTCACGCGCACATGGCCGCCCTTGCAGGCGGTGGCGCCCATCGAGCGGGTCTTCACCAGCCGTACGGCCCAGATCCAGCTGTCGACCCGCACGGGCTCGCCGTTCTGCGGCACGGCGGCCTCCGCCGCGGCCACGGCGGCGGCGATCTTCGGATCGTCGGTGTCCGGACCGTCGGTCCTGGGGCCGGCGGGCGCCTCGGCGGCGTCCGGTCCGGCCGTCCCGCCGGCCGTCTCCTCGATGTCGGTGTCCTCGGAAGGCATGCCTCGACCTTAGTCCCCGGGCCCGGCCGGTGACGGTGTCCTCCCAGCCCTCCCACCCGGGGGCCGTACGGTGGAGGGGTGGACGCGCTCGCTGATCTCGACCGCCGGATCACCGGCTGCCGGGCCTGCCCGCGGCTGGTCGACTGGCGCGAGGAGGTGGCCCGTACCAAGCGCGCCGCCTTCGCCGGCCAGACCTACTGGGGCCGCCCGGTGCCCGGCTTCGGCCCGCCCGACGCCCGGCTGCTGATCGTCGGGCTCGCCCCGGCGGCGCACGGCGGCAACCGCACCGGCCGGATGTTCACCGGGGACCGCTCCGGAGACGTGCTCTACCAGGCCCTGTACGACGTGGGCCTGGCCTCGCAGCCCACCTCGGTCGCCGCCGACGACGGCCTGGAGCTGTACGGCGTCCGCGTCACCGCGCCCGTGCACTGCGCCCCGCCCGCCAACCGGCCCACCCCCGGCGAGCGGGAGACCTGCCGGGCGTGGCTCGTACGGGAACTGGGGCTGCTGCGGCCCACCGTGCGCGCCGTCGTCGTTCTCGGCGCCTTCGGCTGGCAGGCGACGCTGCCCGCGCTGCGGGAGGCCGGCTGGACCGTGCCCCGGCCCCGGCCCGCCTTCGCGCACGGCACCCGCGTCGCGCTCGACGGGCTCGACGTCTTCGGCTGCTTCCACGTGAGCCAGCGCAACACCTTCACCGGCCGGCTCACCCCCGCCATGCTGCGGGAGGTGCTGACGACGGCCGCCGAGGCGGCGGGCCTGAAGACGTGAGACACCCGCTCAGCGGGGTCCCGGGCGCCAGACGTACCGCACGTCCGGCTCGCGCTCCTCGTTGCCGCTGCCGTCGGTGGTCTCGGCGGTGACGAAGCCGTGCCGGGCGTAGAAGCGGTGGGCGGGACCGTTGACCTGGAAGGTCCACAGACTCAGCCCGTCCGGGCGGCGCCGCTTGGCGAGGCCCACGAACCGGTCGCCCACCCCCCGGCCCCGCCAGTCGGGGTCCAGGTACAGCTGGGCGAGCCGGTCGCCGTCGAGGACCATCAGCCCGACGACCGAGCCCTCGCAGTCGGCGACCCACGTCTCCTGCGACGGCAGCACGACCTCGCTGAAGTACGCCCGCACCTCGTCGTCGGAGTGCGGCCGCACGACGGACGGCAGGGCGGCCGTGAAGGACCGCAGCCACACGTCGGCGACGGCGCGCGCGTCGGCCGCGGTGGCCCGGCGCAGGGCGACGGCACTCACGACCGTCCCTCCGGCTCCGGAACGGCCGCAGTGGCCGTGATCTCCACGAGCTGGCCCGAGTAGCCGAGGCAGGCCACCCCGAGCAACGTCGACGCGTGCGGCCCCGCGCTCAGCCCGGACGCCTCGACGACCTCCCACACGGCGGAGAGCACGGCGGTGTCCGCGCTCACCACGTACACGTCGGTCGACAGCACATGCGCCAGATCACTGCCCACGGACCGCAGCTGCTCCTCCAGATTGGCCACGACCTGCTCGGCCTGCCGCACGGGATCGCCCTCGCCGACCAGCCCGCCCTCCGCGTCGAGCGGCACGGCGCCCGCGAGGAACGCGATCCGCGTGCCCGCCTCCACGACGCAGGCGTGGGAGTACGTGGGCGGCGGGAAGAGAGCGGGAGAGGTGACGCGCCGGATCATGAAGGCTGCTCCTGGGATGCTGAGACGTCGTGAGCCGTGAGGTGCCCAATCCGCCGATCATGCGCACCCGCAGGCTGGCGCGCATCCGAATTTCCGCCGGTCCCGCCCCCGCCCGATTCCCCGTGGCGGCGTGCCACCCGCCTCCGTACGCTTCCGGCATGGCCACCGCCCCCGACGACACCGTCTTCCTCGGCACCCTCGCCGACCGCCTGGCCGCCCTCCCCGCCGTCCGGGCCGTCGCGCTCGGCGGCTCCCGGGCCCAGGGCACCCACCGCCCGGACAGCGACTGGGACCTGGCCGTCTACTACCGGGGCCCCTTCGACCCGGACGACCTGCGCGCGGCCGGCTGGGAGGGCGAGGTGTCGGAGGTCGGCGGCTGGGGCGGGGGCGTCTTCAACGGGGGAGCGTGGCTGACCGTCGACGGACGGCGGGTCGACGTGCACTACCGCGACCTCGACGTCGTCGAGCGGGAACTGGCGGAGGCGCAGCGGGGACGGTTCCGGGTGGAGCCGCTGCTGTTCCACCTCGCCGGCATCCCCAGCTATCTCGTGGTCGCCGAGCTGGCGATCAACCGCGTGCTGCGCGGCGAACTGCCGCGCCCGGACGGCTACCCCCGGGAGCTGCGGCGCACGGCGAGCGAGCGCTGGCACGGCACCGCCCGCGCCACCCTCGGCTACGCCCGGGCGCACCACGCCCCGGCCGGCCGGCTCACGGAGGTGGCGGGCGCCGTCGCCACGGCGGCCGTCCAGACCGGGCACGCCGTGCTGGCGGCGCGCGGGGAGTGGGTGACCAACGAGAAGCGGCTGCTGGAGCGGGCCGGACTGCGGGCCGTGGACGCCGTCCTCGCGGGGCTGGAACCCCGGCCGGAGGCGTTGCTGCGGGCCGTCAGCGAGGCGGAGACCCTGTTCGCCTCGCTCTGACCTGCTGCCGGAGCGTCCCACGTCCTGCCGGACCGTCACACGTCCGAAACACCGCTGTCCCCCTGGCCACACGTCCGGGCGGTACCGTGGAGCGCACAGTCCACAGCCCGGCCACCGTCGCCCGAAGGCACCTCCGCCCTCGCCCGACAGGAGCCCCGTGACCCGCCCCGCGCGCCCGGCCCGTCCGCTTCCCCCCTGGCTCGCCCACGCCCTGCGCGCCCAGCGGGGCCCGGTGCCGTGGAGCGCGGTCGTCCGGGGCGCGCTGTCCGCCGGGCCCCTCCTGCTCGCGGCGGTGCTCGCCGGCCGGGCCACCCTCGGGGTCGTCGCCGCCATCGCCGCCATGCTCGCCGGGATCAACGACCGTCCCGGCAGCCGCCGTTCGTCCGTGCACCGGATCGGGGTGCCCGCGCTGGCCGGGGCCGCCGGGGTGTTCGGCGGGACGTACGCCGGGGACCACCTGGGCGCCGTACCGCTCACCCTGGTGCTCACCGTGCTCGGGCTCGTCGCCGGCGGGGTCTGCGCGATCGGGCCCGTCGCCTCCGCCGCCGGCACCCAGGTGCTCGTCGCCGCGGCCGTCGGCGCCGGGATGCCACTGCCCGAGAGCGCGGGGCAGCGGGCCCTGGCGTTCCTCGCCGGCGCGGCCTGGCTGCTCGCGCTGCGGCTGGCGCTGCCCACGCCGGGCTCCCTCGCCGGCGACTTCCGGTTCGACGGGGAGCGGGCCGCCGTCGCCGACGTGTACGACGCGGTCGCCGCCCTGCTGGACGCCGCCGGCACCGAGCGGGCCACCGCACGCCGGGCCGCCCTGACCGCCGCCCTCGACCACGCCCAGGACGCCCTGACCGGACCCCGGCTGCGGCGGTACGCGTCCTCCTCCGCCGAGCGGCGGCTGCACGCCCAGTACGCCGCCGCCCTGCCGCTCGCCGAGGCGGCGACCGCGCTCGCCTGGGCCGGGGAGGCCGTGCCCGCCCGGGCCGGCGAGGCACCCCGGCGGCTCGCCGCCGCCGTGCGGGGCGGCACCCACACCGGGCCGCTGCCCGCGCCCTCCCGTTCGGCGCCCGCCCTGCGCGCCCTCGACGACGCGCTGCTGCACGCCGCCGAGGCGTTCGACCGGGGCCGGGAGAACCGGAACCTGCACACCCGCCGCCGTACCGTGCGGGACCGGGTCCGGGCCGTGCTCGGGGCGGGCGGACGCGAGTACGGGCTGCGCGTCGCGCTCTGCTTCGGCGCCGGCGCGGGCATCGCCCAGGCGCTGCACCACGCCCGCTGGTACGGGCAGCACACCCACTGGTACTGGCTGCCGGCCACCGCCGTCTTCCTCGTCAAGCCCGACCTCGGGCCGCTCGTCTCCCGCGTGCTGTGCCGGGCGGCCGGGACGGTCCTCGGCGCGCTGGTCTTCGCCGGCCTCGCGGCCGTACTGCCCCGGCCCGCGGGGCTCGTCGCGCTCGTGGCGGTCAGCGGCGCCCTGATCCCCGTGGCCACCCGGCACTTCGCCGCGCAGACCGCCGTCGTCACCGTCCTCGTGCTCGCCCTGGTCATGGTGGGCGGTGAACCGCAGGCGTCCGCCGGGCGGATCGGGGAGACCCTGCTGGCGTGCGCGATCGTGCTCGTCGCCGGCCATCTGCCGGTGCCCGGGCAGCGGGGCGGGGGAGTGCGGGCGCGGCTCACGGCGGCCGGGGACGCCGTCTCCGCCTATCTCGCCCATGTGCTCGACGAGTCCGGTACCCGCGCGGACGGGGACGTCCGCGAACCGCGCGCCGTGCGCTGGACGTTGCGCCGCGAGGCGTACCGGACGCTCGCCGAGGCACGGGCCGCCGTCGCGCTCGCCGCCGCCGAACTGCCCGCGCTCGCCCGGCACGCGCAGGGCGCCGACCAGATCGTCGCCACCCTCGAACAGCTCGTCGACGCCACCACCGCGTGCGCCGTGCACCTCGACGACACCGGCGGGCTCACGCCCCGGCACACCGCGCGGCTCACCGAACTCCTCGACGCGCTCGCCGGGGAACGCCACCGCACCGGGCTGCGCGTCCCGGAGGCCGCCGCGGTGTCGGCCCTCGCCGGCTGACGCCACAACGGCCACGCGGGACACCGCGGAGCCGTACCGTGACACCATGACGCCTCCTCCCGCCGATCTCGTCATCACCCGGTGCACGGTGCTCACGCACGACGAGCGGGAGGAGATCGGCTTCGCCGAGGACGCCTCCGTCATCGTCCGCGACGGGGTCGTCGAGGCGGTCGTCAGCGGAGCGGAGGCCGGCGGGGTGCCGGCCCGTGAACGCATCGACGCGCAGGGGCAGATCGCCCTGCCCGGACTGATCAACTGCCACACCCACGCCCCGATGGCCGCCCTGCGCGGGGGGGTCGCCGAGGACCTGCCGACGGACGCCTGGTTCAACGACGTCGTATGGCCCGTCGAGTCCAACCTCACCGCACGGGACGTGGAGTTGGGGGCGCGGCTGGCCTGCGCCGAGATGATCCGGGCCGGGGTCACCTGCTTCGCCGACCACTACTTCTCCATGGACGCCGTCGCCGCCGTCGTCGAGGAGTGCGGGATCAGGGCCCATCTCGGCGAGGCGTTCTTCTCCTCGCAGGGGCCCCGGGGCCGGGAGAGATCGCTGGAGTTCGCGCTGGCGCACCGTGGCGGAGCGGGCGGCCGGATCACCACCGCCCTCGCCCCGCACGCCCCGTACACCGTGGACGACGCCGACCTCGCGGCCACCGCGGACCTCGCCCGCGAACACCGCCTCCCCGTCCATCTCCACGCCGCCGAGAACCGCGACCAGACCACCACCAGCCTGGCCCGGCACGGTGTCACCCCCGTCGAGGTGCTCCGGCGCACCGGCCTCCTCGACACCGACCTCCTCATCGCGCACGGCACCGGCATCCTCGACGAGGACCTGCCCGCGCTCCGGGACGCCGGCGGCCGGGTCGCCGTCGCCACCGCGCCGCGCGGCTACCTCAAGTTCGGCTGGCCCACCACGACACCGGTCCGGGCGCTGCGCGAGATCGGCGTCCCGGTCGGGCTCGCCACCGACGGGGCCGCCTCCAACAACTCCCTCGACGTGTGGGAGTCGATGGCGCTGACCGCCCTCGTGCAGAAGTCCACGACCGGCGACCCCCGCTGGCTGACCGCCCGTCAGGCCCTGCACCACGCCACCCTGCAGAGCGCGCGGGCCGTCGGCCTCGGCGACACCGTCGGCAGCATCGCGCCGGGGCGGCGCGCCGACCTCGTGCTGGTCGACGTCAGCGGCCCGCACACCCAGCCGGTGCACGACCTGGCCGCCACCCTCGTGCACAGCGCCCGCTCCTGCGACGTGCGCACCACCATCGTGGACGGCCGGGTCCTGATGCGCGACCGCGAGCTTCTGACCATCGACGTGCCGTCCGTCGTACGGGAGTTGGGGGAGCGGCTGCCCGCGCTCCTGGACCGCGGGCACGGCCGGCGCATCCAGGAGTACGACACATAGCAGGGGTCCCGCCGAGAAATTCCACGGCGCGGCGATGAGTTCCGGCGACGGCCGCGGTCACCCCTGCGGACGGACCGTCGCACAGAAGGGGCGCCGATGTCGCTTCCGGAGATCGTTTCGCGTGAGCAGTGGCGCGCGGCACGCGAGGAACTGCTGGCCAAGGAGAAGGCGGCGACCCGCGCGCGGGACGCGCTCAACGCGGAGCGGCGCGCCCTGCCCATGGTCGAGATCACCGAGGAGTACGTGTTCGAGGGCGGCGACGGCAAGGCCACCCTGCTCGATCTGTTCGAGGGCCGGCACCAGCTGGTCGTGTACCACTTCATGTTCGCGCCCGAGTGGGACACCGGCTGCCGCGGCTGCTCGGCGTTCCTCGACGAGATCGGCCAGCTCGCGCATCTGCACGCGCGCGGCACGACCTTCGCCGCCGTCTCCCGGGCGCCGCTGACGCGCATCCTGCCGTTCAAGGCGCGGATGGGCTGGGCGGTCCCCTGGTACTCGTCCTCCGGCACCGGCTTCCACCACGACTTCGAGGCGACCCTCGAACGTGACGGCGAGCTGGTGGAGCGGCCCGGTCTGAGCTGCTTCCTGCGGGACCGGGACCGCGTCTTCCACACCTACTCGACGTACGAGCGCGGACTCGACGGGCTCGGCTCGACCACCGGGTTCCTGGACCTCACCGCGCTGGGCCGGCAGGAGGAGTGGGAGGAGCCCCGGGGGCGCGCGTCCGCTTTCGGGGCGCCCGCGGGCGGCAAGCCCGTCCGCTATCACGACGAGTACGACGACTGACACGGTCCGTCGCCCCGGATGATGCACGGTGCCCATCCGTTCACGGACAGCGGTGAACGGGTGTCAAGTACGTCTCAGTACCGTCACCGGCCGAGGCGATCCGCACCCCCCTGGCGTTAACTCCTACAAGTACGACGCCACTGGAGGTGCAGGATGGTGAACGGGCGAACGGTGCTCGAACGCTTTCCCGCGGGCGGGCCACGCGGATCGTGGCCGGCCGAGGAGTTCGCGCACGCGCGGCGCATGGAGGGCCTGCCGGCCGAGGTCGTGATGGACCTGGCCACGGACGCCTTCCTGGTGATCGTCCGCGGTGACGCGGCGGCGGACGCCACGGCCTGAGCGCGGGCCGGGCGCCGGGTCAGCGCGGCTCCGGCGCGGGCACCCGGGCCGTGAACTGGTCCGCCTGCAGTGCATACAGCTCCGCGTAGAGGCCGCCGGTGGCCAGCAGCTCCTCCGGGGTGCCGGACTCCACGAGCCGGCCCTGGTCGAGGACGTGCACCAGATCGGCGTGCCGGACGGACGCCAGCCGGTGGGTGATCAGCACGACGGTCTGGCCGGCCGAGGCCAGGGCGCGGATCTTCTCGAAGACCTCCAGCTCCGCCCGGGCGTCCAGGGCGGCCGTCGGCTCGTCCACGATGAGGATGCGTCCGCGCCGGTAGGCGGCCCGGGCGATCCCGAGCCGCTGCCACTGGCCGCCGGACAGCTCGTGACCGCCGCTGAAGTGCCGCGCCAGCAGCGTGTCCAGGCCGCGCGGCAGGTCCGCCACCACGTCCTGCGCCCCGGCCTGGTCGAGCGCGCCGGCCAGCCGCTCCTCGGTCAGCGGCGCGGACGAACGGCCGACGGCCACGTTGACCCGGGCGGTGAACGGCCAGCGCTTGAAGTCCTGCGCCACCATCGCGATGCGCTCGGCGAGCTGGTGCCGGTCGGCGGCCGACGCGTCGACGTCGTCCCACAGGATGCGGCCCCGGTCCGGGGTGTAGAGACCCGCGAGCAGCTTGACCAGCGTCGTCTTGCCCGAGCCGTTCTCGCCGACGAGCGCGACGATCCGGCCGAGCGGCAGGGTGAGCGTGACGTCGTCCAGGGCGGGGCGGGACGACTCGCCGGGGTAGGAGAAGCTGACGTGCTCGAAGCGGACCTCGCGCGGGTCCTCGGGCAGCGGCTCCCCGCCCTCCGGGATCGCCCGCTCGGCGGCCTCCGCGTACAGCCGCTGGAGATCGCCGACGAAGAGGGCCTCCTCGTGGAGCGCGTTGACCTCCAGGACGAGGCTGTCCAGGCTCGACGAGCCGGTCCGGATCGCGATGACCGCCGTACCGGCCACCGAGAGCGCCATGGTCCCGGCGAGCAGCAGCCCGCCGAGCGTCGCATAGGTCGCGACGGTCGCGAGCCCCGTCCAGGCCGCCGCGATCAGCCCGGTGCGCGCCGCCAGCCGGGCGAGGCGCGCCTGCTCCGCCTCGGCGGTCTCGGACATCGCCCGGTAGTGCCGCAGCAGGAACGGCGCCACGCCGTGGACGCGGATCTCCGGCGCGGCGGCCGGCTCGGTCAGCAGCCCGCTGATCAGCTGGCCGGCGCGGGCGTGCTGCACCCAGGTGTGGAAGGACTCGTAACGGCGCCGGGCGTTGGTCAGGGCGCTCCAGGCGCTGGGCAGCGTCATGGTGGCGAGGAGCGGCAGCAGCGCGGGGTGCAGCACGGTCAGGACACCGGCGGCGGCGATCAGCGAGATGGCCGCGTTTACGACCCGGGTGCTGTACGCGATCATGCGGCGGGCGGACGCCGCCCCGTACTGCGCCGTGTCCAGCAGCTTGTGGAAGGCGTGGTCCTCGATCGCGGCCAGCTCCACGGCCGCCGCCCGCTCCAGGTACAGCTCGGTCGCCACCCGCTCCACCTTGGGCTCCAGCCGCCCGGTGGCGTACGTGGAGGCGGCGCGCAGCAGAGTCGAGACGACCATGACGGCGGCCATGGTGACGAGCGCGGGAGCGGCGTCCCGCAGCCGCTCGTCGATGGCCCCGCCGCCGATGAGCCGTCCCAGTACGCTGTTCACGGCCAGCAGCGCGACGGCCTGGGCGAGGCCCCGCGCGACCTCCGCCACCAGCACGGTCCGGGCGGCCCGCCGGTCGGCCTGCCAGGCCAGCCGGAAGCTGGTGGCCAGCAGGGACGGCAGCCGCCGCACCATGGCCCGAAGGCTCAGCTCCAGGAAGGCGTCACGGTGCTGGTTCCACCCCATGTCGTAGCGCAGCGGTCCGCCGAACAGCAGCCGCTCCGACTCCGACACCCCGGCGTCCTCGTCGCCCTGCTTCTTCCCCACCTCACGCCCTCCCCCGGACCCGCAGCGACCGAGCGCCCACTATGGCGGGGCGGACGTGTGCGGTGGGAGGGCGCGGGCCGGTCGGGCGGATGCGCGCGGGCGTACGGGCGGTTCGGTCGGGTGAAGGTCACGCGCTGAGCTGGCGGGACCAGCTCGGGGTCGTGCCGATCACCCGGCACAGCGCCAGATACAGCGGGATCGGCGGCGTGTACGGCACCGTGCCGTCCGGCAGATGGATCAGCCGGGGCGTGTCGGGGACGATCGCGCCCGTCGAGTAGCGGACGGACTCCGGCCACTCCAGGGCGTAGTCCGAGTCCGAGGGGACGATCCACCACCAGTGCGACTCGTCGGCGTACACGCACCCCACGCGCGGCAGCCGGGGCAGCACCAGGGGCCCGATGCGGGCGGGGACCGCCACCGCGTCGCACCCCAGGGGAGCCGTCATGCCCTCCGGGAGGGGCAGGCGGCGCGGAGCGGCCGTCGTGCGCATCCCGCGGCGGAAACGGACGAGCGAGTCCAGGCTCAGCGCCTGGCCGCCGCCGGACAGACCGATCACAGCCATGCGGCGGCCCCCGTCCCGTCGTGCCGTCCCCGTGCCTCGTCGTGCCGTCCCCGTGCCTCGTCCTCGTCGTCCGGCCCGCCGGCCGGTCCCGGCTTGGGCCGGGACCCCCAGCCGAGGTCGCCTCGCGGCTCCCCGCCTGCCACCGGGTCGCCGGCCGCGGCGCGCGGCAGCTCCGCCCACACGATCAGTCCGGAACCGTGCTCGTGAGCCCCCCACGCATGGCACAGCGCGTCTATGAGGAGCAGCCCCCTGCCGTGCTCCTCCTCCTGACGCGCGGGCGACGAGTGGGGCTCACCCGCCGCGCAGCCCTCGTCGCGTACGGCTATGCGGACGAGGTCGGCGCCGTCGTGCAGCTCGCACACGATGTGTTCGCTCGCGGTGTGCACGATCGCGTTGGTGACCAGCTCCGACACCACCAGCGCCGCCGTCTCGCAGGTGTCCTCGCACACCGCCCACCCGCTCAGCCGCGCCGTGGTCAGGCGTCTCGCCTGGGCGGCGGAACCCGGGTGCGCGGCCAGTTCGAACCGGAACCGGCGCTCACCGGCCCCGCGCTGGAGGCCGACTCCCTTCCCCGCGGCGGAGTCCGTACGGGCGGAGGGAGCCCCGTCGGCACCGAGGCCGTGGGGGACCACAGTGGCGTCTGTTCCTAAGGGCGGGGACGGAATCACGCTTGCCACTATCGCCCCGCCGTGAACACTTGGCAAGTGTCACTCTGAAAAATGCAGAGTGCCGTATGACTCTCTGGAAGGGCGTGGCACACTGCTCGCAACAGCAAGCCGAGCGGCGCCAGTTGGGATCACCGAAGATCCACCAGATCTTCGAACAGATCTTCGAATGGCGCCGTCGTCCTGTCGGTGACCAGCACCCCCGCCCGTGTGCGGAGGGCCCGCTCCCGCCGGCGGGACCGAGTCGGTCAGTGGTGGATGAGCCGGCCCCCAGGGGCCGAACCCGTGTCTGGAGGTGGACGTGAGCGAACCGCGGTCCGCGCCGACGGTGGGCCAGGTCGTTCTCGGCCGGCGCCTGCTCGACCTGCGCGAAAGCGCCGGTCTCAAGCGGGAGGAGGCCGCCCGCATCCTGCGGGTCGCACCCGCGACCGTCCGCCGTATGGAGATGGCCGAGGTCTCGCTCAAGATCCCGTACCTCCAGTTGCTGCTGAAGGCGTACGGCGTCTCCGACGCGGAGGCCGAGGCCTTCGTGCACCTCGCCGAGGAGGCGAACAAGCCCGGCTGGTGGCAGCGCTTCCACGACATCCTGCCGGGCTGGTTCTCGATGTACGTCAGCCTGGAGGGGGCCGCGGCGCTCATCCGGTCCTACGAGCCGCACTTCGTGCCGGGGCTGCTCCAGACCGAGGACTACGCGCGTGGTGTGCTGCGCTCGGGCGCCATCGGCCAGACCAGCCCCGACGACATCGAGCGCCATGTCGCCCTCCGGATGCGGCGCCAGCGTCTGCTCACCCGCGAGGACGCGCCCCGGATCTGGGCCGTGATGGACGAGACCGTGCTGCGCCGCCATGTCGGCGGGCCGGAGGTGATGCGCGCCCAGATCGACAAACTGCTCGACGCCACGAAGCTGCCCAACGTGACGCTGCAGATCGCCCCGTTCGCCAACGGGGTGCATCCCGGCACGTTCGGCCCCTTCGTGCTGTTCCGATTCGCCATGCCGGAACTCCCGGACATGGTCTACAGCGAGTACCTGACCGGCGCGGTCTACCTCGACGCGCGCAACGAGGTGGCGACCCACCTCGAGGTCATGGACCGCATGGCGGCTCAGGCCGCTACGGCACATCGCACGAAGGAGATCCTGCGGGATCTCCGCAAGGAGCTGTGAATGGATCGCATCAAGCCGCGCATACCCGTCTACAACGGCATGCCCGCGCGGGACTTGGGCACGGAGGGCTGGCACAAGCCGTGGAGCGGGGGCAACGGCGGCAACTGCCTGGAGGCGATGAAGCTCGCCGACGGACGCATCGCCGTCCGGCAGTCCACCGACCCGGACGGGCCGGCCCTGATCTACACGACGGACGAGATGACGGCGTTCATCGAGGGCGCCAAGGCGGGAAAGGCGGACTTCCTGCTCTCCTGACCTCCCGCACGACCCGTTGCTCACCTGTTGTGTTCCAGCAATTCCCTTAAATTGGTGCTGAGTTGATGACGTACTGCCGACGGACCTCAGGGAGCTCGCCATGACCGGGCCGCACCCCGCCGAGATCGACACGAGCAAGCCGCACCCCGCGCGGATGTACGACTGGTATCTCGGCGGGAAGGACAACTACCCCGTGGACGAGGCCATGGGCCGGCAGATGCTGGCCCTGGACCCGCGGGTGCCGGTCATGGCGCGGGTCAACCGCGCGTTCATGCACCGGTCCGTGACCTGGCTGGCGCAGCGCGGGGTGCGCCAGTTCCTGGACGTCGGCACGGGCATCCCGACCGAGCCGAACCTCCACCAGGTCGCCCAGCGCGTCGCACCCGACGCCCGCGTCGTCTACTGCGACAACGATCCCATCGTGCTGGCGCACGCCGAGGCCCTGCTGCGCGGGACCGACGAGGGCGCCACGCAGTACCTCCAGGCCGACGTGCGCGACCCGGACGCCATCCTCGACGGTGCCCGCAAGGTCCTGGACCTCGACCGCCCGGTGGCCCTCTCGCTCATCGCGCTGCTGCACTTCGTCCCCGACGAGGACGGCGCGCACGAGCTGGTCGGCCGCCTGCTGTCCGAACTCCCCTCGGGCAGCTACCTGGTGATGACCCACGCGACCGCCGACTTCACGCCCGAGGAGTCGGAGGCCGCCGCCGGAAAGCTCCGCGCGGCGGGCGTCACCCTGGCCCTGCGCTCCCGCGAGGAGTTCACGCGGTTCTTCGACGGACTGGAACTCGTCGAGCCGGGGGTGCGGGTGCCGCACCAGTGGCACCCGGACCTGGGCGATCCCGTCCCCGGACAGGACGACGGGATCATCCCGGGGTACGGGGCGGTGGGGCGCAAGCCGTAGGCACTCGGGGGCGGCTCTCGCGGAGCCGGTGCCGGCCCTCCCGTACCGGGTGCCGGGTTCAGCAGCGCCGGCCGGCGGTGCCGGTGCGAGCCACGCACCCGGGAGCTGCTTCTCGGACGGTTCGAAGGGACGGTTCGAAAGACCCGCTCGATACGGGGCCTCCGGGTCGTCCTCCCGGTGGGGTGGGCCGCCGTCCGGGGGCGTCCCGGCCTTCCTTCGGTTCGATCAGCTGCCGCCGTCCGAGGGCGTCCCGGCCTTCCTCCGGTTCGATCAGCCGCCGTCCCCCGGTGGCAGCACCCCGCACAGGGCCTCCAGCGCGGACTCGTAGGCGTGCTCCGGGGGTGTGGCGTAGCCGACGACGATGCCGTCCCGGGCCGGCATGGCCGCCTCCGCCACGGCCGGGTGCCGGAACGCGGCGAGGCCGTCCAGCGCGACGCCCTGCCAGGCCGCCGCCTTCACCGTGGACCGCTCGGTGCCGGGCGGCAGCCTCAGCACCGCGTGCAGTCCGGCGGCGACGCCGGTGACCTCGACGTGCGGCGCGTGCGCGGCGAGCGCGGCCACGAGGCGGTCGCGCCGGCTCCGGTACCGCTGCCGCATCCGCCGTACATGCCGGTCGTAGGCCCCCGAGGCGATCAGGTCGGCCAGGCTCAGCTGGTCCAGGACGCTCGCCCACGCCTCCCGCTCACCCTTGGCCGCGAGCACGTCCCCGACCAGCCGCTCCGGCAGCACCATCCAGCCCAGCCGCACCGCCGGGGACAGGCTCTTGCTGACCGAGCCGACGAGGACGACGTGCTCGGGGTCGAGTCCCTGGAGTGCGCCGACGGGCTTGCGGTCGTAGCGGAACTCCCCGTCGTAGTCGTCCTCCAGGACCACCGCGCCGCGCGCGCGGGCCCAGTCGGTCACGGCGGCCCGGCGCTCGGCGTGCAGCGGACCGCCGGTCGGGAACTGGTGCGCCGGGGTCAGCAGCACGGCCCGCTCGCGTGCCAGCAGGTCGACGCGGGCGCCGTCCTCGTCGAGGGGGAGCGGCACGGTCCGCACGCCCGCGGCGGCGAGCAGCTCCCGGTGGAAACCCAGCCCGTACGCCTCCACGGCCAGCGGGCCGCGCAGCACCCCGCCGGGCGCGCCGCGGTCCTGCCCGAACAGCAGCCGCAGCGCGTGCGCGAAACCCGAGCAGATCACGATGCGGTCCGGCCGGGTGCGCACGCCCCGCGCGCGGGCCAGATACTCGGTCAGCGCCTCCCGCAGCTCGATCCGTCCGGCCGGGTCGCCGGGCCCGAAGACCTCGTTCGGCGCCCGGTGCAGGGCGCGCCGGTAGGAGGCCAGCCAGGCCGCGCGGGGGAACGCCGACGCGTCCGGGGTGCCCTGCCGCAGGTCGTGCCGGGGGCCGCGGGCCCGCGCCGGCGCCCCGCGGGACGGGTGCTCCGTGCGCCGGGCGGGACGGGTCCGCTCGGCCACCCGGGTCCGCTCGGCCTTCCGGGTCCGCTCGGCCACCCGGGTCCCCGAGCCCTGCCGGGCGGTGAGCCAGCCCTCGGCCACCAGTTCCGCGTACGCGTCCGCCACGGTGTTCCGGGCGACCCCGAGGTCGGCGGCGAGCGAACGGTACGGCGGGAGCCGGGTGCCCGGCGCGAGCCGCCCCGCCCGTACGGCCTCGCGCAGCGCCCGGGCCAGCGCGGCCCGCCGGCCGCCCGCACCGGCGTGCGCCGCCAGATCCAGATGCAGGTCGGCCCCGATCCGCTCGGCCGAATTGACCCATGATTCCGCCATGGAATTGCACCCTACAGCCGGTCGCCGACCGCCGTAGGTTGGAGCACATGACGACGAACACCAGCACGTCTGACGGAACTTGGGATGCCACCGGAGTCGAGGGCGGGGCCGTCCCGGACATCGGCGCGACGGTGACGGCGGCCGGGGCCGCGCGGACCCGCCTGGACTTCGCGAAGGCCGCTCCCAAGGTCTTCCGCGCGATCATCGGCCTCGACGCCGCCGCCCGGGCCGGCCTCGACCCCGCCCTCGTCGAACTCGTCCAGATCCGCGCCTCGCACCTCAACCGCTGCGCCTACTGCCTGCACATGCACACGAACGACGCCCGCAAGGCCGGGGAGAGCGAGGACCGGCTGCACATGGTCGCCGTCTGGCGCGAGGCCCGGCACTTCTTCACCGAGCGGGAACAGGCCGCCCTGGCCCTCACCGAGGCGGTCACCCTGGTGTCCGGCGGCGGTGTGACGGACGACGTCTACGCCCACGCGGCGGCCCACTTCGACGAGGGAGAACTGGCCCAGCTCCTGGGCCTGATCATGACCATCAACACCTGGAACAGGGTGGCCCTGGCGACGGGCAAGGTCGCGGGGACGGACGAGCGGCGCCAGGCGGGCCGGTAGCCGGCCGCACGCCTGCGCCGCCACCCGCACCTGTGCCTCGTCTACACCGTCATCGGCCGGTCGTACGGCGATATCGGTGCCGGCAGACGGGACTGGCCGGTCAGATAGCGGTCGACGGCCGCCGCCACCGCCCGTCCCTCGGCGATCGCCCACACGATGAGCGACTGCCCCCGGGCGGCGTCCCCGGCGGCGAACACGCCGGGCACGTTCGTCGCGAACCCGGCGTCCCGGGTGATCGTGCCGCGCGGCTCCATCTCCAGCCCGAGCTGATCGACCAGCCCGTCCGCGCGGTCCGGACCGGAGAAGCCGAGCGCGAGCAGCACGAGGTCGGCGGGCAGGGTCCGCTCGGTGCCGGGCACGGGTTGGCGCAGCGCGTCCACCTCGACCAGGTGCAGCCGCCGCACATGCCCGTCGTCGTCGCCGGAGAAGCGGAGCGTGGACGCGGCGAACAGCCGGGCGTCGGCGTCCGCCGCCGGAGCCGACCCCAGGTCCCGCGCCTCCTCGTGGGCGGCCGACAACCGGTAGATCTTCGGATACGTCGGCCAGGGCTCGGCGTCGTCGTCCCGCTCGGCGTCCGGCTGGGCGTAGATGTCCAGCTGCGTCACGGACGCGGCGCCCTCCCGGACGGCGGTGCCGAGGCAGTCGGCTCCGGTGTCGCCGCCGCCGACGATGACGACGTGCTTCCCGGCGGCGGACATCGGAGACGACTCGAGGTCCCCCTCGCACACCCGGTTCGCCAGCGGCAGATACGCCATCGCCTGCTCGATGCCGCGCAACTCGCGGCCCGGCACCGGAAGTTCACGCCAGGCCGTGGCCCCCGTGGCGAGCACGACGGCGTCGTAGCGGGACCTCAGCTCGGCCGCCCCGATGTCCCGTCCGACCGCCGTGGACGTCCGGAACCGGGTCCCCTCGGCACGCATCTGCTCGATCCGCCGCTCCAGATGGTGCTTCTCCATCTTGAACTCGGGGATGCCGTACCGCATCAACCCGCCGATCCGGTCGTCCTTCTCGTACACGGCGACCGTGTGCCCCGCGCGGGTCAGCTGCTGGGCCGCCGCGAGGCCGGTGGGCCCCGACCCGATCACCGCGACCGTCCGGCCCGACAGCCGGTCCGGGGGGCGGGGTGGCGTGAGGCCGTCCTGCCAGGCCCGGTCGGCGATCGCGCACTCGACGTTCTTGATGGTGACGGCGGGCTGGTTGATCGCCAGCACGCACCCGGCCTCGCAGGGCGCCGGGCACAGCCGCCCGGTGAACTCGGGGAAGTTGTTCGTCGCGTGCAGCCGGTTCGCCGCGTCCCGCCAGTCCTCCCGCGAGACCAGGTCGTTCCACTCGGGGATGAGGTTGCCCAGCGGGCAGGCGTCGTGGCAGAAGGGAATGCCGCAGTCCATGCAGCGGTCGGCCTGTTCGCTGATGATCGGCAGCAGCGCCCCCGGGACGTACACCTCGTCCCAGTCCCTCACCCGTTCCCCGACCGGCCGGCGCGGCCAGTCCTGGCGGGGGGTGTTCAGGAAACCCTTGGGATCGGCCATGGCCGTCTTCCTCGCGCGCGTGTGCCGCGTCCGCGGATCACGTCCGCGTGCCGGGTCGGTGTGTCAGGTCCGTGTGCCGTGCCTCGTCGGGCGGCACCCTTGCGGCCACGATACGTCCCGTCCGGCACGTGCGCAGGGTGGCCGGCAGCGCTTTCCCGGGCGGTGATCAGCTGAGCGCCAGCGCGTACGACACCGTCGCGGCGGCCGAGGCCACCGTGCGGACGTGGTTCCACACCGACCACTCCCGCACATACGCCGGCCAGTACGCGCTCGCTTCCTGGGCGCCGGGCTCCAGCTTCGCCAGCGCCTCGTTCCGGGGCACGTTCGCCGTCATCGTCACCCCGAACGAACCGAACAGATACAGCGCGCTGCCCAGCAGCAGCTCCACGGTCACCCCGTCCGGCCACAGCACGAAGGTCACCACGGCGATCACCGCGCACAGCACCGCCGCCCCCAGGAACAGCAGCATGAACGCCGGCCTCAGCGCGGCCCTGTTGATCGCCCTCATCGCGGCCACGCCCTGCGCCGGGGGCAGCGCGGCGAGTGCGGGCATCACGAACGTCGAGAACGCGCAGAAGACGCCCGCCACCAGGCCGGTCCCCACCACCCCGAGCACGACGAGTACGAAGTACGGCCCGTCCATCATGTCCAACGTCATCTCCCGTGTTCCGCCGGGTTCCTGCCCGGCCCCTCCCGCCACCACAGCTCCCCACCAGGAAAACCCTGTGCGCATACGGTGCCCATGGCCGAGCGACCCGATCACATACGTGAGCGTCCATGGGAGCGAGGGCCTTCGGCGGTTTGCCTGGCCAACGGTGACGGGGAGAAGGCGACGCGAGGTCCCCGGTGTCGGACGGGGCCTCCGGGGTGTGGGCCGGAGGGCGGTCACGGGGGCGGCGGCGCGTGATGCCCGGTCGGCGTCCGCGACCGGCCCGTCAGAGGCGGCCGGCACTGCCCGGGTACGCCGGGGCGTCGGGAGCGCCAGAGGGACCGGTTCCTCCAGCCCTTCGAGCACCGGCTCCTTCGGCGCCCGGCGGACCCACACTCCCGGCACCCGGCGGACCCGATCCCTCGACGCCCGTCAGACCCGATCCCTCGGCGCCCGTCAGACCCGATCCCCCCGCCCGCCACCCCCGCAACGCCGTCTCCACCGTCGCCGCGATCCGCCGGCGCGCCTCGGGCCGGGGCAGGCCGCTCATCAGCAGGTCGTCGTACGGGGTGTCCAGGTGCCGTACGGACGCCGCGACCGCCGAGGTGACGGCACCCTCGGACAACGCGCGCCCCGCCGCGCTGCGGCCCACCCGTCCGCTGCCCCGTACCGCGGCGTGCCCGGCGATGTCCCGCGCCCGGTCCGGTGGGCACCCCGGGAACAGCCGCCGTATCTCCGCCGCGAAGGCGTCCGTGAACCGCGCGTCCTCGTGCTCGCGCCGCCGCGCGTCCCGCGCCCGGCGCCGTCGCCGGGCCTCCGCGTCCGCCAGGCAGCGCCGCTCCGCCCGGGCGAGCCCCGCCTCCTCCACCAGGACGCCCTGCCGCTCGTACCGTCCCTTGCGCCGGTTGAACCTGACGACCACCGCCGACAGCCCGCTCTCCTCCCGCGACCGGCGCGTCAACGCCGTGTCGCCGCGTGGCAGGAACACCAGATGCCCGAGGTCGGCACAGTCCAGGCACCGCGGCGCTCCGTCCTCCAGCACGAGCATCCGCAACGGCCCCGCGTGGCACGCCGCGCAGTGCCGCCTCCGGAGCGGCTGCACGACGAGGGGACCGGTGCGTGTCGCGGGGGTGGCCGAGGGCGCTGCCATGCCCGGTTCATCCCCTCCCGGCCCGGCCGCGGAACGTCTCGGCCCACCGCGCGCCCCACGGCACCGGGGGCGCCGGGCCCCGAGGTCGCCGGCTGCCGCATCATGGGCCCTGTGCGACTCGAAGCGATCACCTGGGAGCGGCTCGCCGACCGGCTGGCCGAACGGCTTCTCGACCTGAAGCCGGCCGACGGCGGCGCCTGGCCGCGGGTCGCCCTCGACGGCGCCCCGGCGGCCCGCCCGGGAGAGCTGGCCGAGCGGGTCGCCCAGGTACTGCAGGTACGCGGCCGTCCCGCCCTCACCGTCGGCGCGGAGGGCTTCCTGCGGCCCGCCTCGGTCCGGCTGGAGTACGGGCACCGGGACGTGGACGCCTACTACGACGGCTGGTTCGACACCGGTGCCCTGTGGCGCGAGGTCTTCGGCCCCCTCGAACCCGGCGGTGACGGCCGTGTGCTGCCCGACCTGTGGGACCCGGTCACCGACCGGGCGACCCGCAGCGCCTACACCCTGCTCCCACCCGGCGGTGTGCTCCTGCTCCACGGCCCCCTCCTCCTGCGGCACTGGTTCCCGTTCGATCTGACCGTCCACGTCCTCCTCTCACCCGGCGCCCTGCGCCGCCGCACCCCCGAGGCCGACCAGTGGACCCTTCCGGCCTTCGAGCGCTACGACCGGGAGACCGACCCGGCCGGCGCGGCCGACGTCCTGGTCCGCGCCGACGACCCCCGCCATCCCGCCTGGAACGGCTGACCGGGGCCTCCCCGCCCGCCGCCGCCCCGGAGGCGGCGCCCGGCGCTCCAGGTGCGTGGGTCCGCGGGCCCGGAGAGAATTGACTCCGCCGGGACTAGCGGTGCGTCCCGCGCCGCGCCGGCCGTCCGGCAACGGGAGGTAATCCATGACCACTGCCGGAGACATCATGCACCGCGGCGCCCAGTGGATCCCGGCTCACGAGACCCTGGACCGGGCCGCCCAGATGATGCGTGACCTGGGCGTCGGAGCCCTGCCCATCAGCGACCAGAACGAACGGCTCTGCGGCATCCTCACCGACCGCGACATCGTCGTCGGCTGTGTGGCCATGGGCCACGACCCGAGCAAGGTGACCGCCGGCGACATGGCCCAGGGGACGCCCCGCTGGATCCCCTCGGACGCCGACATCAGCGATGTCCTCCGCGAGATGACGGAGCACCAGATCCGCCGTCTCCCGGTCATCGAGGACAAGCGCCTCGTCGGCATGATCAGCGAGGCCGACCTGGCCCGGAACCTGCCCGAGGGCGACATCGGCCACTGGGCCGAGAGCGTCTACGCCCGCAGCGGGGAGACGATGACGCATTGACCCGCGGCCCACGGGGTCACCTCCCGGACGCCTCCGCCCGGCCGGCCGTGCCGGACGGGGGCGTGGCGCCGCTCAGAGCCAGCCGTTGCGCCGGAATCCGCGGTACAGGACCACGCACGCCACGGATATGACGACCAGCACGAGCGGGTAGCCGAACGTCCACCGCAACTCCGGCATGTGTTCGAAGTTCATCCCGTACACGCCGCACACCATCGTCGGCACGGCGATGATCGCGGCCCACGCCGTGATCTTCCGCATGTCCTCGTTCTGGGCGACGGTGACCTGCGCCAGATGCGCCTGGAGGATCGAGTTCAGCAACTCGTCGAAGGCGAACAGCTGCTCCTTGACCCGCAGCAGATGGTCGGCGACATCCCGGAAGTACGCCTGTATCTCCGGCGCCACCACCCGGATCGGCACGGTGGCCAGTTCCTCCAGCGGACGGCTGAGCGGCACCACGGCCCGCTTCAGCTCCAGGAGTTCACGCTTGAGCTGGTAGATCCGCCCCGGGTCGGCGCGTGCGCCGTTCTCCGCGAAGACGTCCGTCTCGACCTCGTCGATGTCCTCCTGCACCGAGTCGATGACGCTCAGATAGTCGTCCACGACATGGTCCGCGATCGCGTGCAGCACCGCGGCCGGCCCCTTGGTGAGCTGCTCGGCGTCCGACTCCAGCTCCTCGCGCAACGGCCCGAGCGAGCCGTGCCGTCCGTGCCGCACGGTGATCACGAAGTCATGGCCGGTGAAGACCATGATCTCGCCCGTGTCGACCACCTCACTGGTCGACGTGAGCTTCTCGTGCTCGATGTAGCAGACCGTCTTGAACACGGCGAACAGCGTGTCGCCGTACCGCTCCAGCTTCGGCCGCTGATGCGCCTCCACCGCGTCCTCGACCGCCAGCGGATGCAGGGCGAACAGCTCCGCGATGCCGGCGAACTCTGCGTCCGTGGGCTCGTGAAGACCCAGCCAGACGAATCCGCCGCCGCGCTTGCGCACCCGCCGCAGGGCCTCGGCCGCGTCACCGCTCTCCGGAACCCGCGCACCGTCCTGATAGATCACGCAGTTCACCACCGAGGAGCCCAGCGGGGACCTGGCCGGATGGCTGAGGTCGACGCGGGGACGCCGACGGGTCAGCCGTGCCACCTTGCGCAGGCGGCCGACCTTCGACAGGCCGGTGACCTTGCGCAGATTGCCTGCCATGGACATCTGAACCCCCCTGCGTCCCTGCGTCGGATCTCCTGCGGGTCATCTCGACGGCCCCCGGGCCGTGTTTCTCGCCGCGGAGTGCGTCGTGGCCGCCAGTCTGCCAGGTGGGGGAGAGACGCGGGTGAGCCTGTGGGAGCAGCGCATTCCGCTTGGTTCCCGCCTGTGGACGACGCGGGCGCAGCCGGGTCCGGCGGCGGTGGGAACGGCGGAAATCGGGGCGGCGGGCCGAGCGTCGCCCTCTTCGGACAAGGGCGGCAACTGGGATGATCGGCCCATGACGCGAACCGACGGATACCTCCTCGACAACCGGCAGGCCGAGGCAGCCGAGCGCTTCGACGCCTTCGCCGCACTCTTCGACCCCACGACGTTCCGGCACCTCGAACGGCTCGGCACCGGCCCCGGCTGGCGTTGCTGGGAGGTCGGCGCCGGAGGCACCTCGGTGGTGTCCTGGCTGGCCAAGAAGGTCGGTCCCACCGGGCGGGTCGTCGCCACCGACATCGACACCTCCCGGCTCACCCCGGCCGCGCGCCCGCCGGTCGAGGTGCGCGTCCACGACGTCGCCGCCGACGAGGCCCCGGGCGAGGGCTTCGACCTGGTGCACGCCCGGCTCGTCCTCGTCCATGTGCCGGACCGGGACAAGGCGTTGAAGTCGATGATCGGCGCCCTGCGGCCCGGCGGCCGCCTGCTGATCGAGGACGCCGACCCGGCCCTGCAGCCCCTGCTCTGCCCCGAGGACCACGGCCCCGAGCAGCAGCTCGCGAACCGGCTGCGCAACGGCTTCCGCACCCTCCTGGCCGACCGCGGCGCCGACCTCTCCTACGGCCGCCGGCTGCCGCGGCTGCTGCGCGAGGCCGGGCTGCAGCGGGTGGAGGCCGACGCCTACTTCCCGCTCGCCTCGACCGCCTGCGCAGCGCTGGAGTCCGCCACCGTCCGGCAGATCCGCGACCGGCTCGTCGCCGAAGGCATCGCCACCGACGCGGAGATCGACCGCCACCTCGCCAACGTGGCCGCCGGCACCATGGACCTGGCCACCGCCCCGATGATCTCGGCGTGGGGCCGCAAGGCGCCGGAGGAGAACGGCGGCTGAGCCGCCCAGCCCGACCTCACCTGCAGCGCCTCATGTCGCCGAGGGGGGTCTGCCACCCACCCGTCCCACGGCCAGCGCACCGGCCCGGCAACCCTCCCGCGCCGCCTCCTCGGGACCGGTGCCCCTGAGCAGCGCGGCCAGGAAGGCGCCCGTGAAGGCGTCCCCCGCCCCGGTCGTGTCCCGCGCCTCCGCCGGTTCGGCCGGAAGACGCGCGCACACGGCCCCGCCCCGGGCCACCAGCGCCCCGTCCGCGCCCTGCTTGGCGACCACCAGCGGCACCAGTCGGCTCAGTTCGGCCGCCGCCCGCGCCGCGTCGGCCACTCCCGTGAGCAGGCGGGCCTCGTCCCGGCTGGGCAGCAGGACGTCCACTCCCGCCACCGCCTCCAGGAAGCGGTCTGCGCCCAGGCGCACCAGGAACCCGGCCGACGCCGGATCCAGACTCACCCGCACGCCCCGCGCGCGTGCCGACCGCAGAGCCGCCGCCACCAGCGCCCGGCTCGGCTCCGAGAACAGCAGATACCCCGACAGATGCAGATGCCCGACCCCGTCGAGCAGGTCCTCCGACCAGTCCCCGGGGTCCAGCCGCAGGGACGCGCCGCTGTCGGTGAGGAACGTCCGCTCGGCGGCGGCGCCGCCGTCGACCAGGCAGATCACCGTCCCGGTCGGCGCCTTCGGATCGACGACGAGCAGGGGCCGTACCCCGCCGGCCACCAGCTCCCGCTCGTGCCAGGCCGCCGCGTCCGCCCCGACCCGCCCCAGCAGCCGTACGTCCGCGCAGCCCCGGTACGCCGCCCAGCAGGCCACGTTGGCGCCCGCGCCGCCCGGCACGGTCCGGATGGCCGCCGCCGTGTCCGTGCCGGAGGCGAGCGGCCCGTCGTGGCGGGCGACGACGTCCGTCACCACGTCCCCGACGACCAGGAGGGCACCCGGCGAGGGCGCCGGGTCCTGGGCCGCCTCCGCGCTCACATCCCGGTCCAGGCCGCCGCGATCCGGCCCGCCAGCCGTACGTTGCCGCGCACCGCCGCCAGGTTGGCGCTCAGGGAGGCGCCGTCGGTGTGCCGTACCAGGTGGTCCAGGAGGAACGGGGTGACGGCCTGGCCGGTCACGCCGCGCTCCTCGCACGCCTGCAGCGCTTCGGCCAGCACACGCGCGTGCAGGTCCGGGTCGAGCTGCTCCTCCTCCGGCACCGGGTTGGCGACGATCAGCGCCGACGGGGGCCCGTCGAGATCGTCCTGAGCGCGCATCACCTCCGCCACCTCCCTCGGTGAGCGCACCGTCCAGTCCACCGGGTGTCCCGAGTCGGACAGATAGAAGCCGGGGAAGCGCTCGGTGCCGTACCCGGCCACCGCCACCCCCAGGGTCTCCAGCCGCTGCAGCGTCGCCGGGACGTCCAGGATCGACTTCACACCCGCGCACACCACGGTGATGCGGGTCCGTGCCAGCAGTCCCAGGTCGGCCGACTCGTCCTGCGTCACCGTCCACTCCCGGTGCACACCGCCCAGACCGCCCGTCGCGAACACCCGCACACCGGCCAGTGCCGCCAGCTGGGCCGTCGCCGACACCGTCGTCGCGCCGCTCGCCCCTGCCGCGATCGCAAGCGGCAGATCCCGGTGCCCCAGCTTCCGGATGCCGTCCTCGTTGGCGATCCGCTCCAACTGCTGCTTGTCGAGGCCGACATGCGGCCGTCCGTCCAGCACGGCGATCGTCGCGGGCACCGCGCCCTCCCGCCGTACGACGTCCTCCAGTTCCAGCGCCACCTGGAGGTTGTGCGGACGGGGCAGCCCGTGCGCGATGATCGTGGACTCCAGGGCCACCACCGGGCGACGCGCGTCGACCGCCTCCCGCACTTCCTCCGACACCACCAGCACCACGCGACCGCCTCCTGTCTGTCGGTACACCTCATCCCTGGCGACACACGCGGCCGGTCAAACCCTTGCGGCCTGTGGGGGACGACACCAGCCTGGAGCGCATGAAGGACAACACCGCACGTCTCGACCATGTCGTCCTGTGGGTCCGCGACCCGGTGGCGGCCGCCGGCTTCTACGAGAAGACGGTCGGCATGGAGCCCGTCCGGCTCACCGAGTTCACCGAAGGAGCGGTGCCGTTCCCGTCCGTCCGCCTCAACGACGAGACGATCATCGACCTCATGCCGCTCACCATGGCCGAGCGGATGAAGATGCTGCCCGGCGCCGCGGGGAGCGCCGGCCACCCCGTCAACCACGTCTGCCTCGCCCTGCCCGGCGACGACTTCGACACCCTGCGCGCCCGCCTGGAGGAGGGCGGCACACCGGTGTCGGACATCTCGCGCGACTCCTTCGGCGCCCGCGGGAACGCCACGCGCAGCTTCTACTTCCGCGACCCCGACGGCAATGTGTTCGAGGCCCGGCATTACGACTGACCTGGTGAGTAGGTGACCTGGTGACCTGGAAAGGGGGCCACGCGCGCGTGGCCCCCTCCCGCATGCCTCCGGCGTCAGACCCGCTGCAGGCCGTCCAGCGCCCCGTGCGGGTTGAGCACGTACTTGCGGCTCGCCCCCTGGTCGAAGTCGGCGTAGCCGGCCGGTGCGTCCTCCAGCCCGATCACGGTGGCGTTGACCGCCTTCGCGATGTGGACCCGCTCGTGCAGGATCGCCATCATCAGGCCCCGGTGGTACTTCATGACGGGGCACTGCCCGGTCGTCAGGGTGTGGCTCTTGGCCCAGCCGAGACCGAGGCGCACCTTCAGGGTGCCGGTCTGCGCGTCCTGGTCGACGCCACCCGGGTCGTCCGTGACGTACAGGCCGGGGATGCCGAGGGCACCGCCCGCGCGCGTGAGGCCCATCAGCGAGTTGAGGACCGTGGCGGGCGCCTCCCCGGCGTCCTTGCCATGGGCCCGTGCCTCAAAGCCGACCGCGTCGACCGCGGCGTCCACCTCGGGCTCCCCGAGGATCTGCGCGATCTGGTCCTCGGCGCTGCCCTGCGAGACGTCGACCGTCTCGCACCCGAAGCTGCGGGCCTGCGCGAGGCGTTCGGCGTTCAGGTCGCCGACGATGACGACGGCTGCGCCCAGCAGCTGCGCCGAGGCGGCGGCCGCGAGCCCCACCGGGCCCGCCCCGGCGACGTACACCGTCGACCCGACCCCGGCGCCCGAACTGACCACACCGTGGAAGCCGGTCGGGAAGATGTCCGACAGCATGGTCAGGTCGAGCAGCTTCTCGCGCGCCTGCTCCCGGTCGGGGAACTTCAGCGCGTTGAAGTCCGCGTAGGGGACCATCACGTACTCGGCCTGCCCGCCGACCCAGCCGCCCATGTCGACATAGCCGTAGGCGGCGCCCGGCCGGGCCGGGTTCACGTTCAGGCAGATGCCCGTCTTGCGTTCCTTGCAGTTGCGGCAACGCCCGCAGGCGATGTTGAACGGTACGGAGACGATGTCGCCCACGTCGAGGAACTCGACGTCGGGCCCCCGCTCGACGATCTCTCCGGTGATCTCGTGACCCAGGACCAGCCCCGCCGGCGCGGTCGTCCGCCCGCGCACCATGTGCTGGTCGCTTCCGCAGATGTTGGTCGCGAGGATCTTCAGGATCACCCCGTGCCGGCAGACCCGGCCGACGTTGTCAGGATGGACTCCCGGACCGTCCTTCAGCTCGAGCGTCGGATAGTCGATGGTCCTGACCTCGACCGCGCCCGGCTTCAGATACGCCACTGCCCTGTTTCCGCTCATGCGTGACCTCCGTCCCTTCGGCTCCCGTGTCTTCCGGAAGTCAGTCGGATACCAGCGGCTGCGCGCACATCCGAGTCTGCTACCGCTCACGCCGTCCGGCCAGCCGTCACGCGTCCACCGGCCGCGGCGGTCCATGACGGCTTGAGAGGAGCCTTGTTCGGGGGCGGGGGGGGGCCACGTGTCAGTCGCCCGCGACGGCTCCCGTCCGTCCGCTCCGGGTGAACAGGGCCAGCGTCGCCAGCGGCAGCAGCAGACAGGCGGCGAAGAGGTTCAGCCAGGCGTAGCTGGCCGTGGCGACGACGAGACCCGCGGCCGCGCCGCCGATGCCCGCCGAGGCGTTCATGACCAAGTCCGACAGGCCCTGCGCGGCGGCTCGCGCGGCCTGCGGCACCGAGTCCGTGAGCAGCGCCGAACCCGCGACGAGACCCGCGGACCAGCCGAGGCCCAGCACGAACAGGCCGACCGCCGTCTGCCCGTGCCGGCCGCCCGCCGTACCGGCGAGGAACACCGCGCACGCCAGCAGCCCCACGGCCAGCCCGATCCCGGACAGCCGCCCCAGCCGGTCGGACAGCCGGCCCATCAGCGGGGCGAAGGCGTACATGCCCGCGATGTGCCCGCTGATGACCAGCCCGATCAGCTCGATCCCGGCGCCGTGATGTTCCAGGTCCACCGGGGTCATCGACATGACCGACACCATCGCGGTGTGCGCCACGGCGACCGCCACGACGGCCAGCCGGGCCCGCGGCGAGGCGGCCACCGCGGCCACGCCCGCGCGCAGGGAGCGCCCCGCGGGCGACCGCTCCTCCACCGGTGCGAGGGCACGCGCCGTCAGCAGCGGGTCCGGGCGCAGCAGTACGGCCACCACGACCGCGGACAGCAGGAAGATCCCCGCCGCCCACAGGAACGGGCCGGCCGCCGCGGGTATCCCGAGGCCGGTGACGCTGCGGCCGGCGGGTGCCGCGATGTTCGGCCCGATCACCGCGCCGATGGTGGTCGCCCACACGACCAGCGAGATGGCACGCGCGCGCTGCTCGGGCTCGGCCAGGTCGGCGGCCGCGAAACGGGCCTGGAGGTTCGCCGAGGAGGCCGCGCCGAACGCCGCCAGCCCGCACAGGAGCAGCGGGAAGCTTCCGGCCCTGGCCGCGACCACGCTGACCCCGGCGCCCAGGGCGCCGATCAGATAGGCCAGGACGAGCCCCGGACGGCGCCCCCGCGCGTTCATCAGCGCGGCCAGCGGCATCGACAGCACCGCTGTGCCCGCGACGGTCGCCGTGGGGGCGAGCCCCGACAGCGACTCGGTGCCGCTGACCTCCTTGGCGAGGACCGCGGCGAGCGCGATGCCGGTGGCGACCCCGAGGCCGCCCAGGATCTGCGTGGCGATCAGCACGGCCGACGTCCGACGCCGCAGTGCCGCGAGATCCTGGGGTGTCGCCGGCGCGGCCGCCCGGCGCTCCACACTCGTCATGACGCCTGCCCGGACGCGGCGTGCGTCCAGCCGGACGGCGCAAGGCGACACACCGGACCGGCCGCGTACGGGCGGGTGAAAAATGTCGTCGTCACGGGCGCAGTCTCCCCCCTTCGAAGCGCCGGCCCAACCGATTACCCCGGCCGGTCCGCCGCTCGTCGCCGCTCGGACACGGCGCCCCGGTCAGAACAGCGGCTCCGGCAGGACCCCTTCCAGCGCCAGCAGCTTCCGCTTGGTCTCCAGGCCACCCCCGAAGCCCCCGATGCCGCCGCCGCTCTCCACGACCCGGTGGCACGGCACCACGACCGGCAGTGGGTTGGCGCCCATCGCCATACCGACCGCCTGGGCCGCGCCCGGCTGCCCGACCCGCCCCGCCAGATCGCCGTACCCGACGACCGCCCCGAACGGCACCGACGAGGCCAGCTCGCGCAGGACCTGCCGGTTGAAGCCCGAGATCAGCGACCAGTCCAGCGGCAGGTCGAAGTCCTTGCGCGTCCCCGCGAAGTACTCCTCCATCTGCCGTATCGGCTCGGCGAGCAGGGCGGACCCGGAGTCCTCGACCGGATCGGCGCCCAGCCGCGCGGCCAGCCGCTCCAGCGTCTTCTCGCGTATCTCCGGCGTGGCGTGGAACACGACGCTGACCAGGCCGTCCCGTGTGGCGGCCAGCATCAGCGGACCGATGGCGGTGCCGACGACGGCCCACACCACCCGCTGCTCGTCCTGCCCGTGGCTGTCCATGTGCTCACCGTACGGGCCGGCACTGACAACGCGTCCCGGAGCACCGCTCAGCCGGCCGGCAACGCGTCCCGCACCACGTCCGGGCTGTTGGTGATGATCCCGTCGACCCCGTACCCGGCGACCTGCCGGGCGGTGTCCGCGTCGTTCACGGTCCAGGTGAACACCTCCAGCGGCCCGCCGTGCGGTCCGTCGAACTCGTGGACGGAGGAGACGTAGCCGGGGGAGACCGTCGTGTACGACGGGTTGATCTGGTCGGCGAAGACCGCGTACCGCGACAGGTCCGCCACGGACGGCGTGCCGAGGAGACCGGTCTTCACCGTCGGCCGCAGCTCGTGCACGGCACGGACGCTGTCGGCGCTGAAGCTCTGCACGATCAGCCGGCCCGCCAGGTGCGAGGCGTCGAGCCAGCCCTCGTCGTCCAGCGTCTTCAGGATCTGCTGCTCGATGCCCGGGTACAGCTCGGGGTTCTTGATCTCCAGCAGCAGCTTCTGCCCGTGCGACTCCACCCGGTCCACGAACTGCCTCAGGGTCGGCACGCGCGCGCCCGCGAACTCCGGCCCGAACCAGCTGCCCGCGTCCAGCCGGGCGATCTCCGCCGCTGTGAAGTCCTTCACCTTCCACGGGGACCGGCCGGGAAAGACCTCCTCCACGTCCGTGGTGCGCTTCAGGTTGTCGTCGTGGATCACGACCAGCTCGCCGTCCTTGGTGCGCTGCACGTCGTTCTCGACCCACTCGACGCCCAGGCCGGCGGCCGCGTCGACGGCGGCCAACGTGTTCTCTGGCGCGTAGGAGGAGGCCCCGCGGTGGGCGATGACCGTCGGTCGCTCCGCCCGGACGCCCGCGCCGGCGGCGGGAGCGGGAAACAGCAGGGCGGCCGTTCCCAGCAGTGCGGCCGTCGTGGCGGCAACAGCGCGCGCGTGCATACGTACTCCTCGTGTCGAAGATCACGGTCAGCTCAACTCTGACAGCACAGGGTCAACGACGAAGGAGTGCGGGTCGGCCGCAGAACGCCCGGAGTTGCCCCGTCCGCTCACTCGTGCCGCACAACTGAGGCAGGCTCGTGTTTCTTTGCAGGAGAATCGTTCGAGCCTTGCGGTGGGGGTTACTCTCTGCCTCAACCCTGGCCCGCTCGGGCGGTCCCGGGAGGGGGCGCACGATCGAACATTCCGGGATGTAAACAGGCGGAAGGGCAGCCTCGTATGCAGGGGACGGTCGACGGTTTCAGCTACGGGATCGTCACACCGCTGGTGGCCTACCTCATGGCCTGCCTCGGCGGTGCGCTCGGGCTGCGCTGCACCACCAGGTCGATGCTCGTCGCGCGCTCCCGGCGCCCCGCCTGGCTCGCCCTCGGCTCGGTCGCCATCGGGTCCGGCATCTGGACCATGCACTTCATCGCCATGATGGGCTTCACCGTCGACGAGACGCCGATCCACTACGACAAGCCCATCACGTTCGCGAGCCTCGCCCTCGCCATCGTCATGGTGGGCATCGGCATCTTCATCGTCGGCAGCCGCGGCGCGCGCGGGACGGCCCTGTTCACCGGCGGCACCATCACCGGCCTGGGCGTCGCCTCCATGCACTACCTCGGTATGGCGGGCATGCGCCTGGACGGCAGGCTGGAGTACAACACGCTCACCGTCGCCGCCTCCGTCTTGATAGCGATGCTCGCCGCCACCGCGGCCCTCTGGGCCGCCGGACAGGTCAGGGGTGTGCTCTGGAGCGTCGGCGCCAGCCTGATCATGGGCCTCGCCGCCAGCGGCATGCACTACACCGGCATGGCCGCCCTCAGCGTCCATCTGCATCACACCGTGCCCGCCACGGCCGGCGACTCACCCGCCTCCCTGCTCGCGCCGATGCTGGTCGGCCCGCTCGCCTTCCTCCTCCTCGCCGGAGCCGTCATGATCTTCGGGCCCAGGACGGTCCTGGGACAGCCCGAGGAACCCCCTGCCGAGGAGAAGCCCGGCGTACCGGCCCACGCCACCGTCCCGCGCCGGCTCCGCCACCCGGCGCACACCGCCCGCCGTACCGTCCAGCGAGCCGCCCGGACCCCCCAGAACCACTGATCGGGCCGCGTTGTCAGTGGCGGGTCGTACGGTTGATGGCATGCGGCCCGTTTCCAGCATCGAACGCACGGTGGCGCCCTTCGAGGTCGTCAGCCCCTACCAGCCCAACGGCGACCAGCCCGCGGCCATCGCCGACCTCGCCCGGCGCATCCAGGCAGGCGAGAAGGACGTCGTCCTCCTCGGCGCGACCGGCACCGGCAAGTCCGCGACCACCGCGTGGATGATCGAGAAGCTCCAGCGCCCCACCCTGGTGATGGCGCCGAACAAGACGCTGGCCGCCCAGCTGGCGAACGAGTTCCGCGAACTCCTGCCGAACAACGCCGTCGAGTACTTCGTCTCGTACTACGACTACTACCAGCCCGAGGCGTACGTCCCGCAGTCGGACACCTACATCGAGAAGGACTCCTCGATCAACGAGGAGGTCGAGCGCCTGCGCCACTCCGCGACCAACTCGCTGCTCACCCGCCGCGACGTCGTCGTGGTCGCCTCGGTCTCCTGCATCTACGGCCTCGGCACCCCGCAGGAGTACGTGGACCGCATGGTCCCGCTGAGGGTCGGCGAGGAGATCGACCGGGACGAGCTGCTGCGCCGCTTCGTCGACATCCAGTACACGCGCAACGACCTCGCGTTCACCCGCGGCACCTTCCGGGTCCGCGGCGACACCATCGAGATCTTCCCGGTCTACGAGGAGCTCGCCGTACGCATCGAGATGTTCGGCGACGAGATCGAGGCGCTGTCCACGCTGCATCCGCTCACCGGCGAGATCATCAGCGACGACCAGCAGCTCTACGTGTTCCCGGCGTCCCACTACGTCGCGGGCCCGGAGCGCATGGAGCGCGCCGTCAACGACATCGAGAAGGAGCTCGGCGAGCGCCTCGCCGAGCTGGAGAAGCAGGGCAAGCTGCTCGAGGCCCAGCGGCTGCGCATGCGCACCACGTACGACCTGGAGATGCTCCGCCAGATCGGCACCTGCTCCGGCGTCGAGAACTACTCGATGCACTTCGACGGCCGCGAGCCCGGCTCCCCGCCGAACACACTGCTGGACTACTTCCCGGACGACTTCCTGCTCGTCATCGACGAGTCGCATGTCACGGTGCCGCAGATCGGCGCCATGTACGAGGGCGACGCCTCCCGCAAGCGCACCCTCGTCGACCACGGCTTCCGTCTGCCCTCGGCCCTCGACAACCGGCCGCTGAAGTGGGAGGAGTTCCAGGAGCGCATCGGCCAGACCGTGTACCTGTCGGCCACCCCCGGCACCTACGAGCTCTCCCGCTCCGACGGCCAGGTCGAGCAGATCATCCGCCCGACCGGCCTCGTCGACCCGCAGGTCGTCGTCAAGCCCACCGAGGGCCAGATCGACGACCTGGTCCACGAGATCCGCGGCCGCGTCGAGAAGGACGAGCGCGTCCTGGTCACGACGCTCACCAAGAAGATGGCCGAGGACCTCACGGACTACTTCCTGGAGCTCGGCATCCAGGTGCGCTACCTCCACAGCGACGTCGACACGCTCCGCCGCGTCGAGCTGCTGCGCGAGCTGCGCGCCGGAGAGTTCGACGTCCTCGTCGGCATCAACCTGCTGCGCGAGGGCCTCGACCTGCCGGAGGTGTCCCTGGTGGCGATCCTCGACGCGGACAAGGAGGGCTTCCTGCGCTCCGGCACGTCCCTCATCCAGACCATCGGCCGCGCGGCGCGCAACGTCTCCGGCGAGGTCCATATGTACGCGGACAAGATCACCCCGGCGATGGAGAAGGCCATCGACGAGACCAACCGCCGCCGTGAGAAGCAGATCGCGTACAACGAGGCGCACGGCATCGACCCGCAGCCGCTGCGCAAGAAGATCAACGACATCGTCGCGCAGATCGCCCGCGAGGACGTCGACACCGAGCAACTGCTCGGCACCGGCTACCGGGCGAAGAAGGACGGCCGGGGCACCAAGGCGCCCGTCCCGTCGCTCGGCGGCAAGGCCGCGCAGGCCGCGAAGCCGGCCAAGGGGAGGTCCAAGGCCAAGGAGACCGTCCCGACCGACCAGCCGGCGGCCGAACTCGCCCAGCAGATCGAGGACCTGACGGAGCGTATGCGCGCCGCCGCCGCGGACCTCCAGTTCGAGATCGCGGCCCGGCTGCGGGACGAGGTGTCCGAGATGAAGAAGGAGCTGCGTCAGATGAAGGAGGCAGGAATCGCCTGACCGGCCCATGTCCTCGCCCGTTGACCCGGCCCGCGCGTACGCGCAGTGTTGCAAGACCGACACAAAGTGGGGACCGGGGTACGTCACTGTCAGTGCCCCTGCGTAGGGTTCTCGTCATCCGCGGAGCCCGCGGGCAACAGGGGACTGTTCGAGAGGGGAATCAGCACGTGACCGTCAACATGACCAAGGGTCAGGCCATCAGTCTGCAGAAGAACGACGGGGGCAGCCTGACCGCGGTGCGCATGGGTCTCGGCTGGCAGGCGGCTCCCCGGCGCGGCCTGTTCGGTTCGCGCACGCGGGAGATCGACCTCGACGCCTCCGCGGTCCTCTTCGCGGACAAGCAGCCGGTCGACGTCGTCTTCTTCCGCCACCTGGTGAGCGACGACGGCTCGGTCCGCCACACCGGCGACAACCTCGTCGGCGGTGTCGGCCAGGGCGGCGACGACGAGGCCATCCTCGTCGACCTCGCGCGGGTACCGGTCCACATCGACCAGATCGTCTTCACCGTGAACTCCTTCACGGGCCAGACGTTCCAGGAGGTGCAGAACGCGTTCTGCCGCATCGTCGACGAGACCAACGGCCAGGAGCTGGCCCGCTACACGCTGGCGGGCGGCGGCGCCTACACGGCCCAGATCATGGCGAAGGTGCACCGCGCGGGCGCGGGCTGGACGATGACCGCCCTCGGCACCCCGGCCAACGGCCGCACCTTCCAGGACCTGATGCCGGCGATCCTGCCGCACCTGTAGGCCCGCCCGGCGAGCAGCACACGACACGACAAGCGACACAGGGGGACGAGGGCATGACGGCCGAGCTGGTGCGGGGGCAGAACCACCCGCTTCCCCAGTCCCGTCTGGAGATCAGGGTCTCGGCCGGCACGCCGATGGTTGCGGCTGCCACGCTCGGCGACGAGCAGGGCAGGATCCACGGCGTGGACTGGGTGGCCCATCCCGGCACCCCCACCCTGCCCGGCCTGGAGGTCTCCCGGCAGGCGGCCGCCGACCATCGTCTCGCGGTGGACCTGGACGCCATGCCGGAGGCCGTCCACCGGGTCAGTGTGCTGCTCGCCCTGCCGACCGGCGCCGGGGGGCCGACCCGCTTCGGTGCCGTCCCCGCCCCCTTCGTCGCGGTCACGGGCCTCGACGGCACCGGGATCGCCAGCTTCACCGTGGCCGGTCTGGACACCGAGTCGGCCGTGATCGCCCTGGAGCTCTACCGCCGCCAGGGCGCCTGGAAGGTACGGGCCATCGGCCAGGGCTACGCGGGCGGTCTCGCCGACCTCTTCACCGACCAGGGCCTGGCCGAGGCCCGCCAACTCGCCGGCGGCATCCATGAGGCGGTGGCCCAAGGGCTGGCGCGCTCCGTACCGGCCCCCTCGTCCCGCCCTGACGGCGACCGCTCCCGGCAGCCGGCCGCACCGGCTCTCGGCCCGGACCAGGGCGGCCCCGCCTCCACCTCCAGCGGGTCCGGTCCCGTGCCGACGTCGCCTTACGGCACGCAGACGCCGGGGATACCGGGCCAGCCCGCGCCCCAGTCTCCCTACCAGGGCGGCGACGCCCAGCCGGCCGCGCCCACCTCCGGCGGCGGCATCGACTACAGCCACCCGCGCCGGCAGACCTCCGCTCCGCCGCCACCGCCGCCCACCGCGCCCCCGGCCGAGCCCGGCAGGCCGGCGCAGCCCGTGGCCGGTGACGCCACCGGCTGGTCCATGGACGAGCGGCTCTACAACCAGGTCTGGGGCATGTTCGAGGACCTGGCCCGCACCACGGCCGCCTACCGCAGCGCGGTCGACTTCGCCGAGTCGCGCATGGAGAAGGAGCTCGACCAGGTCCTGTCGGACCCGCGCAGCAGGATCGGCGGCCAGGGCGACGCGGCCCGCGAGGCGGCGCAGGCCCGGCACACCGAGCTGGTCGACCAGGCCCAGGCGGCCCTCGACCGGGACGTGGCCCAGCTGACCGCCGAGTCCGAGGTCGTCGAGCCCGCGCTGCCACCGGCGTTCGCGCGCTGGGACAACCCCGTCTGGCACGGCTACCGCGTCCCGATGGAGATCCCCATGGCTCTGCGTCTGGGCGACCTCCATCTGCCCGAGTGCGCCGACCTGCGTATCCCGATGCTGATCCGGCTGCCGCTCGAGCGCGGCCTGTGGATCGACAGCGGACGCGGCGCGTCGCTCGATGGCTCCTTCACCGACACCCACGACATGCGCCGCCTCGCGATGGAGACGGCCGTGGCGCACGCGGCCCGGCTTCTCGCGGTCTACCCGGCGGGCGAGTTCACCGTGCATGTGATCGACCCGGCGGGTTCGGGCGCCCAGGCCCTCGACCCGCTGGTGCGCACGGGCGTGCTCGCGGGCCCGCCTGCCACGGGGGCGGCCGGCGTGACGGACGTCCTGGCCCGTCTCACCCAGCGCGTCGACCTAGTGCAGATGGCGCTGCGCGGTGGAGCGCCCGACTCCCTCCCGCCCGGCTTCGACACCTCCCAGCAGCTCCTGATCGTCAACGACTTCCCGCACGGCTTCGACGACCGGGCCGTTAACCAACTGCGCTACCTCGCCGACGAGGGCCCGGCCGTCGGCGTCCATCTGATGATGGTGGCAGACCGTGAGGACGCCTCGGCCTACGGGCCGCTGCTCGACCCCCTGTGGCGGGCGCTGCTACGTCTGACTCCGCTGCCGGACGACCACCTGGCCGACCCCTGGGTAGGGCACGCCTGGACCTACGAGCCCCCGGTCGTGCCGCCCGGCAGCCAGGTGCTCCAGCAGGTGCTGACGAAGGTCGCCGAGGCCCGCGCCAAGCATTGGTAAAAGGCGCCTGACCTGCATACTTGATGATTCTTTTGCCCAGCGCTTTACCTTTCCTTGGTGATTGGTTACTGTTGATCCCACGGAGGGGAGTACTCCCTGTCTGCTGCGGCGTACCCGTCAATACGGATCAGGCCAGATCCCGGGGCGTCGGCCCATCGTGGGTGGAAGAGACCTCCGGCGCGCGACGACGCTGACATCTGCCGTTACGACTGCCGGAGGCGCAGTGGAAGTTTCAACGACCTTGTGGGTCCTGACCATCGTGGGCCTCGCCGCCCTGATCGCCGTCGACTTCTTCATCGGCCGCAAGCCGCATGACGTGTCCATCAAGGAAGCCGGAATCTGGACGGTCGTCTGGATCGCCCTGGCCGGCCTCTTCGGCCTCGGTCTGCTGCTCTTCGGCGGCGGGCAGGCAGGCGGAGAGTTCTTCGCCGGCTTCATCACCGAGAAATCGCTGAGCGTCGACAACCTCTTCGTCTTCGTCCTTATCATGGCGAAATTCGCGGTGCCGTCGCAGTACCAGCAGCGCGTCCTGCTGGTCGGTGTCCTCATAGCCCTGGTGCTGCGGGCGATCTTCATCGCCGCCGGCGCCGCGATCCTCGCCAGCTTCGCCTGGGTGTTCTACCTCTTCGGCGCCTTCCTCATCTGGACGGCCTGGAAGCTCATCCAGGAGGCCCGCGCCGACCAGGAGGAAGAGGAGTTCGAGGAGAACAAGCTCCTCAAGGCCGCCGAGCGCAGGTTCGGCGTCGCCGACCGCTACCACGGCACGAAACTGTGGATCCAGGAGAACGGCAAGCGGGTCATGACCCCGATGCTGGTCGTGATGCTCGCGATCGGCACGACCGACGTGCTCTTCGCCCTGGACTCCATCCCCGCGATCTTCGGCCTCACGCAGGACCCGTACATCGTCTTCACCGCCAACGCCTTCGCCCTGATGGGCCTCCGGCAGCTGTACTTCCTCATCGGCGGTCTGCTGCGCAAGCTGGTCCACCTGAGCTACGGCCTGTCGATCATCCTCGGCTTCATCGGCGTGAAGCTGGTGCTGCACGCTCTGCACGAGTCGGGGGTCCACGTCCCCGAGATCAGCATCCCCGTCTCGCTCGGCGTGATCTGCTCCGTCCTGATCATCACCACGATCACCAGCCTCCGGGCCTCCCGGAAGCAGGCGGCGGCCGAGGCCGTGGAGCAGGGCGGGGAGGGCACTCCCAAGGACCGCGTCGACGTCTGACCGCCGGCCGGCGGCAGGACGCCGAAGGACCGACACCGGGAGCGGTGCACGGCAAGCGCCGTGCACCGCTCCCGTCGCACGGCAGACCGCCCACCGGGGCGATCGGCCCCGACCTGGACCGCGACGTACAGGAGATGACCGATTTCGCACCACGACACGAGACACGCGAGCCACCCGCTCCACGAGGCGCCCGCAGGGCCGCCCGAGCACTCCTCAGACAATGCGAACCCGAAGAGCCTTTGCGACGATCACTCCATGATCGATCGGCTCAGACCGCTCGCGACCCGGTGGACGACCGTCGTGCCGGTGCTCGCGGTCGTGCTGCTGGTCCTCACCTGGGGGCGGGACCTGCCCGGCGCTGTGGTCGCGGTGGTCACGCTCGTCCTGGCCGGCGCCGTCCTCGCCGCCGTGCACCACGCCGAGGTGGTCGCCCACCGGGTGGGTGAACCCTTCGGATCACTCGTCCTCGCCGTCGCCGTCACGATCATCGAGGTCGCCCTCATCGTGACCCTGATGATCGACGGCGGTGACAAGAGCTCCACCCTGGCCAGGGACACCGTCTTCGCGGCCGTGATGATCACCTGCAACGGCATCGTCGGCCTGTCCCTGCTGGTCGCCTCCTTGCGGCACCGCACAGCGGTCTTCAACCCCGAGGGCACCGGCGCCGCCCTGGCGACCGTCGCCACGCTCGCCACCCTGAGCCTGGTGCTCCCCACTTTCACCACCAGCAAGCCCGGCGCCGAGTTCTCCACGGTGCAGCTGACGTTCGCCGCGGTCTCCTCGCTGATCCTCTACGGCCTGTTCGTGACGACCCAGACCGTCCGGCACCGCGACTACTTCCTGCCCGTCAGCCGGAAGGGGGAGGTGATCACCTCCGACGTCCATGCCGACGCGCCCTCCAAGCGCGCCGCACTGACCAGCCTCGGACTGCTCGGCATGGCCCTGGTCGGCGTCGTCGGCCTCGCCAAGGGCGTCTCGCCCACCATCGAGTCCGGTGTCGAGGCAGCCGGGCTGCACCAGGCCGTCGTCGGCGTCGTCATCGCCCTGCTGGTGCTGCTTCCCGAGACGATCGCCGCTCTGCGCGCCGCGCGCCGGGACCGTGTGCAGACCAGCCTGAATCTGGCCCTCGGCTCGGCGATGGCCAGCATCGGCCTCACCATCCCCGCGGTGGCGCTGGCCTCCCTCTGGCTTTCCGGTCCGCTCGTCCTCGGGCTCAGCCCCACCCATATGGTGCTGCTCGCCCTGACGGTGGTGGTGAGCTCGCTGACGGTGGTTCCGGGGCGGGCGACCCCGCTCCAGGGCGGCGTCCACCTGGTCCTGTTCGCGGCCTATCTGGAACTCGCGATCAACCCCTGAGACCGCGCCGGCCGCGCAGCCCGTCACCGGCTCCCGTCATCCGGTGGCGGGCTCCGCCGCCGTCGTCACCGCCGCCACCGGGCGAGTCTCGGGCAGCAGTGCGAAACATCCCAGGCTGAGCAGCGCGATCCCCGTCAGATACGCCCCCACGCCCCACGGCACCCTGCCGCCCTGCCCCGCGAGCGCGGTGGCCACGATCGGGGTGAGCGCGCCGCCCAGGACCCCGCCGAGGTTGTAGCCGACCGCCGCACCCGTGCAGCGCACCCGGGGTGCGTACAGCTCCGGCAGATACGCGGCGATCACCGCGAACATGGTGATGAACGCGATCAGCGCACCGGTGAAGCCCAGGAACATCGGCAGAGGCCGGCCCGTGGCGAGCAGGGCGACCATCGGCAACATCCACAGGGCGGCCGCGGCACACCCGGCCAGGCACAGGGGCCGGCGCCCGTACCGATCGCCGAGCATGGCCATCACCGGGGTGAGCGCGCCCTTCACCACCACCGCGCCCATCACACACGTCAGCATGACGGTGCGGCTCGCCCCGAGCCGTTCCGTGCCGTACGCCAGCGACCAGGTCGTCACCGCGTAGAAGATCGCGTAACCGACCGACAGCGCCCCGGCCGTCAGCAGCAGAACCCGCCAGTGGTCGCGCAGCACCTCGACGAGCGGCACGCGCGCGTGGTCGTCGATCTCCAGGAACCGCGGGCTTTCCGCGAGCGACGACCGCAGCCACAGCCCCGCCACGGCGAGCACCCCGGCAGCCCAGAACGGCACGCGCCATCCCCACGACGCGAACTGCTCCTCGGACAGCCCCGCCGACAACCCCAGCACCACCCCGTTGGCCAGCAGGAAGCCCAGCGCCGGACCGACCTGCGGGAAGCTCGACCACAGTGCGCGCCGGTGGGCGGGGGCGTGCTCCACGGCCAGCAGCACGGCCCCGCCCCACTCGCCCCCGAGCCCCAGCCCCTGCAGGAAGCGCAACACGAGCAGCAGCAGGGGCGCGGCGACGCCGATCGTCCCGTACGCCGGCACACAGCCGACCGCGACCGTGGCACCCCCGGTCAGCAGCAGGGAGGCCACGAGCACCGGCCGGCGCCCGCGCCGGTCCCCGATGTGCCCGAACAGCACCGACCCCAGCGGCCGCGCCACGAAACCCACGCCGAACGTGGCGAACGCGGCGAGCGTTCCCGCCAGCGGCGAGAACGTCGGGAAGAACAACGGCCCCAGCACGAGGGCGGCCGCGGTCCCGTAGACGAAGAAGTCGTAGAACTCGATGGCCGTCCCGGCGAGCGAGGCGCTCGCCAGCCGCAGCATGGAGGGCGCCCTTACGGTGCGTGCGTCGCGCATACCGGAGCAACTACCCAGCGTGATCGCCGGTTACGGGGGCGTGGGGGCGCGCCGGGGGTGATCAGTACGTAACGGTGATGCGCCGGGCGGGACCGTCCACGCGCACGGTGCCGCCGTACGGGATCACGAGCTGCGGATCGGTGTGCCCGAAGTCGACGTCGAAGACGATCATCGTCTCGGGGGCGTACGCCCGCATGGCGCGCTCGACGGCCGCGCGCTGCTCGGCGGCGTACCGGGCGGCCTCCTGCGGGGAGTTGGGGCGCTCGAAGGACCAGGTTTTCGCGCGGCCCATGAGCAACGCCGAGAAGCGCTGCAGCAGCCCGCGCTCGCCCATGTTCCGCAGGGTGCGGAAGACCTCCTCGCCGCTCGGCATCTCCTCGCTCGTCTCCAGCAGCAGGACGCCGCCGTCGTACTCGGAGAGGTCGTGGGCGATCTCGCGGTCCGCCATCAGCAGCCAGCCGAGGATCTCCAGACAGCCGCCCCAGGTGCGGCCCTCCACCACACGGCCGGCGTCGACCCAGCTCCAGGGGCCGGCGGGCCGCAGCTCCGCCTCCGACTCGAAGGTCGCGGGATCGGCCCAGTCGCGGTTGATGTCGTTCCAGCGCTCGGCGGGGGTGAGGGTGTACTCGCCGGAGGTGAACAGCGCGGCCCGCAGGGAGTCGGCGGTTCGCGGGTTCATGGCGCCGGGGCGGCCGAGCTCGACCATCACGCTCGTGCCGTGGTAGGCGACGATGCCGGTGTTGCGCAGGAACATCAGCAGGTTCGTGTTGTCGCTCATACCGAAGAACGGCTTCGGGTTCGCCCGGATCAACTCCCGGTCCAGATAGGGCAGCACGGTGATCTGGTCGTCCCCGCCGATGGACGCGATGACCGCCTTGATGTCCGGGTCGGCGAAGGCGGCGTGGATGTCGTCCGCCCGCTCCTTCGGCGTGGACCCCATCCTGCGGGTCGCCGGATACTCGACCGGTACGAGTCCGAAGTCCTCGCGCAGCCGCTTGAGTCCCAGTTCGAAGGGCTGCGGGAAGAGACCGGGCAGACCCGCTCCGGGCGAGATGACGGCGACGCGGTCACCGGGGGAGGGCTTGGGAGGGTAGGCGATCATGGTCATGCCCAGAGGGTAGGGGCGGGGAGCGCGCTCCGCACCGTGATAAACCGGGGTCCGGGCAGCGGTGGTTCCCGCACCGCACGCCCCGCACCGCACGACCCTGAACGGACCGGAGGAACCGTGCCCCGCACCCTCGCCGACGCCCCCATCATGATCCTGAACGGCCCCAACCTGAACCTGCTCGGACAGCGTCAGCCGGAGATCTACGGCTCCGATACCCTCGCGGACGTGGAGGCCCTGTGCGCCAGGACGGCGGCCGCGCACGGCGGCACCGTCGACTTCCGGCAGTCCAACCACGAGGGCGAGCTGGTCGACTGGATCCACGAGGCACGGCTCGGCCACTGCGGGATCGTGATCAACCCGGGGGCCTACTCGCACACCTCCGTGGCGATCCTGGACGCCCTCAACGCCTGCGACGGGCTGCCCGTGCTGGAGGTCCACATCTCCAACATCCACCGCAGGGAGTCGTTCCGGCACCACTCCTACGTCTCCCTGCGGGCCGACGGCGTCATCGCGGGCTGCGGGGTGCAGGGGTATGCGTTCGGCGTGGAGCGCGTCGCGGCGCTGGCGGGGGAGGGCCGGGCGGACACCTGACAGGACGGTTCGCCGGGGCCGCCGGCCGAGGGCGGGGATGGAAAGACCGGCGGCCCGTTCCGCTCAGGAGCCGTCATCCTGCGCGGGGCTGACACCAGTGGACCGCGCGCCGGCGCGCGCCGGGAGCGCGCGCGTGGCTTCACCGTGTGCGCGGCGTTCACACGGGGCGCGCACGCCGGGGCCCGTGAGGGCACGGGCGCCGCGTCACCAGCCGCGGGCGCGCCACTCCGGCAGATGCGGGCGCTCGGCGCCCAGCGTGGTGTCGTTCCCGTGCCCCGGATAGACCCACGTCTCGTCGGGCAGCACGTCGAAGATCTTGGTCTCGACGTCGTGGATCAGGCTGGCGAACGCCTCGGGATCCTTGCGGGTGTTGCCGACACCGCCCGGGAAGAGGCAGTCCCCGGTGAACACATGGGGATGCCCGTGCGGGTCGTCGTAGACAAGGGCGATCGAACCCGGCGTGTGCCCGGCCAGGTGGCGCGCGGTGAGCTCCACGCGCCCCACCCGGATGACGTCGCCGTCGTCGACGAGGACGTCCGTGGGGACCGGGATGCCGTCGGCGTCCTCGCGTCCGGCGTAGGTGCGCGCGCCGGTGGCGTCCACGACTGCGGCGAGGGCCTGCCAGTGGTCGCCGTGCTGGTGGGTGGTGACGACGGACGCGATGCCGTCGTCACCGATCGTGCCCAGCAGGGTGTCCGCCTCGTTGGCGGCGTCGATCAGCAGTTGCTCGTCCGTGGCCCGGCAGCGCAGCAGATAGGCGTTGTTGTCCATCGGGCCGACCGCGATCTTGGTGATCATCAGGTCCTTGAGCTCGTGCACGTCGGCGGGGCCACCGACCGTCACCTGTCCGCTGTACGTCATGGCGGCAGCCTATAGCGGGGGCTCACGGCCGGTCGTCCCGACGCCGGAGAAGGCCGGCCGCTCCTGCGAGGGCTAGAGCGGCGGAAGCGTCGGAAGGGCGCCGCCCTCGACCGTCAGCGCGGAGCCGGTGCGACGTCCGGAGAGCCAGCCGAGCAGGTCGGCTCCGGTGCCCCGGACGGTGATCCCGGCCACGTCCTCGTCCCGTCCGGTGCGCCACACGCGTGTGCCGTCCGTCAGCCGGACCGGCTCGACGTCCGGGTGCCCGGCGAAGCGCTCCGCGAGGAAGTCGGTCTCCCGCTCCACGAACTCGGCGGGCAGATCCTCCAGCTCGTATCCGATGCCCAGGTCGACGTGGTGGAGCTCCACCTCGACCCACCGGCGGAACGGCAGACGGGCCGCCGTGTCCGTCACACCGTTGCGCAGCTCCACCGTGCGGGACCAGTCGGCGGGCACGGCCGCCGCCTGCTGGAAGCGGTCGGCGCTCTGCCGGACGTCGGTGAGCTGGACGTCCAGCGGCCGGGGAGCGTCCCGCTCGATGTCGGCGTCACGGGCGGCAGCGGAGACGTACATGGGGCGTCCCTCGAGGACGTTCACCAGGGCGTCCGCGTTGCGCGCGAGGTGGGCGAGGACGTGACCGCGGCTCCAGCCGGGAAGCCGTGACGGCTCGGTCACAGAGGCGTTGTCCACCTTGGCGGCTGCGGTGAGCAGCCGTTCGGTCGCCTCGCGTACAGACTCCAGGTCACGAGCGTGATCAATCATGGGCCTGACATTAGCTCCACCACACCTTTGGGTGAAGGTGGTGAACGTGGACCATAAATCGAATGCGCGTGCTATAGGCTCGATCGCGGCGTCGGGCATGCTGGAAGCCCCGGGATTGTTGTCCCTCACGGAATCCGACCGGCGTTGTCAGTGGCTCCCCCTAGTCTGGAAATGACGGGGCCTCGCCCCTGTCACTTCTCTCAAGAAAGGTGCGGACCGGCGTGGCCGACCGTCTCATCGTCCGTGGCGCGCGCGAGCACAATCTGAAGAATGTCTCGCTCGACCTGCCGCGCGACTCGCTCATCGTCTTCACGGGCCTGTCGGGGTCGGGCAAGTCCTCGCTGGCCTTCGACACCATCTTCGCCGAGGGGCAGCGGCGCTACGTCGAGTCGCTGTCGTCGTACGCCCGGCAGTTCCTCGGACAGATGGACAAGCCGGACGTCGACTTCATCGAGGGTCTGTCCCCGGCCGTCTCCATCGACCAGAAGTCGACCTCGCGCAACCCGCGCTCCACGGTCGGCACCATCACCGAGGTCTACGACTACCTCCGGCTGCTCTTCGCGCGCATCGGCAAGCCGCACTGTCCCGAGTGCGGCCGCCCCATCACGCGCCAGTCGCCGCAGGCCATCGTCGACAGGGTCCTGGAGCTGCCGGAGGGCAGCCGCTTCCAGGTCCTTTCGCCGCTGGTGCGCGAGCGCAAGGGCGAGTTCGTCGACCTCTTCTCCGACCTCCAGACCAAGGGCTACTCACGCGCACGCGTGGACGGCGAGACGATCCAGCTGTCCAGCCCGCCCACGCTGAAGAAGCAGGAGAAGCACACCATCGAGGTGGTCGTCGACCGCCTCACCGTCAAGGACTCCGCCAAGCGCCGCCTCACCGACTCCGTCGAGACCGCTCTCGGCCTGTCCGGCGGCATGGTCGTGCTCGACTTCGTCGACCTCCCCGAGGACGACCCCGAGCGCGAGCGCATGTTCTCGGAGCACCTTTACTGCCCGTACGACGACCTCTCCTTCGAGGAGCTGGAGCCGCGCTCCTTCTCCTTCAACTCGCCGTTCGGCGCCTGCCCCGAGTGCACCGGCATCGGCACGCGCATGGAGGTCGACGCCGAGCTGATCGTCCCGGACGAGGACAAGTCCCTCGACGAGGGTGCCATCCACCCCTGGTCGCACGGGCACACCAAGGACTACTTTGGCCGTCTGATCGGCGCTCTCGCGGACGCCCTCGGCTTCCGGACGGACATCCCGTTCGCCGGTCTGCCGCAGCGTGCCAAGAGGGCCCTCCTCTACGGCCACAAGACGCAGATCGAGGTGCGGTACCGCAACCGGTACGGCCGCGAGCGTGTCTACACGACGCCGTTCGAAGGCGCCGTCCCCTTCGTCAAGCGCCGGCACAGCGAGGCCGAGAGCGACGCCAGCCGCGAGCGCTTCGAGGGCTATATGCGCGAGGTGCCCTGCCCCTCGTGCCAGGGCACCCGGCTGAAGCCGATCGTCCTCGCCGTCACGGTCATGGGGAAGTCCATCGCCGAGGTCTCCGCCATGTCCATCAGCGACTGCGCGGACTTCCTCGGCGAGCTGAAGCTGACCGCCCGCGACAAGAAGATCGCCGAGCGCGTGCTGAAGGAGGTCAACGAGCGGCTGCGGTTCCTGGTCGACGTCGGCCTGGACTACCTCTCGCTCAACCGCGCGGCCGGCACCCTGTCCGGCGGCGAGGCCCAGCGCATCCGGCTCGCCACCCAGATCGGCTCCGGACTCGTCGGCGTCCTGTACGTCCTCGACGAGCCGTCCATCGGTCTGCACCAGCGGGACAATCACCGGCTGATCGAGACCCTGGTCCGCCTGCGCGACATGGGCAACACACTCATCGTCGTGGAGCACGACGAGGACACCATCAAGGTCGCCGACTGGATCGTCGACATCGGCCCCGGCGCCGGCGAGCACGGCGGCAAGGTCGTCCACAGCGGCTCCCTGAAGGAGCTGCTCGCCAACGACGAGTCGCAGACCGGCCAGTACCTGGCGGGCAAGAAGGCCATCCCGGTGCCCGACATCCGGCGCCCGCTCGACCCGTCCCGGCAGCTCACGGTCCACGGCGCCCGGGAGAACAACCTCCAGGACATCGACGTCTCCTTCCCGCTCGGCGTCTTCACCGCGGTGACCGGCGTCTCCGGCTCGGGCAAGTCGACCCTGGTCAACGACATCCTGTACACGCACCTGGCCCGTGAGCTGAACGGCGCCCGCAGCGTCCCCGGACGGCACACGCGCGTGGACGGCGACGACCTGGTCGACAAGGTCGTGCACGTCGACCAGTCGCCCATCGGCCGTACGCCGAGGTCCAACCCGGCGACGTACACCGGCGTCTTCGACCACATCCGCAAGCTGTTCGCCGAGACGACCGAGGCGAAGGTCCGCGGCTATCTGCCGGGGCGCTTCTCCTTCAACGTCAAGGGCGGCCGCTGCGAGAACTGCGCGGGCGACGGCACCATCAAGATCGAGATGAACTTCCTCCCGGACGTCTACGTCCCGTGCGAGGTCTGCCACGGCGCCCGGTACAACCGGGAGACCCTGGAGGTCCACTACAAGGGCAAGTCCATCGCCGAGGTCCTGAACATGCCGATCGAGGAGGCCATGGACTTCTTCGAGGCCGTCCCGGCGATCAACCGGCACCTCAAGACGCTGAACGACGTCGGTCTCGGCTACGTCCGGCTCGGCCAGGCGGCGACCACGCTGTCCGGCGGTGAGGCACAGCGCGTGAAGCTCGCCAGCGAGCTGCAGAAGCGCTCCACCGGCCGCACGGTCTACGTCCTCGACGAGCCGACCACCGGTCTGCACTTCGAGGACATCAGCAAGCTGCTGAAGGTCCTCTCCGGCCTGGTCGACAAGGGCAACACGGTCATCGTCATCGAGCACAACCTCGACGTGATCAAGACCGCCGACTGGCTCGTCGACATGGGTCCCGAGGGAGGTGCCGGAGGCGGCCTCGTCGTCGCCGAGGGCACGCCCGAGGAGGTCGCCGCGGTCCCGGCCAGCCACACCGGCAAGTTCCTGCGCGAGATCCTCGACGCCGACAGGATCAGCGACGCCGCCTCCGTGAAGGCCCCCCGCAAGACGGCCAGGAAGACCGTCGCGGCCGGCTCGGCGACGCGCAGGACCGCGACGGCCAGGACGGCCGACAAGGCCACCGGCGCCTCGGCCACGAAGAAGACGGCGGCCAAGAAGACGGCCACGAAGAAGACCGCGGCGACGAAGACGACGCGGGCTCGCAAGGCCTGAGCGACCGGTCCGTCCCTCCGAGGGCCGGACCAGACGATTCCGGAACGGGCGGCGCCCCGCGGGAACTTCCCGCGGGGCGC